>JACQQY010000119.1 GCA_016206825.1 Candidatus Omnitrophota bacterium
ATTTAAAAGGGGGCAGGGGGGATTTAGACCCTTCTCAATCGTCATTAATTAATGTTACAGAGCACTAGCCTCCCCTTATCTTAAGGGGAGGAGAGCGCCCCCTCTTAAGGTAAGAGGGGGCAGGGGGAGTTATAAAGGCTTATCTTTCAAATTATTTTCCAGTTGGAGAGATGAGAAAGTAGTTGTTATACTAACGTGTTTGCCTATTGGAGGAGAAGTGTGCCATGGTTTTGGCGAAGGCGCCGCAAAAACAGGGACTTTACGATCCGGCTTTCGAGAAGGAGAGCTGTGGGGTGGGGTTTGTCGTCGACGTGAAGGGACGGAAGTCCCATCAGATCGTGCGGCAGGCTCTGGAGGTTCTTTTGAATCTCCGCCACCGCGGCGCCTGCGGGTGTGAGGCCAATACGGGCGACGGCGCGGGCATTCTCCTGCAGGTCCCGCACGCCTTTTTGAAAGAGGCCTCCGTGAAAGCGGGGTTCCGGCTTCCTTCTCCCGGGGAGTACGGCGTGGGGATGATTTTTCTCCCTCCCGATCCGTCCGCGCGCCGGGCCTGCGAAAAGGTTTTTGAAGAGATGATCCGCGAAGAAGGCCAAAGCCTTCTTGGCTGGCGGACGGTCCCTGCCTGGGATGAGCCTTTGGGCCCTACCGCAAAGGCGAGCGAACCCTTTGTGCGTCAAATTTTCATCGGCCGCGGTTCCAAGCTGAAAGACGACATGGCCTTCGAGCGCAAGCTCTACGTCATCCGCAGGCGCGCCGAGAACGCCATCCGCTATGGGAAGATGAAAGGCGGATCGTATTTTTATGCCGCCAGCCTTTCTTGCCGGACGCTCGTTTACAAAGGCATGTTGATGTCTCAGCAGGTGGAGCCTTTTTATCCCGATTTGGCGAACCCTGCCGTGGAAAGCGCCTTGGCCCTCGTTCATTCGCGGTTCAGCACGAACACCTTTCCCAGTTGGGAGCGCGCGCATCCTTACCGGTATCTCGCGCATAACGGCGAGATCAACACGCTTCGCGGCAACATCAACTGGATGCATGCGAGACAGGCGATGTGCGATTCGGATCTTTTCGGCGGCGACATGAAAAAGATACTCCCCGTCATCGCGCCGGACGGCAGTGACTCGGCGATGTTCGACAACTGCCTCGAGTTTCTCGTGCTCGCCGGGCGTTCCCTGCCGCACGCCATGATGATGATGATCCCCGAACCTTGGTCGAACCATGAGAGCATGAGCGGCAAAAAGAAGGCGTTTTATGAGTACCATAGCTGTCTCATGGAGCCGTGGGACGGCCCGGCTTCGATCGCTTTCACCGACGGCGTCAGGATCGGGGCGGTGCTGGATCGGAACGGCCTGCGTCCTTCGCGGTACTACGTGCTGAGAGACGATCTCGTGGTGATGGCTTCCGAGGTCGGGGTTTTGGACGTGCCGCCCGAACGCGTGCTTCACAAGGGACGTCTACAGCCGGGCAGGATGTTTCTCATCGATACCGAGGAGGGACGCATCGTCGCCGATGAAGAATTAAAAGACAAAATCGTCACGGAGCGTCCTTATCGCGTGTGGCTCGACGAGAATCTCATGTCGCTCGAGAAACTGCCGGAGGCGCCGTTCGTCCACGAGCCGGATCATGCGACGGTGCTCCTGCGCCAGAAGGCGTTTGGCTATACGTTCGAGGATCTCCGTCTCCTCATGGCCCCGATGGCCCAGCAGGGGGTGGAAGCCGTTGGATCGATGGGCACGGACACGCCGCTTGCGGTTTTGTCCAACAAGCCTCAGCTCCTCTACAATTATTTCAAACAGCTTTTCGCCCAGGTGACGAACCCGCCCATCGACTGCATTCGCGAGGAAATCATCACTTCCACCGAGACCACCATCGGGCCGGAGCGGAATTTATTGGCGCCGGAGCCGGAGAGCTGCCGGCAGATCCGGCTGAAGAGCCCCGTTTTGACGAACGAAGAGTTTGAAAAGCTCCGCCACGTGAAGGGGCCGCATTTTAAATCGGTCACCCTGCCCATTTTATATAAGGTTTCCGGAGGAGGCCAGGCGCTGGAAGAGGCTTTGGAGGAGTTGTACAGACGCGCAAGCCGCGCGATTCAGGAAGGCGTCAACCTGTTGATTCTCTCCGACCGCGGTATCGATCGTGAAAAGGCCGCGATCCCCGCGCTCTTGGCCGTTTCCGGTTTGCATCATCACTTGATTCGCGAAGGGACGCGCACGCGCGCGGGGCTGGTGCTGGAGTCGGGAGAGCCGCGGGAAGTTCATCACTTTGCGCTTTTGATCGGCTACGGCGCAGGGGCGGTGAATCCCTATCTTGCCTTTGAGACGCTCGACGACATGATCCGGCAGGGGCTTCTTAAGAACATGGACCACCAAACGGCCGTCAAGAACTATGCCAAGGCCGTCGCCAAGGGCGTGGTCAAGACCATGTCGAAAATGGGCATCTCCACGATCCAAAGTTACCGCGGGGCGCAGATTTTTGAGGCGATCGGTTTGAATCATGGGGTGATCGACCGGTATTTCACGTGGACCGCGTCACGGGTGGAAGGGGCGGGCCTGGACACGCTGGCGGAAGAAGCGGGGAAGCGGCATGAAGAGGCGTTTTCCGATCACCGGATGAACGGCTTGACGCTCGACGCGGGCGGCCAGTACCAATGGCGGCGCGACGGCGAATACCATTTGTTCAATCCGGAGACGGTTCACAAACTGCAGTCGGCCTGCCGCACGAACAACGCCAAAATTTTCAAGGAATATTCGGAGGCGGTCAATGACCAGTCGCGCCATTATTGCACCCTGCGGGGCCTTTTGGGTTTGAAGGCGGCGGATCGCCCCGTTCCTTTGGATGAGGTGGAGCCTGTGGAGGCCATCGTGAAGCGTTTTAAGACGGGAGCGATGTCTTACGGTTCCATCAGCCGGGAGGCGCATGAGAGTCTCGCCGTTGCCATGAATCGCCTGGGAGGAAAAAGCAACACCGGCGAGGGCGGAGAAGATCCGGAACGCCACAAGCCCGGTCCCAACGGCGATTCCCGGAACAGCGCCATCAAACAAGTCGCTTCCGGGCGGTTTGGCGTGACGAGCCTGTACCTCGTGAGCGCGAAAGAGATTCAAATTAAAATGGCCCAGGGCGCCAAGCCCGGCGAGGGAGGGCAGTTACCGGGTCAAAAGGTTTATCCCTGGATCGCCAAGGTGAGGCACTCGACGCCCGGCGTGGGGCTTATTTCTCCTCCGCCGCATCACGATATTTATTCCATCGAGGATTTGGCCGAGTTGATTCACGATTTAAAAAACGCCAACCGCTACGCCAAGATCAGCGTGAAGCTCGTGGCCGAGGTGGGAGTCGGCACGATCGCGGCGGGCGTGGCCAAGGCCCATTCCGACGTGGTTCTGATCAGCGGCTACGACGGCGGGACGGGCGCCTCGCCGCTTTCGAGCATCAAACATGCCGGCATTCCCTGGGAGCTCGGCGTCGCCGAAACCCATCAGACGCTTGTCCTCAACAATTTGCGGAGCCGTATCATCGTGGAAACCGACGGCCAGTTGAAAACGGGCCGGGACGTGGTGGTCGCGGCGCTTTTGGGCGCGGAGGAGTTCGGTTTCGCGACGGCGCCTTTGGTGGTTTTGGGGTGCATCCTGATGCGGGTTTGTCATTTGAACACCTGCCCTGTGGGCGTGGCCACGCAGGATCCCGATTTGAGGAGGAAATTCACCGGGGATCCGGCTCACGTCGTGAATTTCATGCGTTTGATCGCTCAGGAAGTGCGGGAGCTCATGGCCCAGCTTGGTTTTCGCGCTTTTAATGAGATGATCGGCCGCACCGACAAGCTTGAAGCCAAAAAGGCGGTGGACCATTGGAAGGCGAAGGGGCTTGATTTGTCGAACATGCTTTACCAGCCGCAAGTGGGCGCCGAGATCGGCCGTTACTGCCAGATCCCTCAAGACCATGGTTTGGATAAAGCGCTGGACAATGAGGTCCTTCTTAAATTATGCGAGCCGGCGCTCTTGAGGAAGGAGCCGGTCCGGGCGGATCTGCCCATCCGCAACACGAACCGCGTGGTCGGGACGATTTTGGGCAGTGAGCTGACGCGCCGTTTCGGCAGTGAGGGGCTTCCCGACGATACGATTCATTTGCGTTTTCGGGGTTCCGCAGGGCAGAGCTTCGGGGCTTTTCTCCCTCGCGGGGTGACGCTGGAACTCGAGGGGGATTCGAACGATTATATCGGAAAAGGTTTGTCGGGGGGCAGGATCATCGTTTATCCGCCCGCCGGGTCTGTTTTTAAACCTGAGGAAAACATCATTGTCGGGAACGTCGCTTTTTACGGCGCGACGAGCGGGGAGGCTTACCTTTACGGGATGGCCGGCGAGCGGTTTTGCGTGCGCAACAGCGGCGTGGACGCCGTGATCGAGGCCATCGGCGACCATGGCTGTGAATACATGACGGGCGGGCGGGTGGTGGTGCTGGGCGCTGTGGGGCGCAATTTCGCGGCGGGGATGTCAGGGGGTCTTGCCTACGTGCTCGATGAGGAAGATGATTTTTCGATCCGATGCAACAAGCAGATGGTGGAGCTTTGGCGGCTTGAGGATCCCGAAGAAATCGAAAGCGTGCGCCGGATGATCGAACGCCATGCCGAATACACGGGGAGTAAGCGCGCCAAGCAGATCTTGAGGCAATGGGCCGAGAGGGCGCCGCAATTCGTGAAGGTCATTCCAAAGGATTACCAGCGCGTTTTGCATGCCCTTGAGCGCGTCAAGGGCGCGGGCTTAAGCGGCGAAGAAGCGATCATGGCGGCTTTTGAGGAGAACGCGAAAGACCTGGCGCGCGTCGGCGGGAACTGACGACCATGGGCAAACCGACTGGGTTTAAAGAGATTTCACGCGAGCTTCCGGCCGACCGTCCGCCGCTTGAGCGGGTCCGCGACTGGGACGAATTCCATCTGCATTTTCCCGAAGAGAGACTGCAAGCGCAGGGAGCGCGCTGTATGGATTGCGGCATCCCTTTCTGCCACAACGGCGTTCTCCTGGCCGGCATGGCCTCCGGCTGTCCCATCAACAATTTGATTCCCGAATGGAACGATCTCGTGTACCGCGGGTTGTGGCGCGAGGCGCTTGAGCGCCTTCACAAGACCAACAACTTCCCTGAGTTTACGGGGAGGGTTTGCCCCGCGCCGTGCGAGGGCTCGTGCGTTCTGGGGATCAACGAACCTCCCGTCACCATCAAAAATATCGAGTGCGCCATTATCGACAAGGGCTTCGAAGAAGGCTGGGTGGTTCCCGAGCCGCCTTTGGTCCGCACCGGCCGGAAAGCGGCCGTCGTGGGTTCGGGTCCTGCGGGGCTTTCCGCCGCGGCCCAGCTCAACAAAGCCGGCCATTGGGTGACGGTTTTCGAGCGGGCGGACAGGGTCGGCGGGCTTCTCATGTACGGCATTCCCAATCCGAAGCTGGATAAAAAAGTCGTCCAGCGCCGCGTGGATCTTTTGGCGGCGGAGGGCGTCGAGTTTGTGACGAACACCGAGGTAGGGAAGGATTATCCCGCAGAGAGACTTTTGAAGGAGTTCGACGGCGCTGTCCTTTGCGGAGGCGCCACGAAACCCAGAGATTTGCCGATCGAAGGCCGCCGGCTCCAGGGGATTCATTTTGCGATGGAATTTCTTCAGGCGAACACGCAGGGTCTCCTCGACGGCCGGAAGGGCAAAAATTACGTTTCCGCCGAAGGAAAAGACGTGGTGGTGATCGGCGGGGGCGATACCGGAACCGATTGTGTGGCGACGGCCATGCGTCACCGGTGCAAAAGCCTTACCCAGCTTGAAATCCTGTCGAAGCCCCCCTTGGAGCGCGCTTCCGACAACCCTTGGCCGCAGTGGCCCAAGGTTTACAAGCTGGATTACGGTCAAGAGGAGGCCGCCGCCCGCTTCGGGGCGGACCCCCGAAGGTATCTCGTCACGGCCAAGCGCTTTACCGGAGATGAAAAAGGCCGAGTGAAGGAAATCTGCCTGGTAAGCGTCGAATGGCAAAAAGACGAAAAGGGACGCTTGGTTCCCAAAGAGATTCCGGGCTCCGAAAAGATCCTGCCCGCGCAGTTAGTGCTCCTCGCCATGGGTTTTTTGGGGCCGGAGGACGCGCTTTTAAATCAACTGGGCATCGAGCGCGACGAGCGCACGAACGTGAAGGCCGAGTACGGCCGATACGCCACGAGCGTCAAAGGCGTTTTTGCCGCCGGCGACATGCGCCGCGGACAAAGCCTCGTTGTTTGGGCCATCCAGGAAGGCCGCGAAGCCGCCCGCGCGATGGATGAGTATCTCAGGCAAACCTAACCCTGGACGCAAAGACAGGTGAAAAGACTCCTTCTGGTGGACGGTTACAACGTCATTCACAAGATTCCCTCGCTTAGATCGAGGCTCGATCGAAGCTTGGAGAGCGCCAGAGACGGCTTGAGGGACGTGGTCTCTTCGTGGCTTCAGAAGCACCCTGATCACGAAGGTCTCATCGTGTTTGACGGCGTCGATCCCGTGGAAGGAGAAGGGAATGGAAGGAGAGACGTTTCAGGCCGAATCGCTTCCATTTTCACCCGCTCGCGGGTCGATGCGGACGACGAAATCATCCGCCGGGTAAGGGAATGCGGCGGCGATCCTTCAAGGATCACCGTCGTGACCGACGACAACTACGTCCGGAATAATTGCAGGGCCCACGGAGCTTACGTCGAGCCTTCCCATTATCTTCCGGTCTCCCAAAAAAGAAATCCGCCCCGCAAAGGGGAGGATCCCGCCGACGAGAAGGCCTTGGATCACGAGGCGATAGCGCAAATCAACCGTGACGTAAAGAAGAAACTGGGCCTGGGCGGAAATTAGAACCTCCCCGTCCGGAACTGGCGCTGGGGCGGGCGGGGTGATATAGTAAGAGGCCTTATGGATGCGATTCATGCGGCGTGGACTTTTCCGTCGGTTATTTTCGCGGCGTTCGTGATCGCCTGGGCGGCGGAATGCGGGCAATTTTATATTTCCCAGGGGCTGGCCCTGGCGGTCTTGGCGTGGGTTCAGACGCTCCCGGAGTTTGCGGTGGAGGCTGTCATCGCCTGGTCGGCGGCGCACGACCCGTCCAAGATGCATCTGGTGACGGCGAATTTTACGGGGTCGCTGAGGCTTTTCGTGGGGCTGGGGTGGCCGATGGTTTATTTTGTCGCCGTGTTTTTCGGGCGTAAGGACCCAAGCCGCAAGGGGTTCTGGAGCATCCAGATGGAGGATGAGCATTCCATCGCCGTTTTATCCCTCGTGCCGGCGCTCCTTTACATGCTGGTCGTTTATTTCAAGGGGACGCTGGGGATTTGGGACGGCGTGGTCCTTGGGGCGATTTATTTTGTTTATCTTTACCTTGTTTCCAGGATGCCGCCGCGGGAGGAGGAAGGCATCGAAGATTTGGGGCGCGTACCGAGGTGGATTATGGGATTGGGAAAGCCGGGGACGCCGTTTGTCATCCTATTCCTTTTCCTCTTGGGCGGCGTGGTCTTGTACTTTGCGGCGCATCCTTTTTTGGAATCGATGCTGGCCTTGGCCCTGGCGGCCGGCGTGTCGGAGTTCGTCTTCGTGCAATGGGTGGCGCCGTTTTTGAGCGAATTTCCCGAGAAGCTTTCGGCCTTTCATTGGGCGAGGCAGGTGACGAAGGCCCCGATGGCGCTCTCCAATTTCGTCTCTTCTTCCATTAACCAATGGACGGTGCTCATCGCCATGGTGCCTTTTATTTATTCCTTCGGACTGGGGCGGGTCGGGGAGATCGTGTTCGACGACCACCAGAAGGTGGAAATTCTTTTGACGATCGTCCAATCGTACCTTGGGTTTTTATTCCTGGCGAGCATGGATTTCCGGCTTTGGGAGGCGGCGGGTCTTTTTGTGTTGTGGGTGGTTCAGTTTTTCGCGCCGGCCGTGCGTGAGGAGATCATTTACGTTTACGGTTTCTGGGCGGCAGTGGAGACGGTGAGGCTCGCGCAGAATTTTAAGGAGCGGAATGCGTTTAATGCGTTTGCGGCGCTTGCGAGAAGTCACCTGTTTAAAAAGGGGACGTGATGTGTGGGAATGTTTTCAAGGCGCTTCGGAAGATTTTGGCTTTGGCGGTGGTTTTGCTGGTCTTCATCGCCGGCTTTAAATTTTTCAATGAGTTTTTAACCTTTAAGAAAATCATCCGCAGCCTCAAGGCGGAGTCCCGCATCGCGGAGGTTCTCGTCGTCGAGTCGAAGGTCGATGAATTCACCCGCCGGTACACGACGACGATCAAATTTCTGGAATACGACGTCCACGGAAAGCCGCTTAAGCCCAAGTATTTCACCTTTGACGGCCATTTGATCCAGTTTCAAACGCTCGTGGTTCGTTTTGACGACCGGTACGTGGAGCAGGGCCACCGGATGAAGGGAAAGAGCCTTTACCTCTTTCTCAAGGCGTTTGTGCTGGATGGGAAAAACACCCAGGAATTCGTGATCACGCCGGTTTACCATGAATTTCAGAAGAGGGGAACGCCTCCGCCGGCGGTCGTTCCGGAAGGCTACCGGGTCGGCGAACCTCCCAATTATTTTGAAAGAGAGATTTGGCGGAAGTTTTGGAGGTATGCGTTGGATCCGGAAGCGAGAAAACAGGTCGGCATCAAAAACGCTCAGGTGGAGGCGCCGGGGTCCGTGTTCGTGCCGGGGACGATTTATACGCTTGTGATCGAGCATGACGGAGGGATCCGGATCGATACGAGGCCGATTCCGGAGATATTGAAAAAGGAGAGTGGGGGTCATCGATAAGAAAGCGTATCATTCGGGGGAGCCGTCCCTCCCCCTGATAAGGGGGAGCCGGAGGGGGTTTGGAGCCTGGGATTTTGAGCGAAGGTTTGTAGACCAAAGTCCAAACCCCCTCTAACTCCCCCTTGACAGGGGGAGGAAGGTTGTTGAAATTGGAAAAAGACAGCATCTTCATCAAAAACGCTCGGGAGCATAACTTGCAGGGGATCGATCTCAGGATTCCCAGGAATGCCCTGGTGGTGTTTACGGGATTGAGCGGGTCGGGGAAGTCGTCGCTGGCGTTTGACACGATTTACGCGGAAGGCCAGCGCCGTTACGTGGAGAGCCTGTCTGCCTACGCGCGGCAGTTTTTGGGCCAGATGCAAAAACCCAACGTCGAGTACATCGAGGGCTTGTCGCCCGCGATCAGCATCGAACAGCGCATGGCGGGAGGCAATCCCCGTTCGACCGTCGGCACGACGACCGAAATCTACGATTATCTGAGGCTTCTTTTCGCCAAAATAGGGATTCCCCATTGTCACCGGTGCGGCCGCCGGATCACCCGGCAGAGCGCTCAGGAAATCGTGGATCAAGTTTTGGAGGCTCCTTCGGACACGAAGATTCAAATCCTGGCGCCCTTGGTGGAAGGAAGGAAGGGGGAGTATCAGAAGATTTTCAGGGACGTTCAGAAGGAGGGGTTTGTCCGCGTGCGCGTGGACGGGGCGGCTTATGAGCTTTCGGAGAAGATACGGCTGGATAAGAAAAAAAAGCACGTCATCGACGTGGTGGTGGACCGGTTGATTTTGAAGGAGGGGGTGAAGAGGCGCTTGACGGATTCCGTGGAGGCCGCCTTGAAGGCGGGCAAGGGAACCGTGAAAGTCGTGTTTGAGCTCCAGAAGCCGAAGGAGCTTATGTTTTCGGAGCTCCATGCCTGCGTCCACTGCAAGATCAGCTTCCAGCCCCTTGAGCCGCGGCTTTTTTCGTTCAACAGCCCTTATGGGGCGTGTCCCGGTTGTGACGGCCTGGGGAATTGCCTGGAGATCGATCCGGATTCGGTGGTCCCGGACAAATCGCGGTCGATCCGTGGAGGCGCGGTGACGGCGTGGAGGCGCGGCGGGAAGTCCATCGCGATTTATTTCAGCCGCCTGCTGCGGATGTTGTCTCAGGAGCACGGATTCAGTCTGGATGAGCCGTTCGAACGTCTGAGCGGGGAACACCGGGATATCATCTTTTACGGGGATCAAGGCGAGGGCGGCTGGTTTGAAGGGGTCATTCCCAATTTGGAAAGGCGTTTTAAGGAAACGGAATCCGAATACATGAAGGAAGAGATCAACAAATTCATGAGCGTGAAGCCCTGCCGGAACTGCCGGGGCAGGCGTCTGAAACCGGAGGCGCTCGCGGTGAAGGTGGGGGACAGGGACATCATGGAGGTGACGGCTTTTTCCATCGAGCAGGCGGCGGATTTTTTTCATCGTTTGAAACGAACCGAAAAGGAAGAGGCCATTTCGCATCAGATTTTCAAGGAAGTCCAGGCGCGCTTGAGCTTCATGAGGAACGTAGGGCTGGGGTATTTGACGCTCGACCGGGTGAGCAGTACGCTTTCCGGAGGGGAGGCCCAGAGGATCCGGCTCGCGACGCAGATCGGTTCGGGACTCATGGGGGTGCTTTACGTTCTGGATGAACCGTCGATCGGACTCCACCAGCGGGATAACCAAAAGCTTTTGGACGCTTTGATCGCGCTTCGTGATCTGGGAAATACGTTGATCGTGGTCGAGCACGATGAGGCGACGATGCGGCGCGCGGATTTTCTGGTGGATTTAGGGCCGGGCGCCGGCAAGCACGGCGGAAGGATCGTGGCCTGCGGCGCGCCGGAGGAAGTGATGCGGAGCCCCGAGTCCCTTACCGGCAGGTACCTTTGCGGGGAGGTCATGATCAAAGTCCCGGAGAAACGGAGAGACTTGAGGAGGCGCAGGAGGATCGTGATCAAAAAAGCGCGGGAGCACAATCTCAAGAGCATCACGGTCGAGATTCCCCTCGGAGTTTTCGTGTGCGTGACGGGGGTGTCGGGTTCCGGCAAGAGCACCCTGGTGGATGAAATTTTGTTCAAAGGGCTTTCACGGCGTCTTTACCGTTCGAGGATCCAACCGGGAAAGCATGACGCCCTCGTGGGGACGGATGCGATCGACAAGGTGATTGAAATCGATCAATCTCCCATCGGACGCACGCCGCGCTCCAACCCGGCCACTTACACCGGGCTTTTCGGACCCATCCGCGATCTTTTCGCGAAGCTCCCCGAAGCGCGGGTGAGGGGTTACCGCCCCGGGCGGTTCAGTTTTAACGTGAAAGGCGGCCGCTGTGAGGCCTGCGAGGGGGATGGGGTCAAAACCATCGAGATGCATTTCCTGCCGGACGTTTACGTCACTTGCGAGGTGTGCAAAGGAAAACGGTTTAACGAACAGACGCTCGAAGTGCCGTACAAAGGAAAATCCATCGCGGAGGTTCTCGCGATGAACGTGGAGGAGGCGCTCGGTCTTTTTGAAAACGTGCCGCCCATCCGGTCCAAGCTTCAGACGCTGAACGACGTGGGGTTGAATTATATCGAATTGGGCCAGCCGGCGACGACGTTGTCAGGAGGGGAGGCCCAGCGGGTGAAATTGGCGGCGGAGCTTTCGAAAAGGGCGACGGGGCGCACCCTTTATCTTTTGGATGAGCCCACGACGGGACTTCATTTTGCCGACATCGACCGCCTGCTCAAGGTTTTGCAGACGCTGGTGGATCAGGGGAACACGGTTTTGGTGATCGAACATAATCTTGATGTCATCAAGTCGGCGGATTATATTATTGATCTTGGTCCCGAAGGGGGCGACCGGGGAGGGGAGCTGGTGGCCTGCGGCCCGCCGGAGGAAGTGGCGGCAAACCCCCGGTCGTACACGGGGCAGTTTTTGAAGAGCATTTTACGATGAAGAAAAGCTTCTGGCTGTTGTCACTTTTTGTCGCCGCGGGGGTTTGCTTCTCCAGGGTCCTGGCGGCGTCTTCTCCGCAGGAGGAGAGCGGGTTTCTCTCCATCCGGCAGGCCTTTGGGGATGGGGCTTTTGAGACGGCGAAAGAGGGGTCTTTGCAGTTTTTGAGGGATTATCCGGAATCTTCTCAAGGGGAAGAGGTGCGGTTTTTGCTGGGGCAGTCTTACTTTTATTTGGGCGATTTTCCGAAGGCGCTGGAGGTATTTCAGGAAACGGTTTCCCGGGGGAGCGGTTCCTTTTTGGAGCGCGCTCTTTATTGGACGGCGGAGACGCATTTCAAATCGAAGCATTATCCGGAGGCGGTTGAATTTTACTCGCGGGTCATCGAACAGTATCCCGCTTCGCGTTTTCTGGTTTATTCCCGGTATTCCCGCGCGTGGTCCTTCTATGAGCTCAAGGATTATGACCGGGCGATGGAAGAGTTTCAATCGGTCATTCGGAATTTTCCGGAGCATCCTTTAGCGGCCGAATCCCAGTATAAAATAGGGCAGTGCCGTTATGAGCTTCGAAAGTACGAGGCGGCGGCGGACGTTCTTTCCCGGTTTATCGGCGCTTACCCCCGTCATTCCAAGGCCTCGAACGCCTCTTATCTCCTGGGAGAGAGTTTTTATAACTTGGGCCGGTATGAGACTGCTTTGGAATGGTTTAAAAAGAGCCTGGACGACGGCTTAAAGGGCGAGATCCGCGCCTGGGTGCTTCATGGGATCGGCTGGAGTTATTTCCAACTGGGAAAATATGCGGAAAGCCTGCAGAGCTTTACGCCGCTGGGCGAGGAGAGCCGCGGGATTTCCATCGAGGATTCCTTTTGGTTCGGGAAGGCGCGGGCCTTGGGGAAGCTCGGCCGCTTTCGAGAGGCGATGGAGGTTTACGACGAGATCATCAAAAATTTTCCACAGTCGGAGATCCTCGACGACGTTTATTTTTGGAAGGCGGAGACGTTTTATAACTTGGGGCGGTACGGCGAAGCGGCGGAGCTTTATGAGGAAATGGGACGCCGGTTTCCGTCAAGCGACCTTACCGATGACGCGCATTACAACCTGGGATGGGCCTACGTGGCCTTGGGAAAGGGCGACAGGGCCATCGAGCATTTTAAGGCCGTGGCCGAAGAAAGCCAAAATGAGATTTTGAGAGCGAGCGCCGTCTGCCGGATCGGCGACACGTATTTGGAGAAGGGCGAATTTGACCCCGCCCTCGAAGAGTACGACAGGGTATTGAGGGATTATCCGAAGAACATTTATACCGACTACGCCCAGTACCAGCTCGGAACGACGCTTTTGCGTTTGGGGCGCTTGGATGCGGCCGTTTTGAGCTTCCAAAGCCTTCTCGTGAATTTCCCGCAGAGCCGCTTCCGGGCCGAGGCCCTGTACCGCCTGGGCGGCACCCTGATGCAGAAGCGAAGCTATGAGGAAGCGCTGGGCCAATTCAAGAAGCTCATCGACGCTTTCCCGGAGAGCCCCCTCAAGGAAAAGGCCTACTATCAAACGGCAAGCTGTCATTTCCATTTGGGCCGGTACGACAAGGCGCTTTCGGTTTTTCGGGATATCCACGCGCGTTTTCAAAACACGGAAATCGGACGGCTCGCCAAATACCAACTGGGGATTTGCTATTTCCAGATGCGTAAGGAGAAAGAGGGCCTGCAGGAGTTCGAAGATTATTTGAAGAAGTATCCGAAGAGCGACATGGCCGTGAACGTCTTGTACGGTTTGGGGGAGGTCGCCTTCGAGCGCGGCCAGTACGCCAAGGCGCGGGAATACTTTTTGAAGATACCCGCCCAGTTCCCCGCTCACTCTCTTTCGGATGACGCCCGGTTTGCGGTCGCCTTGGCGTACGAGAGGGAGGGGGACTTATGGGCCGGCGTCAGGGAGATCCGCGCGCTGGCGGCGGAGTTTCCTCACAGCGAGTGGGCGGCGAAGGGGCTGATCAAGACGGCCGAGTTCCTGGTTGCGCAAGGGAAGTCGGACGAGGCGCGGCAGGAGCTGCTGCGGGTCATCGATTCTTCCGGCGATGCCGCGTATCGCACCCTGGCCCGGAAAAGATTGGCGGAGATTTTGAAGGCCCAGGGCCATTTAAGGGAAGCGGCTTTTTACTTCGGAGAGGCGTTGAAAGACGCGCAAGGGGAAGCGGCGCGCGAGATTCGATTCCAATTGGCGGAAGTTTTCGAAATGCAGGGGAAGATGGAAAAGAAAGCGAGGGTTTAGCGATGTGGGAGATGATGCAAAAAGGCGGGCCCATCATGTGGCCGATTCTTTTGTGCTCGGTGATAGCGTTTGCGATCGTGATCGAAAGGCTCATTCAGTTGAGGCGGGCCCAGATCGACACCAAGGGCTTCATGGAGCAGATTTCGAAGCTCTTGAAGCGCAACAAAATCATGGAGGCGCTCGAGCTGTGCGACAAAACGGGGGGACCCATCGCGCGCATCGTGAAGGCGGGAATTTTGAAGCACGACCGGCCGCATCCGGAGATCCGGGAGGCCATCGAGGACGCGAGCATCCACGAGGTGCCGCATCTTGAGAGGAACCTTCCCGTTTTGGCGACCGTCGCTCACATCGCGCCGCTTCTCGGGCTTTTGGGGACGGTGACGGGAATGGTGGCGGCTTTTCAAATCATCGAGAGCAAAGCCTCGAGCGTGAATCTCGTGAATCCGGGAGACCTCGCCGGCGGCATTTGGGAGGCGCTTTTGACGACGGTCTTCGGTCTTTGCGTCGCGATCCCCACGTTCGTGGCTTACAATTATTTGGTGAGCCGGGTGGACGGATTTGTTTTGGACATGGAAAGAAGCGCGACGGATCTGTTGAACATTTTAGGGGAGAAGCGGGAAGATCATGAGGTTTGACCGGTTAAAGCGGCGGACGGAAATCCGAAAAGGGCAGCTTGACATCGCGCCGCTCATCGACGTGGTGTTTCTCCTGCTCATTTTTTTCATGCTGACCTCCAATTTTATTTTCCAGCCGGGGATTAAAGTGAGCTTGCCGAAGGCCATCACGAGCGAGGTGATCGGGAGCGAAAACATCATCATCACGGTTACGGGGCAGGACCTTTTGTATTGGAACGACCGGCCGATCACCGTAAGCGATCTCGTGTCGAAGCTGAAGGCCGCCGCCCGCGAGAAGAAGGCGCTTCTTCTCAAGGCGGACACGCAGGCGTCGCTCGGGCGGGTCGTCGAGATTTGGGATCTTTGCCGGGAACTCGGCATTCCGCAGATCAACATCGCGACGAATCAAAAGGCGGGGGAAGCGGGGTGATGGTGAAAGACTATCAGGCGTGGTCGTTTTGGGACAGGTCTTTCGCGGCGGCGGTGGGGATATCGATTTTATGGCATCTTTTTTGGTTTTTTTCGGTGAAGATCGTCGTGGGGCCGGCGGGCCGCGCGGCGAAAGAAAGGCCCAGGATCGTTTCTCTCGGGCCCGTTTTGGATGACGCCTTCTTCCGGACGCTGGTTGAAAACAAACCCCAGCTTTCCGAGACTTTTTACCGCCGCTGGTCGGATTTTACGCCTTCTCTGGAACCCGAGGTCAAAACCATGGAGCGTTATGCTCCTGGCGGCGTGGTGAGCGTTCCGTTTAGGGAAAGGTTTTTGGATTCTTTGCGGACGCTGGTGGGCGGGGACAAGGTGACGCCGGAAGAAGAGCTCTCCTCGAAGCTTCGCTTGGGATACCGCGAGGAGATCCATCGGATAGAAGGCGAGGTGAGGAAGCGGCCGGTTTTAAACCGTCCTTCGGAGCCCCAGGTTCCTCCGGGGGTCGATCCCTCTTTGGCGTATCGGGAGGTGGAGCTTCAGTTTACCGTCGATCCGGAAGGTTCGGTCGTGGAAGTGGAGACGCTGTTGTCAAGCGGAAGCTCCGAGATCGATTGGCTTTGGGTTCATTACCTGAAACAGTGGCGTTTTTCTCCGTTGAAGTGGGGGCCTCCTTTGAGTCAAAAGGGGAAGGCGAGGTTTCGGTTTCAGAAAAAATAGATTATGTTTCATCTCGATGTTTCCACCTTGGTTTTTCTTTACGTGATGTCGTCTCTCTTGGTGGTGTTTGTGTTGTGGATCTTTTTCGAGAGGGTGGCGGCGCTGCCGAAGTTCGTTCGGGAAGAGGCCGACGTTTGGGAGTGCAGTATTTGCGCTTACACTTATGTGGATTCGACCCATCATGAAATCTCGCAGTGTCCACGGTGTAAGAGTTATAATAAAAAGGAACCGGAGGATCGGTTGCTATAAAGGAGACATCCCTCCCCCTGATAAGGGGGAGCCGGAGGGGGTTTGGGGCAGGGTTTGTATACAAAGTCCAAACCCCCTCTAACTCCCCCTTGACAGGGGGAGAAGGGTTTGGCTTGTTTTTAACATAGGGGGGGCAGATGATTACGGAAATAGGGATCGTGGCGGGGGACATTTGGCATTATTTGGATCAGCACAAAACGTGCACGCTTAAGGAGCTGGTGGCCGGGATCGATAACAATCGGAACGTCGCGCTCATGAGTTTGGGGTGGCTGGCTCGTGAGGGGCACGTGGTCTTGGAGGATTTGGGAAACGATTATAAGGTGACCCTGCGTTTCTGATGTCTTTTCGTCGAAGGCCCTCCGGAGGGAGAGGGGCGCTCCTCATCTTGACGACGGCTCCCACCGCGGCGCTCGGGCGATCTTTGGCCGCGCGGCTCGTGAAGCGGAAGCTGGCGGCCTGCGTGTCCTTAAAAGAGGGTTGGGTCTCGTACTATGAGTGGAACGGGGGCTTGGAGAAGGCGAAGGAAGTCCTTCTTTTGATCAAGACAGATCGGGATCATTATCAAACGGTCGAGAAGTTCCTTTTGAGACATCATCCCTATAAGGTTCCGGAGATCATCGCCCTTCCCGTTCTTAAGGGCTCCAAAGCTTATTTGTCTTGGATTTCCGAGGTTTTGGAATGAGCTCGAGAAATTTTTCAAAAGGGTTTCTTTCTCTTTTCCTCTCGTTGTCCATCAGCTTTTGGTTTTTGCCTCGCTTCTCCTTTTCCGACGGCCAAGCCGCTTCTGAGGCGCCGGAAAGTGAGAGGCTCAAGAAAATGCGCCCTCGCGCCCTGCGTCAGGGAGAGATCCTGTCGGCGGAGGAGCTGAGGGCCTTGCAGCGGAAAGGAACGGCGCTCTTGTTGTTCGATGCCCGCGGGCGGAAGCCTTATGAAATTGCTCATATCGAAGGGGCCGTTCTTCCGTTATCCATCGACTATTATCGGGATGCCGAGCTTTTCAAGGCGGGCATCCTTTCTTCGCAGCCGGATGCCGACCGGGAATTGGCGCAGGCGATGCGGCAGTATCCGAAGGATACGGCCATTGTGACTTACTGCGGCCGTGACTGCCAGGCGTCGACGGTTCTCGTGCTTAAGTTAAAAGAGCTGGGGTTTACGAACGTCAAGGCCATGAAAGAGGGGATAGAGGTTTGGGAGGAGAGGGGATACCCTGTGGTGTCGGGTTCGATTCGTTAAGGGTTTCGGCAGATTGAGAAAGTTGCGGTGTTTGGGGTGGTTTGGGTCCGCCAAAAGGCGCGGCGGACCAAAAATTGCGAGGCAATTTTTGGGCCTGTAGCTCAGTTGGTAGAGCGTCTCGTTCGCAACGAGAAGGTCAGCGGTTCGAGCCCGCTCAGGTCCACCGCCCTTTTTTAGTATTTAACGTGAAAGCCGATCGGTTTTTTCTTTGGGGTGTTCGGCGGTTCCAGCAACTCACGGAGCGCTTCAAAAATCACCTTAAACTGCTTGTCGTGCCTCTCGTATTTTCTTTCAAGCTCTTCTATCTTTTTACGGATAAGCTCATTAGCAGCGACCATTTCGCGGAGCTTGATGAAAGCCCTCATTATGAGGATATTAGCTTGAACGGCGCGAGGGCTATTTAACACCCCCGAAAGCATGGCGACGCCTTCTTGGGTAAAAGCATAGGGCAGATAACGACGTCCGCCACGGCCTTTTTTTGAGGTTGCAAAATGCAACCTCAAAGATTCTGTCTCCTCGATCATCCTCCGTGATATCCTCTCCCTGGCTTCCTTTGTCCGTGCAAATTATTATGTCGATTTGTGCATAATATTCTGAAGTTTTGTGCATAATTTTGTGGTATACTTGTGCATCCAGAAGGAGCAAATATGAAATATATTCCACGATGGATGGAAACAAGACTTGCAGAGGCGTTCGAGTCGCATCCGGTAGTTGTTTTAACGGGCCCGCGGCAGGTGGGTAAGAGCACGCTTCTTGAGCACGCAGAATTTTTAAAGAAATGGCGTTATATCACGCTGGATGATTCCGACGCGCTTGAGCAAGCGGAGGAGGACCCCAAGGGATTGTTATGGGAAGATAAACCGACGATCATTGATGAAGTCCAGCGATGCCCCAAGCTTCTCGTCACGGTCAAATATCTTGTTGATAAGTCCGAACGTAAGAGAAATTTTATTCTTTCCGGTTCCGGGAATATATCCTTGCGTGAAGCACCGCGCGAAACGCTGGCCGGGCGGGCAAAGTATTTGCATTTAACGGGGTTCGGGTTTAGAGAAATGCAAGGGCTGTCCGCACGGGGCTTTTTTGATGAGATTTGGAACGGCCGAGAATTCGGCGGTTCAGTTACAAAATCGAGCGCCGACGCATCTCAATCCATATGGAGAGGCTCTCTGCCGGGGGTGGTTCTCGCTTCCAACGAAAGAGTTGCGCTGGAGCGTCTCAGCAGCTATGTCGACACCTATATCCGGCGGGACATTCAGGACTTGGTCAAAATCAGACATCCGCAGAATTTTCGCCGCTTGATGGAAGCGCTCGCCAAGGCAACAGGGTGGGAATCCGTGCAGGAAGAGCTGTCAAAAGTTTGCGGCGAAACCAGAACCAATGTTAGCCGATACATGAGCTTATTAAAAGATACTCATCTTTTGTACGAAATAAAAGGATACGCCGTTAAGAGCGAGAGAGCATACAAACAATCAAAATACTTCTGGTTTGATTCGGGATCGGCGTGTTTCTTGGCCGGTATTCATCGAGCGGATGATTTGAAGAAGCCTAACATCAAGGGACGGTACCTGGAAAATTTTATCCTACAGCAGATTTTATCTTGGGCTTCGTTACAGTTGATGGCACCCGAGATATTTTATTGGAAACCAAAAGCCGGGGAAGTGGAAGTGGACTTTGTCGTTCGTCTGGCCAGCAAAGTTGTGGCAATAGAGGTGAAGTCCTCCGAGGAAATCACGTTCGGTGACACGCGACAAATGAGAGAGTTTCTTAAATCTCATTCAGAAGCATCAAAAGGCATTGTTGTTTACGACGGACGCAAGGCCTATCCGGTGGCGTCCAATATTTATGCTGTTCCTTGGACGGCGTTGTAATATGCCAAAAAAGAAAAGATATTCTTTTAGTGTCGTTGAAGAAATGATCATGAACGAAAAGGCGGACAGATTTTGCGCGGGAAGTATACCGGACTCAGTCCCACAAGGCTCGACAAGGGCGGGCATGGGGAAGTGGTGGGATGAAAATGGCGAAAACAAAAAACGGAAACGGTGATTTGAGTTTTGAAAGAAAGCTCTGGCAGGCCGCGGACAAGCTCCGCAACAACATGGATGCCGCCGAGTACAAGCACGTTGTCCTGGGGCTCATCTTTTTGAAATATATTTCGGACGCTTTTCGTGAGCTTTATGACAAGCTCTCCCGCACGAAGGGCGCGGATCCTGAAGATGCGGACGAATACAAAGCCGAGAATATTTTCCATGTCCCGAAGAAAGCCCGCTGGGATCATCTCCAAAAAAACGCCAAACAGCCGACCATCGGAAAGCTCATTGATGACGCGATGGATGAGATCGAAAAGGGCAACGCCATTCTTAAAGGCGTTTTGCCCAAGAATTACGCCCGCCCGGCTTTGGATAAACAGCGCCTGGGAGAGCTGATCGATCTCGTCGGTACCATCGGTTTGGGCGACAAGGAAAACAGGAGCAAAGATATTTTGGGCCGCGTGTATGAATATTTCCTTGGCCAGTTTGCCGACGCCGAAGGTAAAAAAGGAGGCCAGTTTTACACGGCACGATGCATTGTGAAACTGCTGGTCGAAATGCTCGAACCCTATAAGGGCAGGGTGTTCGACCCCTGTTGTGGATCCGGCGGCATGTTCGTTCAAAGCGAAAAGTTTGTTGAGGCTCGAGGCGGCCGGATCGGGGACATTGCCGTATACGGACAAGAATCCAACCAAACGACGTGGCGTCTTTGTAAGATGAACCTGGCCATCCGCGGGATCGACGCCAATATCGCCTGGAACAACGAGGGCAGTTTCTTAAACGACGCCCACAAAGATCTCAAGGCCGATTTTGTGATCGCCAACCCCCCATTTAACGACAGCGACTGGAAGGGCGAGATGTTACGGGAAGACTCGCGCTGGAAATATGGCACTCCGCCGGTCGGCAACGCCAACTACGCTTGGATCCAGCATTTCATTCACCACCTTTCACCCACCGGCACGGCCGGTTTTGTGATGGCCAACGGCTCCATGTCTTCAAATACGTCCGGCGAAGGAGAAATCCGGAAGAATATCGTCGAAGCGGACATTGTGGACTGCGTCATCGCGCTTCCCTCCCAGCTTTTTTACAACACGATGATCCCGGTCTGCCTCTGGTTTGTCGCCCGCGACAAGAAAAACCACAAGTTCCGCGACCGTCGCGGCCAGATTCTCTTCATTGATGCCCGCAATATGGGATCGATGATCGACCGCCGTCACCGGGACCTGACGGACGACGATATCGCCAAAATTGCGGGCGCCTATCACGCCTGGCGCGGCGAGACGCCAAGTTCATCCAAAGGCAAAGGCAAAAAATACTCGGACACCCCGGGATTCTCTAAAGCGGCCACGCTTGATGAAGTCAGAAAGCACGGCCATATTTTAACCCCCGGCCGCTACGTCGGCACGGAAGTTCAGGAAGAAGACGGCGAGATATTCGACGAAAAGATGAAGCGACTGACCTCGGACCTCGCGGGTCAATTCAAAAAATCGCATGAGTTGGAATCGGAAATCAAAAAGAATCTCGAAGGAATCGGTTATGAAGTCTAAAAAGAACGATCAAAGATCATCGCTGGGCAGGCGGAAAGCCGGAGTTATTTTTCCTGTTGCTTCGCATGTTGGAGGTTTGTCCAAAGGCTATCAATCATTCTTGGCGGAACTCAAGCAAAAGATCAAGAACGAGCGGTTGCGCATCGTTATTGCCAGTAACGCCGCGTTAGTGAATCTGTATTGGGATATCGGCCAGGGTATTTTGAAGAAGCAGAAAGATGAAGGCTGGGGAGCCAAGGTCATCGACCGTTTGTCGCGTGACCTGAAAAAAGAGTTTCCGGACATGCAGGGTTTTTCCCCGAGGAATCTCAAGTATATGCGGGCCTTCTCGGAAGCATGGCCGAAAAAGGCAATTGTGCAACGGGTCGTTGCACAAATACCGTGGCGCAGCAATATCGTTTTGCTGGATAAATTGGAAAAGCCTGAAGAACGGTTCTGGTATGCCGCGCAAACGATAAAAAATGGGTGGTCACAAACCATTCTGTCCGCGCAAATAGAAACCCAAGCGCATCGGCGGGAAGGCAAATCGATCAATAATTTCAGGCTGTCCTTACCGCCTCCTGATTCAGACATGGCCCGGCAGGTTTTTAAAGACCCATATCTTTTTGATTTTTTGGGCACCGCCGATACTCGTCGGGAAAAGGAAGTTGAACAGGCATTGGTTGACCATATCCAGCAATTTTTATTGGAACTTGGGCAGGGTTTTGCCTTCGTCGGTAGACAGGTCCATTTGGAGCTCGGCGACCGGGATTATTACCTTGATTTGTTGTTTTATCACCTCAATTTGCGTTGTTTTGTGATTGTTGAACTTAAAATCGGCGACTTTATGCCGGAGCATGTCGGCAAAATGAATATGTATTTAAGCGTCGTGGACGATGTCATGCGTCATCCCGATGATAAACCCACCATCGGCTTGTTGCTTGTCAGAAGAAAAGACAAACTCATTGCCGAGTACGCCTTAAGCGATATTAAGAAGCCCATGGGCGTCGCCCAGTGGCAGACAAAAATTACACGAAGCTTGCCCAAAGAATTAAAGTTCAGTCTTCCGACGATCGAACAAATCGAAAAAGAACTGGGCAAGGATTCCGGTCGTATTCGAAAAAAATCGAGGAGAAAGAAATGAAGATCAAAGATTTGATCGAAAAACTTAAAACCTTCCCCACCGACACGAAGGTTCTGGTGCGTGGCTACGAAGACGGGTACGACGATGTTGTCCTCGTGGAAGAAAAGACCGTTGTCAAAGATCAGGATGCTCCTGACTGGAACGGCGAATATGATAACGCCGAACCCGACGCAAAAAACACGGAAAATGCTGTTGTGATATTCGGAAACAGACGGTAGGAAATGATCGAAAACCAAGTGGTGACAAGCCTCTCAGACTCATTATCTCGAGCGCGCTGCGATGGGGCCAACATTCCTGAAGGATGGAAAAACATGCATGTCAGTGATGTAGCGTCGATAAACGAAATGGCTATTTCAAAGAAGTATGCGCATAAAAATA
The DNA here is from genome assembly GCA_016206825.1 of Candidatus Omnitrophota bacterium. Classification (GTDB taxonomy): domain Bacteria; phylum Omnitrophota; class Gorgyraeia; order 2-02-FULL-51-18; family 2-02-FULL-51-18; genus JACQQY01. Next base: position 22,266 of record JACQQY010000119.1, read on the forward strand.
TTGATTACCTCGATGTGGCCTCGGTGGATAGAGGCAGGATCATAAACCGACAACAACTTAAACTGAACGAAGCCCCCAGTCGGGCTCGGCGTATTGTACGAGATAAAGACATTCTGATATCGACTGTGAGACCCAATTTAAAGCACTTTGCGTTTATTGATCACGCCCACCCGAATACCATTGCCTCGACCGGCTTCGCTGTCATAACCGCAAAAAGCATCGACGCTCGATTTCTGTACTACTACCTGGCAACAGACAAATACACCAACTATCTAAGCGCCATAGCTGATGCCCACACCTCGACATACCCATCATTTAACCCGGATGTGATAGAGAAATCTTCTGTGTCGTGTCCTCCACCAGAGGATCAACGCGCCATCGCCAAAATCCTTTCCGATCTGGACGAAAAAATCGAGCTGAATCACCGGATGAACAAAACCCTCGAATCCATCGCCCAGTCGATCTTCAAGCGGTGGTTTGTGGATTTTGAATTTCCCAACGAAAAAGGAAAACCTTACAAATTATCTGGCGGGAAGATGGTGAAGTCGGAACTGGGAGAAATCCCGCAAGGTTGGGATGTCAAAGAATTATCCGATTGTGGTCGAATCGTTTGTGGGAAAACACCACCTACTGCTGACAAGGCAAATTATGGAGAGGATATTTTCTTTGTTACGATTCCTGATATGCGAGGTCAAACTTTTGTTATTAGGACTGAACGGAAATTATCTAAGGAGCGTTAGTACAAAAAGGCAAGGAATTGCCAGCGCTCGCTATTTGCGTGAGTTGCATAGCCACACCCGGCTTGGTTTCAATGACGAGTAATATCAGCCATACCAATCAGCAAATTAACAGCATAGTGCCAAATCAAGACATGAGCCCCTTTTTCATGTATTACACCATGCAGGATAAGAGCGAAACGATTAAAACTATGGGGCTTGGAGGCACTGCTACTGTAAATCTCAACACAGGCGACTTCGCACGTATTCGAGTTCTTGTGCCGGACATTCTAACAATGAGGACTTACCATGAGATGGTGATGCCCTTAATGGATAGAATTCTGACGAACACTAGAGAAACGATGAACCTTAGCAACATACGTGACTCCCTTTTGCCGAAGCTGATGTCGGGGGAGATTTTGGTAAATTTACAATAGATGTTCGTGTTTTTATGTCAAATCATATGTACGGAATCGCCGTAGGGGCGAATAATTATTCGCCCCTACGTCAGGAAAGGTCAGGGTGGGATTATCATGAATCGTCACCACCGCCGTTCCGTCCGCCTGCGCGGATACGATTATTCACGGGCGGGCGCGTATTTTGTGACGGTTTGCACCGGTAACAGGGAATTTTTATTTGGGAATATTCACAGCGGTAAGATGGTTGTGAATGATGCAGGCAAAATGGCGGAATTGTGTTGGCAGAAAATACCCGAACATTACCCGGATGTCGCGGTTGATATTTACGTTGTTATGCCGAATCATGTTCACGGGATTTTGGTGATTAAAAACCAAACCGATGTAGGGGCGAATAATTATTCGCCCCTACGAAATCCACCCGCACGCAAACAACCATGCGGCACGTCCAGGCC
>JACQQY010000116.1 GCA_016206825.1 Candidatus Omnitrophota bacterium
CTTCAAGGCCTCCCCGCCCTCCTCCAAAAGCTTCTTATAAGGAACCAATTCTTCAAAATAACCGAGCTCCGCCAGTCTCCGGTTGATAAAAGCCAGATACGAAACCGTCTCAAAATCCCTCTCATTCGCCATGAAAAGCTCGAAATCTTTCGTGGTCATCTGAACGTTGTACGCCGAATCCAGAAGGTTTAAAAACCGGTCAACGGCCCGAATCCGTCTTGCGTCGTGCGTCTTGAGTCTTGTGGTATAAGCCTGGTGTTCCAGCTTTTCTATCTCTTCCAACAGATGGTCAAGGTCAATGGCGGAAAACTCTTTGAGGTAATCGGAGTAAAGGGTAAGGTTGGGATAGTTGGATAGCGCTATATTCTTTAAAATGGAGCTATTTAAAGTATTTTTGAAGTAGCCAAAAAGAGCGAGTTTTTTGTTTCTGGAGGTCTTAAGACGTTCGGAGTTCTTTTTAATTTCCCTTTCATCCCCTCCTCTTCGGATGAGTTCTTGAAGGAGAGCCTCCTGTTCGAGATTGGCGAGATCAAAGTTAATGTTTTTTTCTTTCTCTTGGAGAGCTTGGAGCTTTTGAAGATTGGGAAACTCACGAAGTTCAAAATTCCTGGTCAATGCCAAACGAAGAAGCTCTCGAAATTGAACCTCAAAATCCCGTTCCCCTGCATTCCCCTTCACCCTTGACCCTTGACCCTTCACCGTCTCTTCGTAACTTAGAATTTCTTTCGGATAGCACTTCCTCTTGAGCTTCTCAAGAACAAGCTTTATCTTTTTCAAATACTCCAAAATCGCCTCGCGCTTGGCCGCCAGCTTCGCGTAGTTCTCCACGCTCTCGAAATAGAGTTTGATGTCCTCCATCCCGAGTATCTTCATGGGATGATCCGAGACAAGATTCAAATATTCCTCCCCGGAGATTTTCCCCTGAAGGAGATGATTTTTCGCGACTCGCCTCCAAACTTGAGGAGGCGCTATCTTTTTAATCGGAGTCAGGGTATCGTCTCTTGATCCGCCTTCGACAAAAACCAAATAAGCGCCATATTTGGCCATCATCTCATCCAAAGCCGAGGCGAGATTCTGCTGGCCTGAGAAATTCGTGTGCGCGTCCTGGATGTGAATGATGAGGGTGTCTTTCGAACCTTTGTGGATTTCCTTCAAGGTCACAAAATCAAGGGGAGCTTGAAAAGAAGCGGGGTCTTCGAGGAGCCTTTCGATGAGTTTTGGGGAAGGAATGGAAACGCCCCTCCCCTCCGGGGCTCCATAGGCCGCTCCTTCCAAGAAAAGAAAGGCCAACGCCACAAACCCGCTGATGATTCTTTTGCTCCCTGCGAATCCCACGACGCTCCTTTTACTCCTTTTTTAGCCATTTCTTCCTCAGTAATAAGTATAACCTATCCAGCGCTGACCCATTACGTCACCGATAAACCACCAACCGGGTATCCCCATACACCTTCGTTTGAATGGCTTTGAGTCTGCCGGATGGGCTTTGAATAAGCTCTTTCTTGTGGCACTCCAAGACAACGAAGGCCCCCTGTCCAAGAAACGGAGCTTGAGAAAGAGCTTCGAGCACCCGGCCTGCCAAACCTCCGCCATAAGGAGGATCCAAAAAAACCACGTCGTACGCCTCCCCTTTCCTTGATAAATATTCCATGGCCTCAAAAACGTCCTTCCGTAAAACCCATGCCTTCTCCGGCACGCCAAGCTTTGCAAGATTCTGCCGGATCTTCACGGCTTGCGCGCGGTTAGCTTCGACGAAAGTCACCCACGAAGCCCCGTTGGAAAGCGCCTCCAAACCCAGCGCCCCCGTGCCGCTAAAAAGATCCAAAACCCTCTTCCCTTCTATTTCGCCCCGCAGTAAATCAAAAATCGCCTTCCTCACTTTATCGCCCGTCGGCCGAAGGTGAGGGTTGGGTTTAAAAAGAATGCCCCGCCCACGCAGAGAACCGGTTAAAATTTTCATCAGATAGACCAGCAAATCATAGCCGTCATCCTAAGCCGCAGATCAAATCCCCCCTACCCCCTTTTAAATAAAAAGGGGGTAAAGGCGTTCTTTTACTTAAAGAGAAGAAGCAACCCCCTTTTCTTTTTAAAGGGGGCAGGGGGGATTTAAACTCTCCGTTAAGCCAGCGCCGTCAACTTCTCCGAAGACACTTGAAAACGCTCCACGAGCGCTCGTTTGAGCAAACGATGCTCCGGACGCCCAAGCTTCGGATCTTCCCCAACCACCCGCTTCGCCTCGTCCTTCGCCCTTTCCAAAATCGCCATATCCTTCACCAAATCCCCGATTCGCAGCTTCGGCAGTCCATGCTGGCGCTCGCCGAGGATGTCTCCCCCGCCCCTCAGCCCCAAGTCTTTCTCCGCAATCTCAAAGCCGCTCTCCGTTTCCTCGAATGCGCTTAAACGCTCCACCGTCTCCGGACTCGACGACTCCGAAAAAAGCACGCAAAAAGACTCCTCCGAACCCCTTCCCACGCGCCCGCGGAGCTGGTGAAGCTGTGCCAGCCCGAACCTCTCCGCATTTTCCACGATCATCATGACCGCATTCGGCACGTCGATGCCCACCTCGATCACCACGGTGGAAACCAAAAGCTCGATGCGCCTTTCTTTAAAATCCTGCATCACCTTCTTCTTTTCATCCGCCTTCATCCGCCCGTGAAGAATCCCCACCTTTCGATGGGCGAATATCTCCGACAACTCACGGTGAACGGCCGCAACACTTTTCAAAGATGCCTCGGCCTCTACGCTCTGCGCTTTGCGCTCCGCGCTTTGCGCTTGGACCAACGGACAGAGAACATAAGCCTGTCTGCCCTCCGCAAGGAGTTTATCCAAAAGCGCGTAAACCTCCGTCCGCCTGTCCTCACCCACCCAAAACGTCCTAACGGGCCTGCGATCCTTCGGACGCTCCGCGATCGTGGAAATGTCAAGGTCCCCGTACAACGTCATCGCGAGCGTCCTCGGAATGGGGGTGGCCGTTAAGAGCAGGAAATGAGCGGATCCCGCCATTTTTTCCTTCAAATTCGCCCGCTGGAAGACGCCAAATTTATGCTGTTCATCCACCACCGCCAAACCAAGCCGGGCAAACCGCACGCGCTCCTGGATCAGCGCGTGGGTCCCCACCACGACTTGAATTCTGCCTTCGGCGATTCCCTGAAGCGCTTCCTCGCGCTTGTCTTCAGAAAGGCTTTGGGCCAAATAACCGCAGGTGATACCGAAAGGCTCGAGAAGCTCGCACAAATTAAAATAATGCTGCTGGGCCAAAACTTCCGTAGGCGCCATGAGAGCCCCCTGAAAACTGTTCGCTGCGGTAAAGAAAAGAGCGGCGGCCGCCACCACCGTTTTGCCGCTTCCCACGTCCCCCTGGACCAGCCGGTTCATCGGGCGGTCCCTCTTCATGTCCGAAAGAATGTCTTGAATGGCCTGACGCTGGCCGGCCGTCAAGGAAAATTCAAGTCCCCCGATCCATCTTCCAATCTCTTCCTTCCCCCCTTTATGAGAAAGCGCTTCGTTGCGCGTTTCCATCTCCTTCTTTTTCATCTGAACCGCCGTCTGCATGAGGAAAAACTCGTCAAAGACAAGCCGCTCATAAGCCCGCTCCAAACGTGAAAAATCGCCGGGAAAATGAATTTCCCGGAAGGCAAACAAGGTATCCGCCAAACCTTGGCGCTTTCGAAGACCCGCCGGCAAAAAATCGGCCAAAAGGAAGCTCTGCTCACGAACGATATGAAAGAGAAGCTGGCGGATGCTCTTTTGGTGAAGTTCCTGCGTCAGCGGATAAATCGGCGCAATCCTTCCGGAATGGATTCTCTCTTTGGGTCCCTCTCCTTCCGGAACCATTTCATACTCCGGGTGGACCATCTGGAGATGCCTTCCCTGCCTTTCGGCCTTTCCATAAAAAATCACCCGGCTTTTGGGCATAAAGACCTTCGCCAAATACGGCTGGTTAAACCACAAGGCAAAGAGGACTCCTTTTCCATCGGAAAGAACCACGCGAAAAATAGACCGGCCGTTCCGGATTCGGATAAGGCCGAGGCCGGCGACGACTCCCTCGACGCACTGCTTCTCCCCGTCCCCAAGCTCCGAAACCGTCTTGATGGGAGCCCGATCCTCATACCGCCTCGGAAAAAAATAAAAAGCATCCGCCAAGACATAAAGCCCGAGCTTCATGAGAACCCGGTAACGCTCCGGCCCTACGCCTTTCAAGTACCGTAAAGGCGTCCTTAAGGTGATGATTTTCCTTGCGCTTTCCGTCGAAACCATGTTAGATTGATCGCTTTGAAAGGAAGAAGACATGTCCAGAGTCTGTTATTTTACGGGTAAAAGGCCGCGGAGCGGGCGGCGAATCGCAAGGCGCGGTATCGCCAAAAGATCCGGAGGCATCGGTCTTAAAACCACCGGCATCACCATCCGGCGTTTTCACCCCAATCTGCAAACCGTCAAAATCATCGAAAACGGCACCGTCAAAACGGTCAAAGTTTCCGCGCGATACCTCAAAACCGGAAAGGTCCCGAAAGCCCCCAAAAGAAACTGGAAGAAACCCCAGGAAGCCGCAGCCGCCCCTTCGTCTTAAACCTCCCGCCAATCCTCGACGTGGAGCTCCACAAAAGGCACTCCCTCCTCCCTTCCCAAAACGGGATGATGAACAATATCCAGGAGTTTATCAGGGTCAAGCTTCGCCCTTTTTAAACCTTGTCTTCTTTTCTCCCAGCCAATGGCCTGAAAGGTAAAGCGCCTTGCGCCATCCGTCACCCAGCACTGGAAGGCATTCCTTCCTTTCCGGGTAAACCCGCTTTTACACCGCACCCCACGCGTCAAAAAAAGAGGCCTGGGATTGCCCGGCCCGAAAGGACCAAGCCTCCCAAGGTCTTGAAGGAAACTCCCCTGAAAATCCGAAAAAGAAACTTCGCCCTCGGCCTCCACCGTTAAAAAAAGATCGGACGACGTTCCTCGAACCGATCGATCAAGCCGCTCCCTGAAGAGAGGAATATTTTCCTCCCGAATGGTCAGACCGCATGCCTTGGCGTGCCCGCCCGCGCTTTCCAGAAGGTCCTCGCACTCCAAGACGCATTTCAAAAGAGAAAGGGACGCCGTGGAGCGGCCCGACCCTTTGCCTATTGCTCCGTTCAAAGCGATGACGACCGCGGGTTTCTGAAAACGTTCGACAAGCCTCGCCGCCAGAATGCCGGTGACTCCCTCATGCCAACCGGAGCTCTCCACGACGAGAACGGACGCTTTTCCGTAAGCCTCGTCCTTCTCGATCCGTTCCTTCGCCTCTTGAAAGGCGGCCGCCTCCATCCGCTGACGCAGGCGGTTCGCCTCCTCAAGACGTCTGGCAAGATCCCTCGCTTCCTCCCGGTTATCCGTAACCAAAAGCTTAAAAGCATCGAGCGCGGACCCCATTCTGCCGGCCGCGTTTAACCGCGGCGCCAGGTAAAAAGCGACATCCCGGTAGGATATTTCCCTGTGCGCGAGGGATGCCGCTTCCATCAGCATCCGAAGCCCCGCTTTCCGGGTTTTCATCAAAGCCGGCAGGCCTTCCGCCAAAAGAGCTCGATTCTCGCCGGTCACGGGGGCTACGTCGGCAACCGTTCCCAAAACGACCAAATCCAGATGTTCCTGGACGTCCCTGAAATTTCCCAAAAGGGCCCAGCCGAGTTTAAACGCCAGCCCGCAAGCCGCCAAACACGCGTCCTCCTCACCCGCCTTGCCGCGGACGAGCGCCAGCGCTTCGGGGAGCTTATCCGCCGGTTCGTGGTGGTCGACGACAATGGCGTCTATCCCCGCTCCTCGCAAAAAATCCACTTCCCCAAGCGCCCGAATGCCGTTATCCACGGTGATGACAAGCGAGCATCTCCCCTTGGCGATTCTCTCAAGCGTCTCCTGCTTCAGCCCGTAACCCTCTTTGAATCGATCGGGAATATGGACCTTCGCCTCAACCCCCATCTTTTTTAAAACGAGATACAAAATGGCGCTTCCGGTGATTCCGTCCACATCGTAATCACCATAGATCAGGATCGGCTCATGGCGGGAAATCGCCTGACGAATCCGTCCGGCCGCCCGAACCATCTCCGGATCGCCAAGGGGGTCTTTCAGGAACTCCGCGGAAGGACGAAGAAACCGCGAAATCTTCAAGGGATCTTGAAATCCGCGGCGTAAAAGAAGAGAAGCGACAAGAGGATGAAGGCCAAACTCTGAGGCGAGAAGACCTGCTTCGTGAAGGCTTGGGTGCACCACCCAGCGTTTCATGAGCGCTTGTGTCCGAATCCTTTCCAATCGACAAGCACGGGCGCCGCAATATAAACGGTGGAGTAAGTGCCGCTGATGAGTCCCACGAGCATCGTGAAGGCAAAATCATTGATCACTTCGCCGCCGTAAAAATAGAGCGCCGCCACGACCATGAGCACCGTGAGGGACGTCAGAATCGTCCGGGAAAGCGTCTGGTTCACGCTCGTATTGATGGTTTCTTCGAACGTCTCTCTCATCCCTCCGCGGCGTCTCTCCCGGATGCGGTCAAAGATGACGATGGTGTCGTTGATGGAATAACCCAAGATCGTCAGAACGGCCGCAAGGACCGTGATGGAAAGCTCGCGTCCCGTCAAAGCCACAAACCCGACCGTCACAAGCCCGTCATGCAAAAGCGAAAGGATCGCTCCAAAGGCAAACCGGAAATCGAACCGCCACACCACATAAGCCCAGATCGCGAAAAGCGAACCGAGGAAAGCCCACAACGCCTTTTGCTTGAGCTCCCTCCCGACGATGGGGCCTACCGTCTCGACCCTTAGCACCTCGTAAGGATTATCCGGAAAATCGCTCTTGATCTTTTCCGAAACGGCTTTCTCCGATCCGAGCGGCGATCGGATAATCACGTGGCCGCTCCCCGCGACGCGCTGGATGATCGCCGTGCCGTAACCGATTTTCGCAAGCGACTCACGGATCTTCTCAACGGAGAGCTCCCGTTTAAAGCTGTATTCCTGCAAAGTGCCGCCCAGGAAATCCACGCCGAACATGCCCGGCCCCCGCTTCACAAAAGCCGCAAGACCCGCGAAGACGACAAGGAGCGACAGCACGTAACAAAGTTTCCGGTACTTCAAAAAATTGATGCGGGGGGTTCTTCTCAAAAAATGAAGCATGGGCAAACTCTGGAGACCCCCTTTCGCCAAAAGGAGATCGAAGACGGCGCGGGTGACAAAAATGGCCGTGAACATGCTGGCCACGATGCCGATCCCAAGGGTCAGCGCAAATCCTCTCACCGGCCCGCTTCCGATGTAATACAAAATAATCGCCGTGATGAGCGTGGTAAGATTGGAGTCCAAAATGGTGACGAACGCCTTTTTGTAACCCGCCGCCAGAGCGCCGCTCAAGGGCTTTTTTAAAGCCAGCTCCTCCCGGATTCTTTCGAATATCAGCACGTTCGCATCGACGGCCATACCGATGGTGAGCACCACGCCCGCGATGCCCGGCAAAGTAAGCGTCGCCCGGAAGTAGGCCAGAAACCCCAATAGGATGAGGATATTCAGAAAAAGGGCCAAATTGGCGACAACGCCCGCAAACAAATAATACACCGCCATAAATGCGACGACCAAAGCAAAACCCACCAAGGCCGCGCGGATGCCCTGGTCGACCGAGTCTTTTCCGAGGCTGGCGCCGACCGAGCGTTCTTCTTCAATCAAAATCGGAGCCGGCAAAGCGCCGGCGCGCAGGGCAATCGCCAGGTCATTGGCTTCATCGATCGAAAAACGGCCGGTGATCTGGGCTTGGCCCGAAGGAATCCTTTCGTTGATGACGGGGGCCGACTGAACCTTCTCATCCAAAACAATTGCAAGCCTTCTCCCGACGTTGGAGCCCGTGACATCGGAAAAGACCTTCGCTCCTTCCCCGTCAAACTCAAGCGTCACCACCGGCTCGTTGAATTGAGCCTCAAAGTTGACCGCGGCATTCACGATGTGCTTGCCCGTCAGAAGGGTCTCGTTCTCCAAAAGAAGCTTCTGCCCGTCCTCCGTGTCGTAAAGCCGGTATCCTTCCGGAACGCTCCCCGCCGCCGCCTGCTTGAAGAGCTCCGAGTCGTCCGACACGAGCTTAAATTCCAAAAGAGCCGTTTTCCCGATAAGCTCAAGAGCGCGCTCGCGGTCGGTAATGCCGGGCAGCTGCAGGACCATCCGGTCAAGCCCCTGCCTTTGAATGGTCGGCTCCGCCACCCCGAACTGGTCAATGCGGTTCCGGATGATCTCCATCGCCCGAAGCGGCGCATCTTCCTTCGACTGGCCGGTCAGTTTGGACGTGTCCACCCGCAAAACAAGGTGCATCCCGCCCAAAAGGTCAAGCCCAAGCTTGATCTTTCCCTGCTTGGGGCCCGAACCATCCGTGTCAAAGGGGGGGATGGCATAATACAAACAAACCGCCATCACCACCGCAATGAGCGGCACCCGCCACGTCAAATTCCTGGGAACCATGGAGGCCTTTCTATTTCTTCAACTGCAATATCGAACTCTTCTCAACTTCCACTTTCACGTTATCGGCGATCCGAACGATGGTCGTCTTCTCATTGACCGACACGATCGTCCCGTGAATCCCGCCGGAGGTGATCACCTCGTGATTCTTCTCCAGCTTCGCCAGCATCTGGGCATGCTCCTTCTGCCTTTTCCGCTGAGGCCGGATGAGCAAAAAATAAAACACCACAAAAAGAAAAACAAGCGGCAAAAACTGCAAAAAAGCCCCCGGTTGCTGACCTTGAGCGCCCGCCGCCGCGGGAGTGACTGCAAAACTAAGAAACTTTATCATCTTAAACACTCCTTTTGTTGCTTCGAAGCTCTGCCGCGAAAGCGGACAGAGCGAAGAAGAGCCTCTCGCATGCGAATGGGAGCAATTGTATAAAAAATGCGAGCTTGTGTAAAGAAACAAGTCTACCTGGTAAAATAAGGACCATCGACAAAAAAGTGTATCATTTAGGAGAGCCGGCCCTCCCCCTGATAAGGGGGAGCCGGAGGGGGTTTGGAGCAGGGTTTTGGTTTGTAGACAAAACCCAAACCCCCTCTAACTCCCCCTTGACAGGGGGAGGAGGGTCTAGGGACACCGAGGCCTTTTATGAAAAGCTTTGATCTCGTTATCGTGGGCGCCGGAGCGGCGGGGCTTATGACCGCCATCGCCGCTGGGCGGGCGAACCGTGAGGGACGGAATATCCTCCTCGTTGACGGGCGGAGGAAAATCGGCACTAAAATTCTCATGTCGGGCGGCACGCGCTGTAACGTCACGAACGTCAAAGTATCCCCTTCCGACTACCACGGAGGCCCCTCCCATTTCATCCAGCACGTCCTCGAAGCCTTCCCTCCCGGGGCCGCGATACGATTTTTTGAAACCATCGGAGTGAAACTGGTTCTGGAAGACACGGGCAAATACTTCCCCGCCACGCACTCCGGTAAAACGGTGCTGGAAGCGCTTATGAAAGAAACGGAAAGGCTTTCGGTGCGCCTTGAAACGGGCGTCCGGATCACAAGAGCAGAAAAGGAAAGGAACGGCTTTCTGCTCGAAAGCGGCGGCGAAAAAATCTTTTCTAAACGGGTGGCGCTCACCACGGGGGGGCTGTCCTATCCCGAAACCGGAAGCGACGGAACGGGGTTTCTGCTGGCCAAAAGCCTGGGACACGCCCTCATTCCCGTTTCTCCGGCCCTGACTCCTCTGGCTTCGGAAGACCGGGACTGGCGAACCGTAAGCGGCGTCTCCCTTCCGGTGAAGCTCTCTTTTTTTGAACGAGGAAAAAAACGGGTGGAGTGCGAAGGCCCCTTCTTATTCACCCATTTCGGTTTCAGCGGCCCCGCCGCTCTGGACATCAGCCGTTTTCTGGCTCGTTCCGACCGGAAAGACGCGCCGGCGATCGAAGCAAACTTCCTTCCCGGTGAAACCGAAGAAAGCTTGAAAAAACGCACGGAGGCCTTCCAGAGATGCCATCCTCACAAACGGACCAAAAGCCTTCTCACGGAAGCGTTTAAACTGCCGGAAAGCTTCGCGCAAGTCTTCCTGAAAAAAACGGGCGGGGAACCGGCCGTTTCGAAACTCATCCGCTCCCTCCTCCACTTCCTTCTTCCGGTCACGGGAGTCGTGGGATACAAAAAAGCCGAGGTCACCGCCGGCGGGGTGGATCTGCGCGAGGTTCACGTCTCCACGATGGAATCAAAAATAACGCCGGGACTTTATTTCGCCGGGGAAATCCTGGACGCAGACGGCCGCATCGGCGGATTCAATTTCCAATGGTGCTGGTCAACCGGCTCCCTCGCCGGCCAAAGCGCAATCAAAAGCCTGCAAACCTCTTAATGACTTCTAGTAAACACCCATATCCTCCAAGCGTTCGTCGGATATTCCAAAGTGATGCGCGATCTCATGCTGGATAACATGCCCGATCTCCGTCTGGACGTCCAATCCCCGAACCCCGCACTCCGTTTCGATGTTGCGTTTAAAAAGAGTGATCTTATCAGGCATTGCCAGGCTGTACTCCTGCGTTCTGTCTTTGAGCGGCACCCCTTCATACAGCCCCATGAGCGCACGCTCTTTGGCGCCGTCTTCGATCACAACATCCACATTCCGAAGCTTCTCCTTGAACCTTTTTGGAAGCGCCTTCAAAGCATTTCGGACCAATTTTTCAAATTCTTTGCGAGTCATTGGATTCAGGCGATGATAGGCGGCCCTGGCAACGGGGTCAGGTCTTTACATTTGACAATATCTTGGTCAAAACCAAGGGGTCAAACCAAGGGGTCAAACCAAGGGGTCAAACCAAGGGGTCAAGTCTCTGTTTGGATATATCTCATTGTCCGTCGGATTCGGATTTGTTCGCTTCTTCAAAATTCCTCTCAAACTCCTTCCGAAATTCCATGAAACGGCTCTCTTCGATCGCCTCTCGCATCAACCGGAACAACCGGATGAAAAATGCGAGGTTGTGCAAAGAAGCGAGCCGATTGGCGAGATACTCCTCCGCTTTGAAGAGATGGCGAAGATAGGCCCGTGAATAGGTCCGGCAGGCGTAACACGGGCAATCCTCCTCGATCGGCTGAAAATCCCTCGTATGCCGCGCGCTCCTCAAAAGAAGCTTGCCCTTGAAGGTGAAGACGGTGGCATTGCGGCCGTTTCGAGTGGGGACCACGCAGTCGAACATGTCCACCCCCTGCGACACCGCCTCAAAAAAATCCGCCGGCAGGCCCACTCCCATGAGGTACCGAGGCTTCTCCTCCGGCAATTGCGGAAGGGTTTCGCTCAACATCTCAACCATGACCGCATGGGGTTCGCCCACGCTCAAGCCCCCGATCGCATACCCGGGAAAATCAAGCTCCAAAAGATCCTGCGCCGAGCGCTTTCGTAAATCAGGGTATGTGCTCCCCTGAACGATCCCGAAGAGAAAATTCCTCCTCTCTTCCCCGGAGGAACCGTCTAAAGAAAGCCATGCCCTTTGACTCCGCTTTGCCCACTCAGTCGTCCGAACCATCGCCTTCTCCGCGGCATCCTTTTCACAAGGATAAGGAACACACTCATCCAGCGGCATCAGGATATCGCTCCCCAGCGCGCTCTGAATGCGAATGACCCCTTCCGGCGTCAAAAAATGCCGCGAGCCGTCGATGTGCGACTGGAATTCGACCCCCTCCTCCTTCACGCGGTTCAAAGTCGAAAGGCTGAAAATCTGAAACCCCCCTGAATCCGTCAAAATGGGCCGGCGCCAATTCATGAACCCATGAAGGCCGCCCGCCTCCCGAATGACCTCCTCTCCCGGCCGCAAATACAAATGATAAGCGTTGGCAAGAACGATCTCGGCGCCGGCATCGATGAGCTCCTGGTTCGACAACGTCTTCACCGTCGCCTGCGTCCCCACCGGCATAAAAACCGGCGTCCGCACCTCCCCATGAGGAGTTTTCAATACGCCGGTTCTCGCCTGGGTTTGACACTCTTTATGGAGAATTTTGAACATGCTATTTCCGAAACCGTCCTATCTTCAACAGTCTCGCCAGATTCGCATCGCTGGATATCTTCGGCACGATCTCCCTTTTTCTCGACGACAAAAGCGTGCAGACGCCAGGCCCGTGTCCCGACAGAAAACTGTTCGAATGAGCCACAATCCCGATCGTCACCGCCCCCTCATAGTAATGACGCCCGTACGTGTTGTCGGCGTCCATGATCGCCACAAAGTCCCCAAACCTCAAACGATCAAGCCCCAAACGCTTCACCACCTTTGGATCCTGCGTGGTGATGTCATAATCCCCCGTCCCCGGATCGGGATGTCCGATCCCGGAACCCATGATGGCCGCCGGCACGATCAACGCCACCGGCGCTTCGAGCCTCCCGTCCGGGCACCGCTTCACTCCCCAGAGCTTCAACACCTTCGGGTCAAGGTTGTAAACGGCGACATCCGGTTTATCCGCAAACTGCAGACCCTGCCCGAAAGCCCGGATAAGAATTTTATCGTCATAAGTCAATTTTTCGAGCGTCTTGTCGTCAAAATCAACGAGGACGTGCTCCACGCCTCCGTGATGCCCCGTCACCACCCCTTTTGCCCCTTTGGCCGCGCCGGATACCACGACGGCCTCATTGCCCACGCACGCCAGAAACCCGAGCGCCATGTTTTGTTTGCTCGCGCGTTTGTCCTCATCCAAAATCACCGAAACCCCCGGCTCGATGTGATCCCCCCTCCAGCCAAAGGCCGGATCCCCCGTCTTCACGTTGTAAGTGATCCCTCCCACGCTCGGGAGGGAATGGCCTTTTCCCTCAAAGTCCATCTCAAATTCCGCATAACGCAACGGGTTCGCCGGCCTTCCCTGCACGGCCATTTTGACCAGTTTCGCTTCATTCATCTTCCAAACCATAGGTCCTTTTCCTTTCTCCTATTTTCAGGTCCTTCAACGCATGAAACAACAACCCAAACCCCATCGCCAAAAAGAGAAGGCAAACCGCATAAACCGCAAAAGGAGTGGCCGACCCGATGAGCGCCCATCCCAGCGTCCCCACCCCAAACAAAAGGATCCACCCGCTGTAAACCAGGAGCATCCAAAAGACGTACCGCCTCCTCTGGGAAAGCAGGAGCCCAAAAAATAAAGGCAGGAGGGACTGAACCGCTATCCACTCAAGCGATTCCAAAAAGGTGCCCTGCTCTCCCATCTGAGGAAGCGCCCACCACGCCCACAAAACATTGGCAGCCGGTCCCAGCAAAAGAAAGGGTAAATAGCGTTTAAGCATGTTTAAAGGATTAACATGGCGTCGCCGTAACTGTAAAACCGGTATCGCTCCCGAATCGCGTGCTCATAAGCTTTCTTCCGCAGGCCCTCTCCCATGAAAGCGGAAACCAATAAAAGGAGCGTCGTCTTGGGAAGATGAAAGTTGGTGACCAAATGATCCGCCGCTTCGAACTCAAAAGGCTCTTTGATAAAAAGATCCGTCCGGCCCTTGCCCGGAACGATCTTTTTACGCTGCACGCAGGTCTCCAGCGCCCGAAGCGACGTCGTTCCCACCGCCCATATCTTCCGCCCGGCCTCCTTCGCTTGATTCAATTTCCGGGCGGTCTCCTCCGAAAGCTCAAAAGACTCCGCGTGCATCCGGTGGCTCTCCAGATCCTGCACGGGCTTAAAAGTTCCGTGCCCCACGTGAAGCGTCACAAACAAAATCTCCACCCCTTTCCCGCGAATCCCCCCCAAGAGACCTTCCGTAAAATGAAGGCCGGCCGTCGGAGCGGCAACCGCCCCTTCTTCACGGGCGTAAACGGTTTGATAAGAAAACACGTCTTCTTCGTCCGGGTCTCTTTTAATATAAGGAGGCAGGGGCGCTCTGCCGATTTCTTGCGCCATTTTTCTCACGTCCGCTATCCCCTCAAACCGGACGAGCGGCGTCCCGTCCGCGTCCCGCTTTAAAAAAAGAGCCTCCACGCCGTTTCCCTCCATCACCAGCTCCTGCCCTTCCCGCAAAGGAGGCTGTACCAAACACCGCCAAACACTCGAATCCGAAAGCTGAGGCTCAAGAAGCAAAACCTCTGCCCTTCCCCCCGTTCCCTTTTTTCTGGCCTCGAGCCTCGCCGGAAAAACCTTCGTGTCGTTCAACACCAACACATCGCCCGATGACGGATACTCCGCCAGATCCAAAAACCGCCTATCCCGAAGCTCCTTCGTTTTCCGATCGACAACCAAGAGCCTCGAAGCATCCCTCTTGGCAAGAGGCCTCTGGGCAATCAGCTCTTTCGGAAGGGGATAATCAAAATCATCAAGATTCATCCCTTATCTCCGCGCCCGGATAGTAAAACCGCAGAATATCCTCATGCGCCCGCCCCGCCAGCGCCTGCCCCAGCGCCCCCCACTGGCATAAACCCACCCCATGGCCCCATCCCTTGCCGTCAATTTGAGCGGCGTCCTCGCGGACCTTGACGGTAAAAGCGGTGCTCCGGATCCTGTTTCCGCCTACCCATATCCGGAAATCCTTGGCGGCGATCACGTCTTCTCTGAGCGTGCCGACGAAACGCAGGCTCCCCACGCGCCCCGAAGGAGTCTGGGAAACCGGCTCTATCCTCAAAATCCGGCCGAGAGGCACGCGGTAAAGCTTCAGCTTCTCTTCGATTTCCGAAAGCGGGACGGCGGCCTTCCAATAATAATGAGGAGAAATTCGGCAATACCCGCACCGAACGCCTCCCCCCAGCGGCGAAATCTCCATCTTCCACAATTCCTGCGCTCCGGTCGTAATCCCCGCGCAGGTCGCATGAAAATAAGCGGGGAAAATTTTACCCTCGTAAGTCAAAACTCTCCCGCGCGTCTCATCCACCGCGCGATTGGTGCGATGACGCTCACGCCTCGTCCCTTTATACACCTGGGAGCTGGTGCTGCTTTTTAAATCAAAAAGATTTCGATGGTTCACCCGCATCTGGTAGAGCGCATACGTCCTTGCGGCAATCGCCTGGGCCTTTAAAGCCTCCATCGGCCACCAAAACGCCACCTCATGCGGCAAGACGCCGTAAAGGTAGTCCTCCAAATCCACGTGGTTGACGGCCGCCAGGGAGTGCTCGTTGGCTCGAACGATTTCGACCTCCCCCCGGAAGCGGGTGTGATTCAAAACCAAATCGCGTTTGCCCTTCGTCTCAATCCGGAGGCGGCTCACCGGCCACTCGGCATCTCCTAATTTCAAACCTTTCTTCGTCACCGTCAAAGGAACGTTCTCCAAACCCGATCCCTTCTTCAGCGCTTGAAGCGAAGGAAGCGATTGAATCACGTACGCCCCTTGAACCGACAACCGAAAAAATTTTTCATCTTCCGCCACCAAAACCCGGACCTTTGGCGGGACAGGAGACCCCGAGGCTCCCGAAGGAAACGCGGAATCCCCTGCAAAAACCTGGAGGGCCAGAAAACACACGGCACCGGCCCCTAGAGAAATGACGGAGGTTTTCATCTTGGCACCTTCAAGGATTTTCACAAAAAGCGGCGCCTCCTTTTTAGGAAGCGGGCGGATCGAAAATGCTTCTTTCCTTTGGCACGCCCGGGGCCGGGAGACGGAGGTGTTGATAGGCGAGGTTCGTGGCTTGCCTTCCTCTTGAGGTGCGTTTCAAAAACCCTCTCTGCAGAAGAAAAGGCTCCACCACATCAATGAGAGTATCCATCTCCTCGTTCAAGGTCGCGGCCAAGGACTCTATTCCCACCGGCCCCCCGTCATAAACCTCCAGGATGATCTTGAGGACCCGGCGATCCAGTCCATCCAGCCCATAACGGTCGATGCCGTGACGGAGAAGCGCCGCGTCCACGGTCTCCTGCGTGATACGCGCGTGAGATTTGACCTGGACGTGATCCCTCACCCGCCGCAAAAGGCGATTCGCGATTCGAGGGGTTCCGCGGGAACGGCGCGCCAACTCCAAAGCGGCATCCGGATCGATGGGAATCGACAAAAGTCCAGCCGACCGCTCAACGATGTTCTTGAGATCCGGAGGCTCGTAGAACTCCAGATGAAAAGAAATTCCGAACCGGTCCCGCAAAGGCGAGCTCAGAAGCCCCTGCCGGGTCGTAGCCCCGATAAGCGTGAAACGCTTGAGCGAAAATTTGATCGTCTTCGCATAAGGCCCCTTGTCCACCACAAAATCGATTTTAAAGTCTTCCATCGCCGGATACACGAATTCCTCCACCACCTTCGGCAGTCGATGAATCTCATCGATGAAAAGGATGTCCCCTTCGTCCAAATTGGTGAGAATGCCGATCAAATCACCCGCGCGCTCAATCGCAGGTCCGCTTGTGGCCATAATCTTCGCGCCCATTTCCTGAGCGACGATATGCGCCAGAGTCGTTTTGCCGAGTCCCGGCGGTCCCGACAAAAGAAGGTGCTCAAGAGGCTCCTTTCTTTTCTTTGCCGCCTCGATCGCCACGCCTAAGTTTTCCTTCAAAGCCTCTTGGCCGATGAATTCGGCGATCCTCTTAGGCCGAAGCGACAATTCGACGACGCCTTCAATATCGTCCACCTGGGACGCCAAGAGCTTCCCCCGCTCCACCCGCTCGAATTCCGCCTTCTCCCGCAGAGGCTTCTTAGGCTCTTCCCTTTTCACGAGGCCGCTCCCTGCCTGCCGGCAGGCAGGTCTTTTCTCTGCCGGTAAACCTCATTCAACAACTCCTCCGCCGAAGCCATATCCGGCCTTCTTGAAAACGCCTTCTGAATCATGGCGCGGGCTTCCTCCTTCTTATATTGGAGCTGAAGCAGGACCTCCAAGGCCTCTTCCCGGATATCGATCGCCGCCGTGACTTTCTTTTCTTCACAAGCGCCCCTTTGCATCAGCGCAAATTTTCCCATCTTTCCCTGAAGTTTCGCGATGATCTCTTTGGCCCTCTGCCCTCCGATACCCGGAAGGGATTTGAGATATCCCAAATCACCGGCGTCGATGGCCTGCGCAATCTCCGGTATGGGCATGCTGAGCGCCTTCACGGCCGCCTTCGGCCCTACTCCCGAAACCGTGATAAAACGCTCAAAAAACTCCTTCTCGATCCTATTGGCGAAACCGATCAAAACCGGGATGCTCTTGGAGGGATCCGCTTGATGATAATGGTAGGTCACCAAGGAAATGGCGGAACCCTTGGCCAACCCTCCATCGAAGCTCTTCATGATCGCCGTGGGAACGTGGACCTCGTAACAAAGACCGTGCACGTCCACAACCACCGCGTTTTCACCCCACTGCTCTACCGTTCCCTTAACCTGAGTGATCACCTAGTCCCTCTCCTTTCGCTTCAAACTGAAAGCATGCGCAATGGCGACCGCGAGCGCATCTGCCATGTCAAAAGGCTCCAGAGGTTTCTTCAGACCCAAATAATGCTGAACCATCCGCTGGATTTGAAGCTTGCTCGCATGCCCCCTTCCCGTCACCGCCTTCTTCACGTGCGTGGAAGCGACGCTCACGAGAGGAATGCTGCTCGTGCCGCTCAAAAGGCACACCACCCCACGAGCGTGCCCCATGAGAATGGCCGTGGTCGGATGCTTATAATGGGTATAAAGCTTTTCGATCGCCAGAATATCGGGCTTGAATTCCGAAATGACCTCAGAAAGACCGTCGTGGAGACGGCGCAAACGAGCGGCAATCCCCATCCGCGTTTCGGTGCGAATCACGCCCGCTTCTATCAAATCAATGGAGCGGTGGAACGAAAAACCGTCCGGAACCGAAACAACCCCATAACCCGTGATCCGAAGGCCCGGATCCACCCCTAGTATTTTCATCGTTATTCGGTTATTTGGTCAACTCCTGCACCACCTCATCCGGAATGTCCGCATTTGAGTACACATTCTGCACGTCCTCATGTTCCTCAAACGCTTCAATAAGACCGAGAATGCTCTTTGCCTCGCCGGCGCTCACCTTCACCATATTGGAAGCGATCTTCGTCACTTCCGCGCTCTCCGCCGGAATGCCCGCATCGGCAATGGCCTTTTTCACGTTTTCAAAATCCGGCGGCTCCGTCACGATCTCGTAAGTATTTTCCTCGGTCTTAAAGTCCGAAGCGCCGGCGTCCAAAGCAATGCCCATCAATTTATCCTCATCCACGGCGCTCCTCAAAACGATCAGGAGCCCTTTCTTCTGGAATTGCCAGGCCACGGAACCCGCTCCCGACATATTTCCGCCTTTTTTCTCGAAAATATTCCGAATCTCCGCCGTCGTGCGGTTTTTATTGTCGGTCAGGGCGTCGATCAAAATGGCTATTCCCGCTTGCCCATACCCTTCATAAGTGATCTCCTCATAAGAAACGCCCGGAAGCTCACCCGTGCCTTTCTTGACCGCCCGGTCGATGTTGTCTCCCGGCATGTTCGCCTCCTTGGCCTTTGCGATGGCGACCCTGAGCCTCGGATTCATCTCCGGATTGCCGCCCCCATTTCGAGCGGCCACCGTTATTTCCTTGATGAGCTTCGTAAACAAAGCGCCCCGCTTCGCATCCAGAGCGGATTTCTTATGTTTAATCGTAGCCCACTTCGAATGCCCGGACATAAAAAGCTCCTTCTTGTTCAAATTCCTTCGAAATTATAACACACTTTACCGGAAGAAAGAAAACGAATGAGGAGCCCTATTTGATCAAAAGCAAGAACCTTCAAAATAACCGCAACGATGCCATTTTAGAGCCGCGTTAAGCAAGTGGAAATGCCGTTTCTTTTTATAAAACTCCGATCAAATTTTACACCGTTTGAGAACATAGTCCCACGAAGGAAGATCCAGTAAAGAGGATGGATCTTTCAGCATTAAAATAAAAGGATCAAAAATGGATTTGGCGGGAATCCGCTTTGCGTCCATCCAGCATTCGCGCCGTCGATAATCGAATATGCCGATCACATGCCCGGTGGGCCCTGCGTTGCAGTCGTCGGCTTGAAGCACGAACATATCCACAATGACCCTTGAGCCTTTAATTTTCAACGAATTGATGATCGCTGTTCTGCTCAAGAATCCCGATTTTGTATGAACATACTTCTTGCCGTCATGGACCAGAAACGCAAGCCATGTACCTGAACCATGTCCCTCGCCTTGGACGATAACGACTACCGCATCTTTCAATCCATCCTGATTAAAATCTCCGTAAAAATACTTCCTGTCATAACACATGGAATAATGAAGAAGACCGCTTCTCGCTTCGCGATAACCATTTACCAATTTTACTCTTTCAGCGACATACGGACAATCTGTCATGTAGGTCATATTGCCGAACAACCGATGGGCTTCGGCAGACTGCTGCCAAGAAACCAAAAAGCCGCAAACCAGCAAACAAATCACAAGACAAATGGCCGTCGAATAAAATCGATTCAGTCGCATATAAATACCCGTCGATCGTCAATGGTTCTCCAGCGGCCTTCTGTGCAACGGGCGTTTCCTTTTCTGGGTTCTTTCTGTTTTATGTTTTTGTCTGCTGGCGACTTTGAAGCAAACTCGGATTCATAGAGCGGAACGTTTTTGACATATTGTCTTGCCTCATTAGCCGTGGTTTTTGAAGCTCCGGCCGACTCGAGAAATTCTTCCACGTGAGCCCACAATTGCGGATCTTTTCCGGCTTTTTGAGCCAAACGCTGGGCCTTTGCAATATTCCCTTCGCCAGCATTGAAAGCGCCTAAAACAAACTTTTTACGCTCCGAGAGATTCTTTATACCAATGGTCTTTGTAGTCCCAATCAACGTTGTATCTTTGCTGAAAAAAGTGTGAAGATCTTTTAGGTATCTCGCCGCCGCTGAAGAGGCGTAATCGATGTCAAAACGCTGGTCGTTATTCTTTAATACATTTAAACCATATCGCTTGGCTGTATCCGGCCTAAACTGAAAATGACCGGCCGCGCCGCTAGAACCGCGTTTGCCTAGCATGGCAGGTGAACCAAAACTGCTTTCGCGTGCGTACACGGTTTCGAGAGTGTTCACCGTCAGATTGTCATTCCCGTCAAAATGTCTGGAAGCGCTTTCAAGTGCTTTTCGCACGTGATCGGTTTCGCGTTTAAGCCATGTATCAACGTCAGACGATAGTTTTGTTGCCATGTTCTGTCTCTCCTTGTTTTTCGATTTTTAACATTGTCTCATGCTCTCCTCATGTTTGTCCCAGAAAACCGCTTCCACTTTTTCCTTCAAATTGCCGTTCCCGTTTGTCCAGAAGTTCTTCTCGTTTTCATTGATAAGGGCGTTTAAAAGTCGCTGTGCTTAGCTTTAAGTGTTAGACCCGTGGCTGCATCCGCGAGTGAGTTACGTAAAAGCAATGACACATAAGAAGAATGGATGCATCTGCTCCTAGTGGAAGAGCTTAAATCCCCCCCGCCCCCTTTGAAAAGAAAAGGGGGTAAGGGCGTTCTTTTCACTAAAGAGAAAGAGCGAAAGACTGGACTTCCCCCGTTTTAGTGGACACTTCAAAAAGGGTATAATCATGATACCCAGAGAGGTGTCCCATGACAAGGAAAGACCGAAAGCATTACAGCCGTGAATTCAAGCTTGAAGCAGTTCGTATGGC
>JACQQY010000114.1 GCA_016206825.1 Candidatus Omnitrophota bacterium
CCCCCTTTTCTTTTCAAAGGGGGCAGGGGGGATTTAAGCTTTCTCCTGTTGCCCCATCACCACAAAATTGATTGCTTATTATTAATTTTAGCAAATATTAAATAAATTTGCATAAGAGCCTTTTCCCATGTACTCTTTGACCAGGGGAATTCAGAAATGGCTAAGAAGCTTTATCACAGCCTGATGAGAGCGGTTGTAACGGGCGTCCTCCTGACGACGCTTGGGTCTGTTGCATTCGCCGATTCACGCTCCGTCACCGTCCGTGTCTCCTGCATCGTGCCGGAAAGATTGACGCTCTCCTCCTCACCCAGCCGTCCGCAGGAAAAAGAACCGTCCGCAACCGCCGGAAAAATCCACACCGTCACTGCTCTTTAATCTTGAGCGGAAGATGTTTATCCGCCATCGTCATCGGCTCGGCCGGCAGGCGGATCTCGCCATCCGGCGGAGACTCCATAAGAGGCGGAAGGGTCCCGGGATCCACGGAAAGCGCGTAAGAGCCCTTTTTCAAACCGTCAAAGAGATACCATCCTTCCTTGTCCGAGAAAACCTGATGCGGCCCCAACAGAACCTTCACTCCAGGAACGACCTTTTCCCCGGCATCCATGAGTCCATTGCCGTTCTCATCGATAAACACTCTGCCTGTCACCACACGGGCGGCGCGAATCGGAAAATGCAATTCATACCGGATCCCTTCGAACACCGTCACCGTCTTCTTGGGGACGTCCACCGGCAAATACCCTTCCGGCAGGGAGACGAGGTCCAAGACAGCCGTGTGCGTCCCTGCCACGACGTTCGGAAACGAATACACGCCGAGATTGTTGGATTTCGCCGCCGAACCGTCCTCCAGCCGGACCTTGATCCCTTTCATGCCGGTATCCGTCAGATCGTACTTGCCGTTGTCGTCCAAGTCGTTGAAGAGAATACCCGATATCTCCGAACGCGGCGCAAAACCGAAGTCAACCTGCAGGGTTTTGTCCTGCTCGATCGCGGTCTCTTCCTGCGTCGACCGGGTAGGCGTGTAACCATAAGGGATCTTGGAGCTGTCCACTTCGAGCTTCACCCTCCGGCCCTTAACCGACCGAAGCTCATAAAACCCATGGGCATCGGTTATCGCCTCTTTCCCGTCCGGGCCGCGGACAACGACGCCGGGAATCCCTTCCTCCCCAGCCTCCCGGACCCCGTCGGCATTCGCATCCTTAAACACAAAACCCTCAAAGTGCCCGATCGTCTCCCACCGGTATCCGGTATCCGTGAAATATCTTACCCCCACGACAAATTGACTCTCAAAGCGGGGCAAGTCGACGTTCAGGCTCTCCGGCACGAACCGTTCAAGCCGCCCCGTGGCGAACACCTCTTTATCCACGTCCGCCCGGTAATAAAGGCCGCCGGACACCTCCCAACTGTCCGTTCCCGTCATGAAGCTGTTCCTCGATTCCGTTTCCTCTTCATCCCGCAGGCGCACCCGGGCGTCGAAATAAAAGGGCGTCTCGCCCACCTGGCGGGAAGTATCAAGCGTCACCGTGAAAACGTTCGGCACGGAGAACCGGTCCACGTTCGGCTCCTGCAGCGCGCTCCACTCTTTTTGGAGCGTCAAGCGGATATCCCAAAAAATTTCCGTATAAAATCCCAAGACAAATTGGTCCTGGATGTAATTCGACGCGGAATTGGAAAGAAGCCTTAAGCCGCGGTGCTGGTAACGGCTGAAAAAAGACGCGCGGCGGTTCCAAAAATCGATTCCCTGGTTGTATTGAACTCCCATCGTCCTCTGCCTCGTGGGTCCGATGCGCCCCGTGTCGTCAAAATCCTGAAAATTCAAGAGGACGCTCGTGCGCTCCCGCGGCGTCCACGTCAGTTGGCCATCCGCGTGGACGTTACGGCTTTTCAAATCGTCCGGATTGGGAATGAGCCTGTCACGGAAAACGTCCAAGGAACCCGAGAAATTGACGCTCTCAAAAGGATTGGCGCTCACGTCCAAAAGCCAGCCGATCTCGCCCTGGCGGGAAGGATTGCCCAAGAGCGTCTGAAATTTTTTGCTGATGTCCCGCCATTCGTTCCTCACGCGAAATTTGTCGAAACGCACGGCGAGGCTGTGCCGGTGAGCGAACTTTTCATCGTCAAAATCAACCTCCGGAGCCAAAACGACGTGAGGACCTAATTTCAAGTCGCCTTGGATGCCCGCTCCCCTTTCATTCAACTCATCGCGTCTTGAGCGGCCGTAACCCGAAAAATAACCCGTTCGCACGCGCGCCTCTTCGTTCAAGCGAAAATCCAGCACGCCTCCTCCTAGAAACGAATTGCGCGTCTGCTTCGAGACAACGCCCGGCGTGAGCGTCCCGATACTGCTCGTTTGCTCCCTCCCGTAAAACCCCCGCCACTCGGTTCGCTTTTTGTCGTCCCAATGATAAAGATCCACGCCGCGCACGCGGGCCTGGGGAAACACCAAAAAATTAGGCGACACGCGGGAATCGCCCAAGGCCAGGTCAAAGTTCCGGTAAGGCCCTATTTTCCCGTCCTGAAGCGCCGCCTGAACGTCGTTCAACAGCATCTTCTTCCCCGCCGCCTTCTGAGTCAGGGCGTGAGAAGTGACGTACCCATAAGGCGTATCCCCCGTCAGGCTTATCACTTGATTGAAATCGGAGCTTGTCCGGTTAAGGAGCGGGTACCGCTCCGCCGTGTAAAAGGCGCTTTTATTGGCTTCGTAACCCAAACGGAACGCGCGGGACTTTTGCAAAGCCTCCATCTGACGGATTTGGTAAGCGGAAGGAATGATCTTTTGCGGCAGAACCTGAAGCTGGAAGGTGCTTCTCTTCTCGACATCCCATACGTGGATGAAAGTCCTTCCAATCCCCGTTCCTTGGATGCGCAGGGTGTCCGCATCCACCGTTTCGAGCAGAACAATCCCCTCATCCATCGCAAGGAATTTGAGAATCTGGGTAGAAGCGTTCACCAAAAGCGACTGGTTCTGCTCGATTTCAAACACCTGCCCCAGCCCGGCCAATTCATCCACGGAACGCATCAGGGTCGGCGTGGCCGGCAAAAGAGGCTGGGCGCTCCCGGCCTGGTAAGCCAGGGCGCTTTGAAACCCCCTGTCCAACGACTCGCCCTCGCTCTTTCTGCCGGAGGCATTGTCCTTGAGCCACTTTTCATGCAGGGTGTAAAAGGAAGAGGGTCCCGGGAAAACCGGCCGGGAATGAAGAAAAAAACCAAGAACGAGAAGAAAGACAGGCAGGCCTTTTCGAAGAAATTGATTTCTCAATTAACCGCTCACGACAAAACTCCGTTCCTCAACCAAACTCTGCCCCTTGCCCAAGTCGTAAGTCAAAAGAATTTTGTATTCCCCCTCCGGCAAGCGCCCAATCCACTGGGTGACGCCCTTCTCGCGCCTTCCCGGAAACAAATAAATCTTGTTGAGCTGTCCGCGCCCCACGATCTTTTCCACTTTGTCCATCACCAAAAAGTTTCCGCCGAGCGTCATGTCGACACTCCCCGTATTCTCGAAATCCGTCATGATCTCAAGGGGACTGTTGCCCTGCGGAGGCTTCAGCTCCAAAGACCGGATCTCGCCTCCTCTCTGCGTCGTCCCTTTAATTTCGATAAAAAATAAAGCCCCGATGCGCCCGGCCACGAGGACGTTCACCCCTTCTTCATTCGTCTGGGCTCCGAGGATCGTCTCCAGAAAAAGAACGGCGTAATGGGTCCCTTTCGCGTCCGGAGGAACCTTCACCGTGTAACGAATGATTGACCGTCCAAAAGGTTTGATGGTCTCTTCGGCGGGTGAAAACGCAATCCACTTGCCGGCGGAAAGAGGCGTGGAACCGGCCGGACTGAATATTTTCTCTCCAGTTCCTCCAGGAGCATAAACCCAATCTTCCAGATAAATCTTCGCCTTCGTTTCCTCTCCTGTCGGGTTTTCGGCTATGATCTCGCCCGTATAAGCCGCCCCCGGCTCGAGCTCCAGCTGAATCTTCGGCGCATTGATCCGAATCGTCGCCGCCTCGGCAGGGAAAACCCACAAAGCAAAAAGAGAGAAAACCGCGAGAAAAAAATGGGTAAGCCGTATACGAGAGTTTCTCATTGCATCCACTACTTTAACAACCGGCTATAGAGCCTGTCAACGCTATCGACAACCCTAGAACCACCGCCAAAATGGATCAAACGGGTTGACCTTTCTCAACGCGAAATACACCCACGCCACCGATGCCGCCGCCTGGCCGGGGGCCGTTTTCCAATAGCCGTTATTGGCGTAGATCTGCGCGCCCGACTGGTCCGCATAGAGATGTCCCAGAGCGCCGTTCGCCGGCACGGCGTTTTCGGGGTTCCGGGACGTGAAATACTCCGCAAGGGCCAGATAGTAAGCCGACTTCGCCCGGTCCGTCCAAGCGTAGAAGCTCGAAAGCTGTTTATAGGCGGATATCATCTGGTTCGTGCCCTCCACCCATTTGATGCCCGCTCGCCCGATCTTCGCCGCGTTCACGGCATCCGAAAAATCGAACCCTTTCGCTTCAAAAATACTCCCTCCGAAACCTCCGTCATTTTGAACGGCGAAGGTCTTCCCCGTCCGGCTCATCCACCCATCGACAGAAATACCGAAATCATCTTTAAGGGCGGCAGTGCCGATCGCCGAAACGGCCCAAGAATTGACGTCCAAGCTCTTCGTCGGATCCCATTCCATTTTCTTCGTCGCAGGATTCACCTTGCCGCCCGTTCGGAAAAGCCCGCTCTGCGGGTCGTAGGCCTTGGTCTTAAGCCAACTCTTCAAACTCGCAAGCTCGGACGTGAAAAGCTGCTTGTCTTTTCCATTCAAGGGCTGGGCCGTCAAAGCCTTGAAGAGCGCGTACGCGTCCAAATTATTCTCGGTCGAATAAATCGTCCCGTAGTCCGGATTGCCCCCGGGATTGGGCGGGCTCATGGCGATGGCGCCTTCGTGATGAGGAAGCGTGACGAGCCACTTGCCGATGGCCGCCGCCAAATCCAAGGCCCTCTTCCGCTCGCCCATGTCCTGCGCGAGCGTCCGGTAGTGAAGCGCAAAAAGCGCAAGCCACGCGTTTTCTCCCATCCCCTTGCGCCATTCGTATCGTTTCCAATGGGAAGCGGGATCCACGTTATAAACCGTCCAGAACCCGCTGAAATTCGCTTTCTCCTTCTGCCATTCCGCATGGTAGAAATCAAAAATCTTTTTAGCGCCCTGAAAATTTCCTTCCTTCAGCATGGCTATTCCCACAAGGGCCTGGTCGTAAGTATACGCTTGGGTATCGGCGTAGATCTTCGCCCAATCCTGCCGGATGCCTTCGTGATAAATGAAGCTTTTGTCGTCGGGGTAACTCGCGATCAAACCGGAAGGGGCCGCGGTCTGGCTCTTGGAAAACCAAAGGCTCAAGTTCGAACGCTTCTCCAGGTAAGAATTGTCAAACTCCTGCAGGACCTTCCCGCTTTTATCCAAAACGGTGACTTTGGTTTCCTCGCCTTTTTTATCGGTATCGACGCGTCTTGTGACGGCGGCCTGGTAAAACCAAGTCGCCCCCCGTTCGAGCCGCCCCCAGGAGTCGTAAAATAATTCCTTCTTCTCGACCCAATTGCCGCTAACGGACAGGCTTTCGACCTTCCCGCTAAGCGATCCCCTTTGGCTGTACGACCATTCCTCCTTGAAAACCAAAGAGCCGAGGTCGCCATAAGAATAGGAAACTTCGACTTTCTTCTCGACTTGGCCGAAAACACTGTAGAAAAACTGCGTTTCCTTCTCTATCCGCCCGGAGGCGTCATAAACGTAACGCTTGTGGAAGCGCATCCGCCAATTCGCATCATGCTCGGTTTCCGCAGTGAGCTTCCCATCCCGCGCATACCGGCTCTCCCATCTCCCCGCAAAATTTCCCGAGGCGTCATAGCGAATCTCCAACTTTTGCGAAAGCTGTCCGGAGGGGTAATAATAAAAGTAGGTTTGTGTGGTCAGAGGAGAAACTTGAAGCAGAGTTGGCGGGTTGACGGTTGGATTTTGGTTTAGTTTGAGGAGACCATTCTTTGCGGTAACAACCTCTTGAACGCGCTGGTTGGACGCCTTCTCTTGATCAACGGAAACGCCAGGAACCTTTGGTTCTTCCTTCCCTTTTACGGGAACAACGCCCTCCGCCAAAACCGGAAGCGCAACGGCAAAGTAAACGGCCAACGCAAGAGCAAAAATTCTCCTGTTCATTTGGATCCTCCCGCAGCCTTTTAAATCCCCCCCGCCCCCTTTCAAATAAAAAGGGGGTTGCTCTAAAGAACGCCTTTACCCCCTTTTCTTTTCAAAGGGAGTGGGGGGGATTTCAAACCGTCGTCACCGTAAACTGCACCGCCCCCGAATACGCCCCGCTTTTCTGCTCGGCGGGAATAACTTCGGCCGCGCCCGCGCTCGGATCTCCCGAAAGGGTGTAAAGGAGGGTCACCACCCTTTCCGAACCCGTGGGATCCGAATAAAGCGTCCGTGTCCCGACCGCCGTGCCCGCCGCGCCGACCGTCGAACCCTCCGGTTGGGAAGCCCCGCTGTTATCGGCGGCATCGTACGTGGGTTTCACGGCAAACGCCCCCTCCGGAATCACCGCCGAACCCGCTTCGTGAGTAAGAGGCGTCCCTGTCTGAGTCAACTGAAGGGAACCGTTCCCCGGACCTACTTTAATCAACACCTTAAAAGAGGTCTGAGCCAGAGACTGGGTTTTCTCTTCCTTCAGTTGTCCGAAATCAAGAGAAGAAACCTCCTGGTTCGTCGCCTGGTCCACGACTTTGACGTTCAGCGACAAACTGGACGAAACCGTCGCCGAAATGTCAATCGGCCCCACCGACGAGGACGCCGCAAACGCGCTAAAGGAAAAGAGGCATACGGCTGTTAGTGTAGCAGGAAAAACTCGTTTTCCCATGACAGTTTTTTACGCTGTGACGGTGAACGTCACCTGCCCGGTATACGTCCCGGCCGCTTGATTGAGCGGAACCGGTGCCGTCGACCCTGCCGCAGGATCATCCGTGATTGAATAACCGGCTTGAATCGTGCGAACCGCCCCGGCCGCATCACTTGTATAAATCACCTTATTAGCCGCGGCCCAAGTCCCCGCGCTTCCGAGAGACGCACCACCCGGCATTCCCTGACCGCCGTTATCCGCGGCCGCATACACCGGCACCACCGTGGACGCGCCCGTCGGCAGAGTATTCACGCCGCTTGTAAGGGCCGTTCCCGTCTGGGTAATGGTGTAAGGAAGACTGCTGGAATTGGCCGTGATAAAGGCCACCGCGCTTCCCGTTCCCGTGGTGCTCGTCGCTGAAGACCGCAGAGTGCCGGTGCCGACATCCACGAGTTTGCCAAAATCCATGGACGTAATCGTGGCACCCGAGGAGTTATTTTTCTTCATCACCACCGTCAGCGTCAACACCTGATCCACGCTCGCACTGACCGTCACCGGCCCAACCGACGTCGATGCCGCAAACGCCGGCACAGCGGCCGTCAAAACCGCCAGCACCAGCGCACTGACTTTCACTATTCTACTCATGTTCACTCCCTCCTTTTGTTGAAATTACGCTCATCTAAAATAACCTACACCGTTACTGTAAATGTAATCACCCCCGTATAAGTTCCTGCGCGCTGGTCTATCGGCACAGCTTCCGTTGCTCCGGCGTTCGGATCGTCCGTAATGGAGTAATAACCCCTGAAGGCAAAACTCTGACCCGATGCGTTGCTCATGCAAAGAACCTTATTGGTCGTCACCCAGGACCCGTTCACGCCCAGTTGAGAGCCGCTCGGCATGGAATAACCCCCGTTATCATCCGCCACATAAACGGGGACCACGACACAAGCGCCTGCCGGTATTTGGCTTGCGCCGTTGCTAAGGATCGTTCCGGTTTGCGTAATCGTATAAGGGAGGCCGTGCGTGTTAGCGGAGACCACCGCGCATATCTTTGCGGTTCCGGTGCTCCCCTGCTCTGAAGAACGGAGCGATTTGTAAGGCTGATCGGGATTGTCGGGATTTGGAAATTCAACCTCTTTCAGCGACCCAAAATTCATGTCGCTCACCTCCGTCGTCCAAGCTTCGTTCTTAAACAATTGGACGTTCAAGGTGATGGTGCTCGACACCTCCGCGAAAAGCCCCAAGGTCGTCGTCTGGTTTTCACAAAAAACTTCCTGCGAACCGCCAAGCATGGCGCCTGTCATGACGAGAGCTCCCCATGTCTTAACGAAGGATTTCCGCATATCTCTCCAATAAAAAAAGCCGGACCGCCAAGTGATCTTTTTCCTCCTCGGCAGCCCGGCCATCCATAGGATCCGCGGCTTTGCGCCCCCGCCTTCCAGCGGGTTTGCCTTTTCAGGAAGGAATTTTAAATGCGTTGAGAAGCAATATACACGATCAATCTTAAAAAGTCAATAGATTAATAAAAATTTTTATAATATATAACCTATTTAATCATAATAAGTTAAATTATCTAAATAAATAATTTTATTTCCATTTAAAAACTAAATAAAACATAATGCTAAAAAGGGTGCTTACAACGC
>JACQQY010000115.1 GCA_016206825.1 Candidatus Omnitrophota bacterium
CTCCAGGTCAAACGCGACTTCGCTCCGTCTTTAAAACGACGTTCGTATAAAAAGCCAAGCTCCGGGAAATTCTCGAACGTCAAAACGGCCTCGACCGCAAGCCGGCCGATCTCAAGCTCAAGTTCCTCTTCCAGCTCGTTCACCCGAAGCGCGTTAAAACGGCGATAGACGCCTCCCGTACCTTCATAGAAGCGGCTGAATTCCTCGTAGTCGAAGCGGATGAACCCGAGCTCCCCGCGGTCAAGGCGAAGCGACCCTTTTAAATCGTTCTCATCCACAAGGGCATGTCCCTCCATGAAAAGGGAGAGGTCTCCCGCGAGGTTTTCTTTCTTAAGAGAAAAATCCTGAACGCCTCCCACGAAATTTTCTTTCGCCCAGTGGTGAACGCGAAACTTCTCTTCGTCGCCCTTGACGAAGCTGTAGCGGGCGGCGGGATCGAGCGACACGACGAAATCCTTCTCGCCCTGAGCATAAGCCGGTCCGAGACCGTTCGCGGTAAAACTCAACATGACGATCAAGGCCGATTTCCCAAAGATGCTCTTCCCTTCACCCTTCACCCTTCACCCTTCTTCAATGCGTCAGTCTATTATGAAAGTTCGACCCATGCACCGCCGTGTGACACCCTTCGCCGACCCCGCCTCCGCTGAAACAGCTTCCACGGATCAACCGATCCTCATGATAACTCTTGCCGACATGCTGAAAATTGGACTGCGTGTGACAGCGCAGGCACAGATTGTTGTCCCTCACGATAAGCATCTTATCGTGAATGGACCCATGGACTTTATGGCAGATGGTACAGCCTTCCCGCATGGCCTCATGTTCCCACACGAAGGGACCCCGCTGGGCTTCATGGCATTTGAGACAAGCCTCGTTCGTGTCGTCCAACGTGGTGGAAGACCAGGGTCTTATTTCCATGCCGTGCGCGCTGTGGCAGTCGGAACAACTCATCTTGCCTTCCAGGACGGGGTGGTGGTAAGGAAGACGGAATTCCGCTTTTTTGTCCAAGTGGCAGTTGAAACAAGTGGAAGGGTCTTTCTTGGGATTGACGATGTGAACGCCCCTCCCTCCTCCTGCGTCCACGTGGAGGCTCCCTGGGCCGTGGCACATCTCACAGCCGTGAGAAGGTCCTTTTTGGTCGGGAAGGCTGATCCTGGAATGCGTGGAAAGCTTGAATTCCCTCGCCTCTTTCTCATGGCAGGCCTCGCAGTCCTCGGAACCGACATACTCGGCGCCTTTCAAGGCGAGGCGGTTTTGGAGGGGCGTTCTTTCATCCACCAATCCAAAGGCATGCCTTGGAAAAAAGGCGAGGGAAAAAACCAGCGCCCCTGCAGCAATTAATAGATGATAATTATTACGACGGCCCGACCGCCTTGTACGTTTCCGCATCGGGAGTTTCCTTAGCCTGCTTGAGTTTCGAACCATATTCATTCATGTCATGTTTTTCCTTCGTGGGCTTCTCGACGGCATGGCAATGGGAGCATTTGGGTTTCTCCGCATCCGGAAAAGTCTCCTTATACAACTTAAGCTGTTTCACGTTCGCCCAAGCCGAAGCCGGCCCCACAAGCGCGCACACGAACAAAAGAACCAGTATGCGTTTTTTCAAAAGAAACCTCAATAACTCTTTCATCGATTTCCTCCTATGTTTAGTTACGTTTGTTTACCTCTTCCCTCACTTCTCCCAACATCGGATCGTACGCGCAGGACGGGTCCTCCGCCAAATAATCCCCCGTCACCGCATACGCGCGCGACCGCGAGCCGCCGCAAAGTTCCCGGTAAAAACACGCCCCGCACCTTCCCTTTAAAAGAGACGTATCCCGCAGTTCGCGCAAAAGCGGCGCGCCGCGGTAGATATCCGCCAGATGCCTCTCCCTCACGTTCCCGGCGGAAAGCGGCAGGAATCCGCTCGGCATGACCTCCCCGTTACGGGAGACAAAAACAAACCCTTTGCCGGCATTGACCCCATGAGGAGCGTGACCAATGCTTCCGCGGGGACCTTGACTGCGTTTCAACCCCGGCGGTGGATCCAAGGACGAAAATTTACGGCTCCCGCCGGCCGGCATGCCTTCCGCCGCTCTCTTTTCACAATAAAACCGGCGGTAATGCGGCGCCTCGGTGACCTTCACCAGAAAAGAATCCCGAAGACTTACGGTATAAAGCTTTTCGAACGCCTCCTCAAACTTCAAAGCATCCAAAAGAGGAAGCTCCCTGCCGCGTCCCGTCGGAACGAGGAAAAACACCTCCCAGAAAACGATGTCCAGATCTTCCACGAGCCCGATCAGTTCATCCAGCCCTTGCGTATTGTGGACGTTGATCAAGGAATTGATCTGAACGGGCAAACCGATCTCGTTCGCCCACCGGACGCATTGAAGCGTCCGGTCGAAAACTCCATCGACTTTGCGGAACGCGTCATGCTCCGCCGCCGTGGCGGCGTCCAAACTGAAAGCGATCTGATCCAGACCGCTTTCCTTGAGGGAACGGATGTGGTCTTTCGTCAAAAGCGGCGTCACGGCCGGAATCGCCCCCGTCCTCAAACCGCAGGATTCGGCAAAACCGATGAGACGCGGCAGGTCCTTGCGCTTCAACGGATCTCCGCCGCTAAAGATAAAAACCGGCGTCTCCATCTCCGCCGCCTGGCGGATGAGCGTCAACGCCTCATTCGTCGAAAGCTCATCCGGACCGGGTTCCGCCATCGCCTCGGCCCGGCAGTGAACGCACGCCAGGTCGCACGCCCGCGTGGTCTCCCATATCACCAAAAAGGGCCGCTCGTTGAAATCCATCAGGCGCCTCCCGTATGACAATCCGTGCAATGGGTTTCTTTCCAGGCGTCGTCAACGTCCACCGGGTGACGGAACGGAAGACCCTCAATGTTCTTTTCAACGGCCCCCACAGGCCCTTGCTCCACGATCGTGTGACAGGCGCCGCAGTCTCTCGTAATCACCTTGCCGTCGGCCGAACGGTGCTCGCCGTCATGACAGCGGAAACAGCCCGGAGACGTCAAATGTCCGATGTTGTCCGGAAAACGATCCCACCGGGCTTCGGCCTCCGGGAACATATTGGCTTTATAAAGACGAAGGAGCGCGGCCGCCGCTTCCTTCAACGCCGGGCGCCCGGAACGGTAGAAATCAGGGTGGTTTGTCCGATAGTACCCGTAGAGAGATTTCCGGATCGCGCGAAAGGCTTCCTTCCGGGTCTTGTATTCAGCCGAAAGAACCTTGACGGCTTCTTCTTTAATCTGCGGAATGCGAGGATCGACGTCACCCCGCCGCATGGCCTCATTGACGAGCCGGTAGGGCGGCAGGAAACGGTGGCTAGGGCGGTTGTGGCAGTCGATGCAGTCCATCTTCCGCACCCGCTCCGCCGGCGGAGGCGTGTCGCGGTATTTCGACTTGGGCGCGGTGAACACCGTCTCCCGGCCGCTTTTATCCACCGATTTCACCCATGAAATCTCCTGCCGCCTCTCATCCTCCGCCGCGTAGTAAACGTCATGCCCCACGTTCATGTGGGCATGCACGCCGTAGTTCTGATCTTTCTCTCCTCCGCCCACGTTGAGAAGCATGCGGATATGCCAGGGCGAATCCTCTCCCGACGTGAGGTAGTAGCGCCGCTTAAAATCGAACGTCCCATAGAACTTGTCGGGCCAATGGCATTGTTCGCAGGTTTCCGGAGCGGGACGAAGATGTTTGACGGGGGTAGGAATCGGTCTCTCGTAGGAATTCGTGATCGCCTTGAAAATCTGCCGCGTTCCGGACAGCTTCGAGCGCACGTACCAGTCCGCGCCCGAGCCGATGTGGCACTCCACGCACTTCACGCGCGCGTGCGGCGAGGAACGGTACGCCGTGTACTCCGCCTGCATGACCTTGTGGCACAGCACGCCGCAAAACTCGACGGATTCCGTGTAGTGGAACCCTTTGTAAGCCCCGACGAACGTCATGAGCGCCAGGATCGACGAGCCGATGATGAAAACGAAGATGGCGTTGCGATGGGCCGGAATCGAGGGATCGATCCTCAGCGGCTGAGGCTCCAAAGGCACGCGGCCCTTCCGGACAAGGTATCTTTTCCGCAGAGCCCCCAAAGGAATCAAAAGAAGCCCGAGAACCAGAAAAGGCGGCAAAGCAATATAAGTGAAAAGCCCCAAATAAAGGTTTTTCCCGTGGGCGAAGAAATCGACGGCGAAAAGAAAAATTTCCGTCACACAGAAGAAAACCGCCAGCCACACCCCTGTATAGGTAATGGCATTATAAAAATAAGGGGAAAAACGTCTTTTTTTCTCCATGTTCCACTCCCATAAAAAAGGGCACCCCTTTAGGATACCCTTTCTTAGGACAATAAGTAAACGATTTATATTTTGATTAATCGATAACTTTCACTTATCAGACTTTATTCCGGAAGGGCGTGCTTAATCTTCTCCCATTTCTCTTTGAAATCAAAAGACTTGAAAGTAGGAGCCTCCTCATTATGACACTTCTGGCAGGTCGCCTCATCCGGAATGAGGAGTCCCTGGGCGACCGCTCCTTCCCGATTCTGCATCACGCTCTTCTTGGCGTAATCCTTCCCGGCCCCATGACAAGACTCGCAGGAAATACCCTCCTCCACCGCGATCGCTTCGGAGACTCTCTCTTCGGAAAACCAATAGGCCGTCGAATGACACTTGAGACATTTGCCGCTGGCTTGAGGATTCTCGATGCCGAGCTTCGCCGCTATCTCCTTCGCCTCCGGCGTCCCCAGACTCTCAATGGCCTTGGCGTGCTTGGACTGAAGCCATATCGCATACTGCTCTCCCTGCGCAGGTTTGCTGTGGCAAAGAGAGCACTTTTTGGCGCCGATAAACTCATGAGCGAGCTCCACCGCCCCCGCCGGAGCCGCCAAAACCACCAGTAAAACAAATTTCAGGGTGAAACAAACAAAAAGCCTCTTCATGCTCTGCCCTCCCCTTCTTAAACCCTCCTCCCCCTGTCAAGGGGGAGATAGAGGGGGTTTGGACCTTCTACCAGCTCCAAACCCCCTTCAATTCCCCCTTGTCAGGGGGAAGGTTGCTCCAAACTCGCCGCGCGAGGAATGCCGTAGATATCAAACTCGTAAGTTTTTCCAAAGATCTGCCTTTTGGTCTCCGACAAAATCCCAAGAACCCCAAAGACAAGGAGCGAAAGCACCACGAGAATCCCAATCGCCATGGAAACGGGCCTCCGAAGCGGGTGACGCTCTTTGCTTTTGTCAAGGAGAGGCCATATCAGGACAAAAAGCGGAGCGAGCGACACCACGAAGATTCCCAAAAGTTTCGGGAAGTATTTCAAGACATGGTACATCGGCAAAAAATACCACTCGGGTTTAATCGCGTGCGGCGTCCGGAGAGGATCCGCCTTTTCTCCTAAATCAAAGGGAGCGAGCACCGAAAGCGTCACCAAAACGCCCAGCAAAACAAAAAACACCACTCCCTCTTTCAACACGTGATGGGGGAAAAACGGAATGCCCTGCCCCTTCTCGATTTTCTTCTCCGCCCCCACCGGCTCCATGGTGGCGACCCCTTGATAGCGAACCAGAAAAAGATGGGCGAGGATGATAAACGAAAACGTCCACGGCAGAACGATCACGTGAACCACAAAAAACCGGGAGATGGTCTCCCCGCCCACGGCCGCGCCGCCCCGCAAAAGAGTCTTAATGAATTCCCCCACCACGGGAACCGCCCCCGCCACCTCCGTCCCGACCGTCGTCGCCCAATAGGCGAGTTGGTTCCACGGCAAAAGGTATCCCGTGAAGCCGAAGACCAGCGTCAAAAAGAATAAAAGAGCCCCAAAGATCCACGTGAGCTCCCTTGGCCTCTTATAAGAACCCATGACAAACGTCCGCAAGAGGTGCAGGAACACCACGATCACCATGAGATTCGCGCCCCACGCGTGAACCTGCCGGTAAAGCCACCCCATCTCGACTTTGGTCATGATGAACTTCACGCTCTCAAAAGCCTCTTCCACCGTCGGGCGGTAATAAACCAAAAGGAGGATCCCCGTCAAAACCTGGCTCACGAAAAGAAAAAGAGACATGCTCCCGAGCGTATGAAACCAGCTCACGTGCGGCGGAAGCGGCTTCGAAAGCTGTTCCTCCACCGGCTTCCTCAGCTTCTCCACCTCAAACCTCTCCTCCACCCATTTTCTCAAAAAACGATTTTTCATACATTTCCTCAAGACAGTCTAACTCCGGCGGGTGACGACGTGGACTTTGAATGGGGCGCAGCCACGGCGTTCGTCTCGCAGGGAGCGTCCAGACCCTGCGGTCCATACAGCTTCCTTGCTTTCACAGCGACTGAGAGACGAATGCCGTGGCACGCGCCAACATCCTCCGAATCAGCCCACACAACTCAAGAAAACATCCATAGGACCCGACCACGCCAAACTAACACCCTATCTCTACAACGTCACAAAAATCTTTCCGTCCACCACGCTCACCGGATAAGCCGGCAAAGGCTTCGGCGGCGGCCCGGCCAGCACCTCCCCCTCCAACCCGAAAGACCCCGCATGGCACGGACACTCGATCTCGCGCTTGCGGCCGTTCCAATCCACGACACAACCCAAATGCGTGCAGATGGCGGAAAA
>JACQQY010000118.1 GCA_016206825.1 Candidatus Omnitrophota bacterium
CCACCGGCATCTACAGTTTTGACTAATTGAGAAAACTGGGAAAAGTGGTAAAATCAAGCACTCACCGTTATTAAAAAATCCATAGAGGGGAAAGGATTTCGAAAAATGCTGAAAACGGCGGTGTTGGGATATCCTCGGATCGGGGAAGGCCGGGAGCTGAAAAAGGCGACGGAGGCTTATTGGAAAGGCGAGATTTCGCGGGAGGCTTTGGAAGAAACCGGCAGGGAGATCCGAAGGAAGAACTGGCTGGCTCAAAAAGAAGCGGGCATCGATTTCATCCCTTCGAATGATTTTAGTTTCTACGATCAGGTCTTGGACATGACGGCCCTTTTGGGGGCGGTTCCTCCGCGGTACGGCTGGAAGGGGAAGAAGGTGGATGTGGATACCACTTTTTCCATGGCGCGCGGCATCCAGGAAAAACAAGGGGTCCAAAGCGCCTCCGTGCCGGCGATGGAGATGACCAAGTGGTTTGACACGAATTACCATTATATCGTCCCCGAGTTTTACAAGGCCACCCGCTTCCAGGTGTCGTCGGACAAGCCTTTCGCGGAATTCAAAGAGGCGTTGGCTTTAGGCGTCAAGACCAGGCCCGTTTTGATCGGACCCGTGACTTATTTGCTGTTAGGCAAGGCGAAGGACGAAGGTCTGTCGGTTTTTGATCTTTTGAATCCGCTTGTGGACGTCTATGTCTCCCTTTTGAAAGAATTCCAAAGGCTGGGTGCGCTTTCCATTCAAATGGACGAACCCGCGCTTGTTTTGGATTTGGATAAAAGAGCGAAGGAAGCCTTCAAGAAGGCGTACCGGCGGTTTGCCGAAGAAGCGCCGCAGGTTTCTTTGATGCTCACCCCGTACTTTGGCTCTTTAAAAAATAACCTGGAGTTTGCGGCTTCTTTGCCGGTCGCGGGCCTGCACCTCGATTGGGTGCGTGCCCCGAAGGATCTCGGAAACGCCCTAAGGCTTTTGCCGAAGGAGAAGACGCTTTCCCTGGGCGTGGTGGACGGACGGAACGTGTGGAAGAGCGATCTGCAGAAAATCATCGATTCCTTGGGCACGCTCGTGAAGAGAAGGGACCCCGATCGGCTCCTCATCGCTTCTTCTTGCTCGCTCCTGCATTCCCCGCTCGATCTGGATTTGGAAATGGGATTGGATGAGGAGCTGAAAGGCTGGTTAAGTTTTTCCAGGCAAAAACTTCGTGAGATCAAAGTGATTCAACTGGCTCTTTCGGGCCGTGAAAAGGAAGCGGCTCCCGAGCTGAAACAGAATAGGAAGGACGTCCAAAGCCGCCAAAAGAGCAGGCGTATTCACAAAAAAGAGGTCGAGAAGAAGCTGAAGGCCTTGAAGCGAAAGGACGCTTTCCGCAAAAGTCCTTTTAAGGTCAGGCGGCTCCTTCAGAAAAAGAGGCTCGGGCTGCCTTTGTTTCCGACGACCACCATCGGTTCTTTTCCGCAGACGGCCGACGTGCGGCAGGCGAGGGCCCGGTTTAAGAAAGGATTTCTCACGATCCAGGAGTACCAAGATTTCCTGAAGGACAGGACGCGCGACGCCGTTGGACGCCAGCGGCAGATCGGCTTGGACGTTTTCGTCCACGGGGAGTTCGAGCGGAACGACATGGTCGAGTATTTCGGCGAACAACTGGAGGGTTTCGCGTTTACGGAGCATGGGTGGGTTCAATCGTACGGCTCCCGTTACGTGAAGCCGCCCATTATTTATGGAGACGTCCTGCGGACGAGGCCGATGACGGTGGAGTGGTTCGAGTACGCCCAGTCTCTTACCGATAAACCGGTGAAGGGGATGCTCACCGGGCCGATCACGATCTTGCAGTGGTCCTTTGTCCGCGATGACCAGCCGCGAAGCGAGACGGCGAAGCAGATCGCTCTGGCGGTGCGGGAGGAGACGCTGGATTTGGAAAAGGCGGGCGCGCGCATCGTTCAAATTGACGAACCCGCCATCCGCGAGGGGCTCCCGCTTCGGAAGTCCGATTGGACCGAGTACCTGCGATGGGCCGTGGATGCGTTTAAGCTGGCTTCCGCTGGCGTGCGGGATGAAACGCAGGTTCACACCCATATGTGTTACAGCGAATTTAACGATATCATCGACGCCGTCGCCGCGATGGATGCGGATGTCATTTCGATCGAGACTTCGCGTTCGCAGATGGAGCTCTTGAAGGCCTTTGTCCGGTTTCGTTACCCCAACGAAATCGGGCCGGGCGTGTACGACATCCATTCTCCCCGTGTTCCCGCGCCTGGGGACATCCGGGAGCTTTTGGAGAAGGCGAGTCGTGTGATCCCCGCCGAGAATCTTTGGGTGAACCCCGACTGCGGCTTGAAAACGAGGGCATGGGAGGAGACGACGCCGGCTTTGAAGGCGATGGTGCAGGCGGCAAAGGCGATGCGGGAGGCATTTTCCCACGGAAATCCCAGGCCCAAGTCCCACCCGAGAAGTTTGCAGAGGTGCTGCTAGTTGATAGATCGACGTCTCAAGCATGGCCTCGAGTTGTTCAATCAAGGCAAGTTTTACGAGTGCCATGAGGCGATCGAGGGTCTTTGGCTTGAGACGGATGATGAGTATCGCGATCTTTATAAGGGCCTGATCCAGGCGGCGGCCGCTTTGCACCAATTGGAAAGAGGGGTGTTGAGCGGCGCCTTGTCGCTTTATCGGACGTCCACGGCTTATTTGCGGAAGTACGAACCCAGGATGCTGGGACTGAACGTTGAGAAGCTGATTCAGGATATGAACCATCTTTTTTCCCCACTCGCGGCGAAAGGTATAATTAAAGGTGGGGAGGGCGGATCCATAAAAGAGGCCATCCAGTTGGAATATCGTTTTCAGGATGCGAAGAAAGGCAGAAAAGCATGAGTGTCCAAGAGGGTTGGGAAAAGGCGCTGAAACATACGGAGATCGTGAGGCCCCGCGTCCAGCCGCTTCATTCATTTGAGGCGACGCGCATGCCATACATGTTTTTGGCGGAGTCTTCGGTCAATTCGGGTGATACGGTCGTGCGGAAGGGCGAGGTGGTGGTCGAAAGGCCGGCCATTTTTCTTCCCTTTCCTGCGCCTCACTTCGAAGGGTTTCATTTTCAGGAGGAGATGAAGTTCAATGAGGATTTCTTGATCAATTTCCTCTTGGTGCGGGGCATCACTTTTCCCTCCTTGAAATATGACAATCAAACCGATTCGATCGACGTTTTTGAGGGCCGTCTTTCCCAGGCCATTCAACATTGTCTGAACCGTCTCCAGAGGGAGGAGGATATCCGCACGGGTTTGATCATGGGCACGGAGGATACGTGGCAGTTTTCGGTTTTGATTTTCATTTGCAGTCAGGTGGCCCGGAACGCGGATCAAGACGTGAAGAGTTTTTTGGAGGAGCTGAGAAAGAGAGGCGGATGGCTATCGTAAGTTATCTTTGTCTTTTGACTTTGTTTTTCTCTTCGTGGGCGGCGGGGTCCGCCGGTGAGAAGGAGAGGTTCGTTATTCAAAGAAAGGCAATGGTTGAAAGGCAGATCAAAGGGCGCGGCATTCAGGATCCCGCCGTTTTGGAGGCGATGCGGAAAGTCGAGAGACACCGCTTTGTGGATGAGCGCCTGAAACCCATCGCTTATGACGACACGACCCTTCCCATCGGTTACGGTCAGACGATCTCCCAGCCTTACATGGTGGGTTTCATGACGGAAGCGGCTCAATTAAAGAGAGAAGACAGGGTGCTCGAAATCGGAACGGGTTCCGGTTACCAGGCGGCCGTCTTGGCGGAGATCGCGAAAGAGGTCTACACGGTCGAGATTGTGGAGCCTTTGGCGGCGAAGGCCAAGGAACGGCTGATTCGGATGGGTTATACGAACGTTCATTTCAAACAAGGCGACGGCTACGAAGGCTGGCCTAAGTTCGCGCCTTATGACGCTATTGTGGTTACGGCCGCTCCGCCGAAGATCCCCGAAAAGCTGGTCGAACAACTGAAGGTCGGCGGCCGGATGGTGATCCCCGTCGGGTCTTTTGATCAGGAATTGTATCGGGTTACGAGAACGAAGGAAGGCGTGGAAAAGGAACCCATTTTTGGCGTGCGGTTTGTGCCGATGGTGAAGCAAAAAGAGTAGAAATATCCCCTCTTATTCCCCGATTATCTTAATTCGCGGTGGGATTTCATGGTTTAGGTGAACTGCTCGAAGTGAATTCGTTCTTTGGGAACGTTCATTTCCAACAAGGCGTTTTTTAACTGCTGGCACATGGGCACAAGGCCACAGCCGTAAAAGTCGGCATTGTCCACCCGCCCCATGAAGAGTTTTTTCACCACTTCCTGCACGTAGGCCTTTTCTCCGGTCCAGTGTTTCGGCCGGCTGATCGTGGGGAGGAAGTGAAGGTTCTTCCGCTCGCGGGCGAGGGTTTCCCATTCGTTTTGGTAGAGAATTTCGTTTTCATAACGGTTTCCGAAAATAAGCCAGATATTTTTGCCGCAATTTTTCTCATACAAATTTTGGATCATCGAACGGATCGGGGCGATGCCCGTTCCGGTGGCGACAAAAACGAGGTTCTCCTCCCAGGGTTCGCGAACGGTGAAGACGCCGTAGGGAAGGCTTGTGTGTAGGACACCGCCTTCTTTCAACCCAAAAAAATAGGTGGAGACGTAACCTCCCTCCACCAGCTTGATGCAAAGCTCAATCTTGTTTGGGAGCGAGGGGGAGGAGGCGATGGAGTAGGCCTTCTTGTGGGGTTTTCCCTCTTTCTCCAAATGCACCATGAGGAATTGGCCGGCGATGAAACGGGTGTCGGCCTCCTTCGGGTATTCCAAAACGAAGTGCTTGACCGTCGGAGTCAGAGAAACGATTTTCGTGACGGTTGCGTCGTAGAACCGGGGTTTCTCAGCCATGAAGAAGTTGCCTCATTGCTTCTTTGAAAAGGTCATTATACCTCGTTGTATAATAACGTAAAGCGAAAAGCCGCCGGACACCCATGACATTTTCCA
Source organism: Candidatus Omnitrophota bacterium (assembly GCA_016206825.1). Taxonomy (GTDB): domain Bacteria; phylum Omnitrophota; class Gorgyraeia; order 2-02-FULL-51-18; family 2-02-FULL-51-18; genus JACQQY01. Next base: position 4,954 of record JACQQY010000118.1, read on the forward strand.
AACGAACCGATTGGCCGAAGGTTTTGAACCTGTTTTCCCGGAAGGCAGAAGAATGCCGGAGGTCTGGCCAAACGCCTCTGGATTTGACGGAGTCGAATCCTACCCGCTGCGCCTTCGATTATTTGAAACCCAAGATTTTGGAAGGTTTTTCCAACCCGCAAAGCCTTTTATATGAGCCGGATCCACGCGGCCTTTTGGCGGCGCGCGAGGCGGTTTGCCGCTATTATGCGGAAAAGGGAATTCGCATTGGGCCGGACCAGGTTTTTCTGACGGCGAGCACGAGCGAGGCTTACACTTATTTGTTTCGTCTCCTTTGCAATCCTGGGGAGCCGGCGCTGGCTCCCGCCCCAAGCTATCCTTTGTTTCGGTATCTCTCCGAGTTGAACGACATTGAGCTTTGCGAGTACCGGCTTCGGTATAATGGGGAAGCGTGGCGGGTGGATATCCCGCATCTGGAACGATCCTTTAAAAATAAAACCAAAGCCGTGATTCTGGTCAATCCCAATAACCCAACGGGGAATTTCATTCATGCGCATGAACGGGAAGCGGTTTTGTCGCTCTGCCGGAAGGAGGAAGCCGCCGTCATCTGTGACGAGGTTTTCCATGATTTCGCGTTTCATTCGACGGAAGAGCCTTCTATTGGTTTCGCGGGAGAGGAGAGGGTGTTGAGTTTTACCTTGAGCGGCGTGTCGAAGATTGTGGGCCTTCCTCAAGCGAAGCTGAGTTGGATCGTGGTGAATGGGCCCAAGGCTCTCAGGGAAGAGGCCGCCCGGCGGCTTGAGGTTTTGGCGGACACTTACCTTTCGGTGAATACGCCGTCGCAGAGGGCGCTGGCAGGTTGGCTCGAACGGCGAAAGGAGATCCAAGGGGAGATACTCGAACGTTTACGGACTAATCGGCGGTTTCTTTCGGAACGGTTGGAGGGCGTCGAGGCCGTCCGTCTCTTGGGGAGCGAGGGGGGATGGTATGCGGTTTTGGAGGTGAAATCCCCTTGCGATGACGAAGCGCTTGCCATTCGCCTTTTGGAAAAGCGCCAGGTTCTGGTTCATCCGGGGTATCTTTTTGATTTTGAGGGAGGGTGTTTTCTGGTTTTGAGTCTTCTTCCGCCATCGGAAGTTTTTCGAGAAGGAGTGGAACGAATGGTATGGGAGTTGATGGATACACCTTAAGCGTCCAGTAAGATAGGAGCTTTCTTTGTTTGGCGGTTCCGCAGAGCGCGTATGCGCCTGCCACGGCATTCCTCTCTCGGTCGCTTTGAAAGCAAGGAAGCTGTGCGGACCACAACGTTTGGACGCTCCCTGCGAGAGGAACGCCGTGGCCGCGCACCTTACAGAGAAAGGGGATAAGTTTTGGGATCGAAGGCTTAAGGTGTACATTGATGGATGTGGTAGAATGGGAAAGAGGTGGAGGTGCGGATGGCTAAAGGGGGAGGGAAGGCGGCGGGGAATTTGTTGAGGTTGTCGGGGCTTATTTTTTCCGTTGCCGGGTCTTTTCATGTGCTGCGTTACTTTTTTAAATGGGAGTTTCGGGTGGGAGGGTTGGAGTTGACGCCGCTGGGGAGTTTAATCGTGGGGTGTCTTCTGCTCTTTTTGGCTTTTAACTGTTTTGTCGCCTCAAAAGCATAATCTTAGTAAATCAGTTATATACAACGCTTATTTTTATATTTGATTCATATAAATTTAGTTGACATTAAACGGAACTTCTTGTATTCTATTTCTCAAACGAGGAGGGCTTACCATGGCCTTGAGAGAGATTCAGACGGCGGCGGAGGTTTTTGAGGAGAGGATGGTGAAGGAGTTGGTTCCGGAGGCGGAGGCGGAGATCCGGCGTTTTGAGACGGAGATTGCGCGCCTCGAGCAGGGAGAGCTCGATCCGGACGATTTTAAAAAATTCCGTTTGGAAAACGGCGTTTACGGAATCCGCGGCACGACGGACCGCCACATGATCCGTGTGAAAATCCGCTATGGGTTCATCAACCCCCTTCAGTTTGAATGCGTCGCCGACATCACGGAGAAACACGCCCCCAATCAGCTTGCGCACATCACGACGCGGCAGGATATCCAGCTTCATGAGATTAAACGCACGGACGTTCCGGGGATTCTAAGGCGGTTTGCCGAGGTGGGGCTCACGACCCGGGAAGCCTGCGGCAATACCATTCGGAACGTGACGGCTTCCCATTACGCCGGCATTTCTCCTAAGGAGGTTTTTGACGTGACCCCCTACGCAGATTTGCTCAGCCTTTATTTTTTAAGGCACCCCGTCTGCCAAAGCCTGCCGCGCAAGTTCAAAATCGCCTTTGAGGGGAGTCCCGAGGAGGATTACGCCAAGGTAGGCATCCATGATTTGGGATTTGTCGCTCAAAAGCGGGTCATCGACGGCAAGGAGGTAAGGGGTTTTTCCGTTTTTGTGGGCGGGGGGCTTGGCACGATCCCGTATCCGGCTCAACTGTTGGAGGAGTTTTGCCCCATTGAACTGTATCTGCCGACGACGGAAGCGGTCTTAAGGATTTTTGACCGGAACGGCGAGCGAAAGGATAAAAACCGCGCCCGCATCAAGTTCCTTGTGGCCAAATGGGGAATCGAGGCGTTTAAGGCCGAGTTTTTGAGCGAGCGCCGCCAGGTGATCGCTACGGCTTCCGGGAAAGAGGCTTTTTGGAAGATTCGTTTTGAGGAAGAGAAACCGCCCGCATTGAAAACGCCGCCTCCGACGGAAGCGCCTTCCGTTTTGCCGGGATATGAAGAATGGCTTCGGTCCAACGCGTTCGAGCAAAAACAAAAGGGCTATTACGCCGTGAACGTCCGCTGTCCATTGGGGGACATGGTTCCCGACCAGATGAGAAAGCTCGCGAAAATTGCCAGAGCGTTCTGCGCCGGCAGGATGAGGACGACCATCGCGCAAAACATGCTGATTTATTGGATTCCCAAGGATTCGTTGAAGGCGTTGTATCAACGGCTTTCGGAGGCGGGGCTTGCTTTGAAAGGCGCGAACGAAATTCGAGACATCACCCGCTGTCCGGGAGCCGACACGTGTCAGATCGCCATCACGCATTCGAAAGGGCTTGCCGCGGAAATGGCCAAGCTCTTTGAGGATGGTTTGGGCGGGGATGAGACGCTCAAGGGAATCACCGTCAAGATTTCCGGATGCACCAATTCCTGCGGTCAGCACCACGTGGCCAACATCGGTTTTCATGGCGCCTCGAAGGTGGTGGACAATCGGGCCGTTCCGCATTATCAGCTCATGGTGGGAGGCTATACGGCTCAGAATGGGCTCGCGGTTTTCGGCAAGAGGATCGCCCAGATCCCGGCCAAGCGGACCCCCGATGCCACCCGCGCGATTCTCGAAACGTTCAAGAAAGAAAGAGGAGCGCATGAGGATTTCGTCCAGTGGTCGGGGCGGGCCGGCGTCCAACATCTGAAAAACATCGTGGAACCGTTTACGACGATTCCTTCTTACGATGATGAGCCGCTGATGTATGAGGATCTGGGGGATCCGGGGAAGCCGTTCCAGGTGCAAATAGGGAAGGGTGAATGCGCAGCGTAACTCCCGAACCCGTCGTCAAGCTTGCCAACTGGTTCCGCGATCCCTACAACAATGCGGTGGCGACGGCGAGGACGTGTTATTCGCCGCGCGTGATTCTTCCGGAAGACGTCGATAGGGATGAGAAGAGCCGCCAGCGCCGGGATGAGATCGCGGAGAGCATTTACAAGGCGGGTCACCACACCACGCTTCAGCACGCGACTTTTCAGTTTGTCTTGGACAAGGTCTCGCGGCAGTTTATCTGGTCCTTCCTTCACAGCCATCCCTTTTATAATTCCGAGCAGGTGAGCCAGCGCTACGTCGAGGTGGCGCCTGAGAATTTTACGGTGCCTCCTCTTGAAGGCCGCGCCCGGGACATCTACCTGTCGACCGTCGAGCTCCAGATGCAGGCTTATCAGAAGCTTATGGAGATTTTGGATCCGGTCGTCACGGGCGGGTACGCCAAGATCTTTCCCAACCGCGATCCGGAGCAGAAGCGCTGGAAAAGCGCGATTAAAAAGAGAAATCAGGAGGTGGCGCGTTACGTCCTGCCGGTGGCGACGCA
>JACQQY010000120.1 GCA_016206825.1 Candidatus Omnitrophota bacterium
AGCTCCAACGTCATCTCGCCGACCGTCTCCGTGACGCGCGCCTTGCGGATGTTAGGCATGATGTCAAACTTCTTCGCCATGGTAAAAACGACGGGTTCCGTGATAAGCTCCTGCGGGAAAACCAACGTCACCCTTCTTTTCGCTTTTTTCGAAGCGGACCCGCCGCCGGCGATGGCGGGAATGATGGAAACGTCATCACCGTCTTTGAGCGGCGTCTCCTGGCCTTTCAAAAAACGGATGTCCTCCTCGTTGACGTACAGGTTCACAAACCGGCGCAGTTCCCCTTTTTCACCGCAAAGACGCTCCTTGATGCCCGGGCACTGTCTTTCAAGGTCGTTCAAGAGCTCGTTGATATCGGAACCTTTGCACTCCACCTCCGGCCGATTGCCGGTTAACTTCTGCAACGGCGTCGGAATTCTCACTTTGACTCCCATAAAGCCCTCCTATGTCAAGAATCCTGTCACTCCATTCTCACCGTCAAGAATAAGCCAAACCTTCCTCCCCCTGTCAAGGGGGAGTTAGAGGGGGTTTGGGGTTTTGTCTACAAACCCAGCTCCAAACCCCCTCCGGCTCCCCCTTATCAGGGGGAGGGATGCCTCGTTAACCACACTTCATCTTTCACCTTTGCTTCTGATCTCAAAGTTCGTTCGAAACTCTCAAGCGTCGGCTTGATCGTGTAAGGCCTGCCGATGTGATCGGAGACGGCTTCTTGAGTTTTCAGCCCATTCCCCGTGATACAGATGACGCAGGACTCTTTCCGCGAAATCACTCCTTCTTCGATCAACTTCTTCGCCGCCGCAACGGTCACCCCTCCGGCCGTTTCCGTGAAAATCCCCTCCGTGCCGGCCAAGAGTTTAATCCCGTCGATGATCTCCTGGTCCGTCACCGCCGCTCCCGAACCGCCGCTCTGCCGAATCGCGTCACAGGCATAAACCCCATCCGCAGGGTTGCCGATGGCGAGAGACTTGGCGATGGTCTTAGGCTTCACGGGTTTGATGATGTCGCTCTTTTCCTTAAGAGCCGTCACGATGGGAGAACAGCCTTCGGCCTGGGCGGCATGGACCTTCGCCGTCACCCCCGAAATCAAACCGAGTTTATCAAATTCGTTAAACGCCTTCCAAATTTTGGACAAAAGCGAACCGCTCGCGACGGGCACCACGACGTGATCCGGCGTCCTCCACCCCAACTGCTCCATCACCTCATACCCATAAGTCTTCGACCCCTCCGCATAATAAGGGCGGATGTTGATATTGACGAAAGCCCAGCGGTACCGGGAGGCGATCTCCGCGCACAGGCGGTTCACGTCATCGTAATTGCCCTCCACCGCCACGAGATTGGGAGCGTAGGTGAGGGACCCGACGATTTTCCCCAGCTCCAGATCCGCCGGAATAAAAATAAAGCGGTTCAAACCCGCCCATGCCGCTTGAGCGCTCACGGATCCGGCAAGATTCCCCGTCGAAGCGCAGGCGACCGTTTTAAATCCAAGCTCCTTCGCCTTCGTGAGGGCCACGGCCACCACCCTGTCTTTGAAGGAAAGCGTCGGGTGGCAGACCGAGTCGTCTTTGATATAAAGCTCCTTCATCCCAAGCTCTTTGGCTAAATTCTCCGCCCGGAAAAGAGGGGTGAGGCCCGCATGAAAACCGACGGTCGGAGGGCCGTCAATGGGCAAAAGCTCCCGATAACGCCAAATGCTCTTCGGACCCTTTTCGATCTTCTCCCGGGAGAGGACGCTCTTTATCCGTTCGTAGTCATAGTCCACCTCCAGAGACCCGAAGCAAAACTCGCAAACGTAAATCGCCTCTTTCGGGTAGGTCCGATGGCACTCCCTGCACTTTAGATTCTTTACATAGCTCATTGGTTTTCACCCACAGGGGCGTATGCAATACGCCCCTACATTTCACCCCACTTATATCACTTTCCACTAGTGGTTTCAAGGACGACCCCGCCCTTTCTCAACTGGAGCGCCTCTTCCAACAGTCTTAAATCAAAAAACCCCGCCAAATTCGGTTCCTCTTTGAGAAACCCGGCCTCGTAGGCGGCGCGGGCCTGCGTCTCGATCGAGGCCTGAAGCGGTTCAGTCGTAAACTCCACCCGCCCCCAGGCGCCGTCCAACACCTCTTTCGGCACCGCTTGGTGAATCTCGCGCTCCAACTCCTCATTCAGCGCCTGCTTCGCCTCCTCGGGATGACGGCGAATCCAATCCGTAAGCTCTGCGTGGACTTCGATGAATTTCCTCACAAGGGGCGCATGTTCTTCCAAAAACTTCTTCCGCGCAACCAGCAAGGTGGCCGCATACTTCCCCCCCGGCCAAAGTTCGGACTCTTCCAAAAACACCTTCACGTCCCCCCTTCCCAGAAATAAAGAAACCCACGGCTCCACGGTCCAGGAGGCGTCTATGTCCTTGCGCGCGAAAAGGGTGAGCTGATCCGCGTTGGCGAGCGGCAGTACCTGCACGTCGCCGCCTTTCTCCTTGGTTTTCAAACCATGCCTCGCGAGCCAGGATCGAAGAGAAACGTCCTGGGTATTTCCAAACTGAGGCGTGGCTATCTTCTTCCCCCGGAAATCGGAAGGGGAAACGATGCCCGCGTCCTTCCGAACCACAAGCGCCGCGCCGCCGCTTGCCGCGCCCGCCACCGCCCTCAGGGCTTCCCCGCCGGACCGAACGTATCCATTAACCGCCGGACTGGGCCCCACATAAGCCATATCCACCTGTCCCGCGAAGATCGCCTCGATCACGGAAGGCCCCGCGTTAAACGTCTTCCACTCAATCTCCGCATCCGGCGCAAGCCTCGATTCAAAAACGCCGTTGGCCCGTCCCACAAGCGCCTGCGCGTGCGTCAAATTCGGCAAATGCCCCACCCGCACTTTTAATTTCGCCGTTTCTTTCGAACAAGAAAAAAACTGGGACAAAAAAAACAAAGCAACGCCGGCGGCTGTCACCGCGCCCAGCAAAACTTTTTTACGCACGACGCATCACCCCCGCCGCATCATGGTTTCTCCAGCCCCCAAATCCGCCGGACCTTTTTCTCGAGGAACCCGAACACCAGCACGTCCATGAGAATGCCGATGGCGATGATCACGAGCATCACGGCGATCACCTGGCTCATGTCGCTCAACTCCCTCCCGATGTTCAAAAGGTGGCCTAACCCCAAGCTCATGAACAAAATTTCACCCGCCATGAGGGACCGCCAGGCAAAAGACCAGCCCTGCTTGAGTCCCGCCAAAATCGAAGGGAGCGCGGCCGGCAGGACGACATGGACGAAAAGGTCACAGCCCTTCGCCCCCATCGTTCTTCCGGCCCGCAAGAAAATCGGCTGGATGTTCTTCACCCCACCGTCCGTCGCCAGAGTCACCGAAAGGAGCGATCCCATCACGACGACAAAATGAATCGCCGTCTCGCTCAAACCGAACCACAAAATCGCAAGGGGCAGCCAGCAGATGCTGGGCAGGGTCTGAAGCCCCACGAAAAATCCG
>JACQQY010000017.1 GCA_016206825.1 Candidatus Omnitrophota bacterium
AAAAATTTTTCGAAACTCATGAGCCTTCGCCAATTCTTCCAAGGAAGTGCCCGGGTCCGTGATCGCCGCAAAGCGGCGCCCGGGTTTCTCTTCTCCGCCCCGCCTGACTTTTTCAAAAAAATACTTAAAAAGTGAAAGAGACTCGATGGTGCCTCCGGACTTGCTGGAAACGATAAAAAGCGTTTTTTGAAGATCCAGTTTTCCTTCCACGTCCCGTATCTGCTCGGGATCGGTGCTGTCCAAAAGGATAAGCTCCGGGCAACCCGGCTTATTCCCGTACACCTTCTGAAACACCCACGAAGCAAGACCTGCCCCTCCCATCCCCAAAAGCACCACGTGCGCGCAACCCTCTTTCCTCACCTCATCGGCAAAAGCAAGAAGCTCGGGAAGCGCCCCCTCCATCCTCTCAGGAAGCGAAAGCCACCCCAGCCGCGAGACAATAAGCTTCTGCGCCTCCGGATCACTCGTCCACAACGTCGGATCCTTCTCCCAAAGCCGCTTCAACAGCATCTGCTTTTGCGCCCGCCCAACCCACCGGCTAACCGTCTTCTCATACTCTCCCCAAAAAGCCTGCACGTTTGAATTCATCGTCGTTTCCATATTTTAATCCTCTATCTTCCCACGAATCACCTGCAAAATTTTCCGATACGACTCGCTAAACGCCTCCACCCCCGCCTTTTCCAAATCTCTCGTAATCTCAGAAAGATCCACGCCGACCCCTTTGAGTTCCTCCAGCACCCTCCGCGCCTCAACTCTATTCTCTTTAAGCCGCGCCGCCGCCGTCCCGTGATCTCTAAAAGCGGCAAGAGTCGCCGGCGGAATCGTATTCACGGTATCAGGCCCAATAAGCGCTTCTACATACAGCACATCCCTGTAACGCGGATCTTTGGTTCCGGTGCTCGCCCACAAAGGCCTTTGAACCTGCGCGCCCTTTTCCTTTAATTTCATAAAACGCGCGGAGAAAAACGTTTTCTCAAACTCTTCGTACGCCGCTTTCGAATTGGCGATCGCCGCCTTCCCCGCCAAGCGTTGATGACCCGCTTTCTCTACAAGGCGTTTGTCGACGGCCGTATCCACGCGGCTCACAAAAAAACTGGCCACAGATGCAGTCAAATGAAGCGGCAAACCCTTGGCAAGCCTTCTCTCAGACCCCTTCAAATAAGCCTCCATCACCTCCCGGTACCGTTCCACCGAAAAAATAAGCGTCACGTTAACACTGACTCCTTCCGCAATAAGCGTCTCAACAGCCGGAATCCCCTCCTTTGTGGCTGGAACTTTGATCATCAGATTCTTCCGGCCCACGCGCCCAAAAAGCTCGCGGGCCTCCCGAACCGTTCCCTCGGTGTCATGAGCCAAAAAAGGGCTCACCTCCATCGACACAAAACCGTCACGGCCATTCGTTTCCTCATATACCGGTCGGAAGACATCCGCCACTTCCTGCACCGCCTTCACGGCAATCGCCTGATAAACCAACTCCTCATTTTGGACGCCGGTCAGGGATTGAAACTCAGCATCATACTGCCCGCCGGAGATCGCCTTCTCAAAAATCGTCGGATTCGTCGTCGCCCCCCGAATCCCATCCTCCTCGATCAACCTCCTAAACTCCTCCACCGAAACTAACCCGTCATACCAAACGCCCTGGCCGTACTTCAGCACTTCCTTAAGAGGATTCCCGGTTAGCAATGTCATTGGACCCATTCGTTTTCCTCCTCTCTATCACCGGAAGTATTGTAACCGAACCCGCCCGCTTTCACAAACCACTCCGTAGGGGCAGTTGCCGCGGTAACTGCCCCTGGCTACGACCGGCGCACCAGCACCTTCCCCAGCTCCTTCGCCTCTCTCACTGGAAGGCCGCAAGTGTAATTCTGACACACATACGCCGTCGCCTTGCCGTCGACGGCGGTGCATTCTTTCACAAACGGCGCAAACGTTTCAATCCCTTTCCCAGCCTCTCCGGACCGGTGCCTCAGCAATATTTTATTCGGGAGAAAATGCGCATGCGCCTCCCTCACCATGGCCAAGACCTGTGGGTCTTTCTCTTCGCCGGCGATGACGATCTCTTTCACGGGTCCGAAGGCAAAATCAAGCGCGATGAGCATCTGGGGATAGGCGTTCGGCTGGGAAGCGATCTCCTCGGAAAAAGTCAAAAATATTTTCTGGGCATGCTCAAGGAATTTCCGATCACCCGTAAGATGGTAAAGGCGCAGAAGATCTAACGCCGCCGCCGAGTTTCCCGACGGAACGGCTCCGTCATAAACTTCCTTGGGCCTCGCGATCAACCGTTCCCCGCGGCTCGACGTCAGAAAAAAACCACCCTGTTTCTCATCCCAAAAAGATTCGAGCATCTGGTTCGCCAGCTCCCGCGCCCGGAAAAGCCACGTCTCATCGAAAGTCGCTTCATAAACCGAAAGGTACCCCAAAATCAAAAACGCATAATCGTCCAAATGAGCCGGAATCCCCGCTTCTCCTTCCCGGTAACGGTGCAGCAACCTCCCCTCTTTGTCTCTCAGCTTCTCCCATACAAAATCCGCGGCCTTGACCGCCGCCGTCCCGTAGCGGGCATCATCGAGCACGCAGGCCGCAAAGGCAAAACTCGAGATCATGAGACCGTTCCAATCGGTCAAAATCTTGTCGTCCAAATGCATGGCAGGCCTCTTCGAACGCTCTTCAAGCAGTCTCGCCCTGCCGCGCGCCAAAACCCTTTCTACTTCGAGAGGATCGATCCGAAAAGCGGAGGCCGCCTCCTCCTTGGAATGAGCCGCAAAGAGGACGTTCCGTCCTTTGAATTCCCCCTGCGGGTCGCGCGCCACGCTGCCTTCTTCCTTCACGCCATAATAAAAACAAAAAAGCGCGGCCTCCTTCCCGGGCGCGTCCGCCGCGGTCTTTGGCGGAAGGATTTTCTCTATCTCGCTTTTCTTCCAAACGTAAAAAGCTCCCTCGCGCTTCCGGCCGGGATTTTCCGGATCGGGACTGTCCGCGTCCTGGGCCGAATAAAACCCGCCCTCAGGGCTCGTCATTTCCCGCAGAACATAATCCAAGATCTCCCTCGCGATCCGGGCATAAAATTCATCACGCGTTACCTGATAAGCCTCCACATAAGTCCTCGCCAAAAGCGCTTGATCATAAAGCATTTTTTCAAAATGAGGCAGGAACCACTGGGCATCCGTCGAGTAGCGGTGGAACCCGCCCCCGACTTGGTCAACCATCCCCCCTCTCGCCATCCTCTTTAACGTCTTCTCGACCATCTCCAGAACCTGCAGATCCTCCGCGCGGCTCCAATGCCTCAGGAGAAACGAAAGCGCATGGCTCCTCGGGAATTTGGGAGCCGAACCAAACCCGCCCCACTCCGGATCAAAGCTCTGGCTGTATTGGGTAAAACCGTCCTCCAACACCTGCCGGGTAAGCTCTTTTTTCCCGCCTTCCGGCTTTCCTCCCTCCAACAAAGAAACCGCCTGCTCCGCCGATTGCTCAATTTCGCCTTTTCTCTCCTTCCATGCCTGAGCGACGGAAAGCAAAACCTTCGTGAAACCGGGAGCGCCGAACCGGTCTTCCGGAGGAAAATAGGTGCCGCCGTAAAAAGGCTTGCCTTGAGGCGTGAGAAAAACGGACGTGGGCCATCCCCCGCTGCCGGTCGTCGCCATGACATAATTCATATAAACATGATCGATGTCCGGCCGCTCCTCGCGGTCCACCTTGATCGGCACAAAATGGCGGTTAAGCACTTCGGCGGTTTTGGGGTCGGAAAAAGATTCTTCTTCCATCACGTGACACCAATGGCAGGTGGAATAACCGATGGAAAGAAATACCGGCTTATCCTCGGCCTTCGCCTTTTGAAACGCCTCTTCCCCCCACGGGTGCCAATCGACGGGATTATGCGCGTGCTGAAGAAGGTAGGGACTTTTTTCGCGGATCAAGCGATTCGTATAGGCAGGCTCCGCGCCCCGCGCTTCAACGACGCCCAATAAAAACACAAAAGGGAGAAATAAAGCCATCAGGCAAGCAAGTGACATTTCCACGTCGACCTCCGCTTATTATTTTACCCCATCACCGGTCCCTTTGGCATCTTCATCCTCCCGATCCAAACCGGGCGCCCACCACAAGAAAAAAAGTTAAAAGGAAGACCATGCACGAGACCCAAAGCCCGGCGAAAAATGGCTCCGGCCGGTAGACGAACTTCACTCGGTGCGCGCCGGACTCTAGAAACACGCCTTTAAAAAGGCCGTTCACCCTTTCAAGCGTTCTCTTTTCATCATTGTCATAAACCTTCCATCCTTTGTCAAAGGTATCCGTAAAAACCAAAATACCCCTCCCAGCCGTTTGCGCTTCCACTTCGATGACGTTCGGCGTCAGACGCTTAAAGACCGGCGCAGCCACTGCGGCGGCTCCGGACAAACGGCCGCTCAACGCTTCTTCGCCGCTCTCCACATAAACCCACGGGTCCTTATAAAACGAAGGGTCCTGCATTTCCCGATAAACCGTCTCAAAATCCTTGAATGGCCTGACCTTCCCCGTAAAAAATATTCTCGGCAGTACGTACCGGTTCCGGTAAAGGGTCAACCCGTCCGCCGTCAAAACCGGCTCGAGGCCCTCTTCGTCCAATTGCCGCTTATCCGACGCAAGAACGTATTTCACGTTCAACAACCCCGCCATCGGCGCATTCACCGTTTCGAAATCCAACTGTCCAAAACGCGAGAAGGGAACCTCCGGACGCCCCGTCAAATACTTCTGGGCAAAGTGCAAGTAGCGGCCGTTCGTCATCGAATCCATCCCCCCCGCGTCATAAAGGCCGTAAGGGATGCCGAGATTCGGTTTTAAAACGTACCGCTGAATTCCCTCCCCCGGCTTTGCCGTCGTCTGAATGGACATGATCCGGAAAAGAGAGGCGTCTTTTTTGAGAAACTCCGTCACGGCCGTTTTGGGCCACACGGCGCTTTCGTCAACGGCCGTGGGAAGAAGCTGACGGCCGATCAGAAAAAGTTCAACCGCAAGCAGGAAAAAAATGAAACCCTTGAACCAAGCGCGGCGCCGTTCGGACAACTTTTCGAATCGTCTCGAAACCATCACGAAAAGAACCGAAACCACGGCTAAAGGGACCCACACCCCAACGGAACGGATGGAGAGAAAATGAGAAACCTGCCCGAATAACTCCGAAAAACGGCCCAGATAATAGGACTCCTGCGGCAAAATGCCTTTGGCCTTCAAAAACTCAAGGAGAGACACCCTGAAAAAATCCGGAAAAAAGGAAAGCGCAAGCGACCCCAGGGTAACTGGAAGAACGACCAGAAAGAAAACTCCCCTCACCACCCACGCAAAATACCGCCGGAAAGGCAGGTTCAAGAGAGCGTCGAGCGCATAAGCCGTCACCACCCATGAGGAAAACGCGTAAAACTGCCAAAACTTAAAAAACGCCACGTTCAAAAACTGCCCGAAGGCCCCCGGGACGAGATAAGTAAAAGGCAGCGCCGTCGAAACGTGATAAGCCAAAACAAAAAATGAGAAAAAACGAAATGTCCGGCCTGCCCGGAAATCAAAAAAAGCGAAACAAGAGGCAAGGCCGGCGAGAAAGGGCAGGATGCCCACCAGGACCGCCGAACTAAAGGAAATCCGATCGTTCACCGCCTCCGACAAAAACCTCGAAAAAACGGGAAACTTCCCCAAAAGCGGATAAACCGAAGTCAAAAGCGATAAAGGCGCCTTCGGATTCAAGGAGTTTCCCTGAAGCTCCGGCAGCCAGTGGCTTTCCCGAAAGAAAACCGCCGTCGGCCAAAGCCAAAAAAGCGACAATCCGAAAAACAAAAGCATGACAACCATCCATCGAAAAACGGGATTCGCCGCCGATGGGCTGTTTCCTTTCAGGCAGAAATAATAGGCCGTAAAAAGAACGAGCGTGTTCACCAAACCGTGCACATGACCCGCCAAGCCCGTCAAAAAAAGAAAGAGCGCCGTGAGACCGATCCACCGGAAGCCCCTCGTCTCCCGCAGCCGGTGAGCCAGCATAAGGGAAACCGGAAACGACCACACAAAAGCAAGCATGGTGTCGTAATCGATAAATTGAAGAAGATGCGGGCAAAGAAGGAGCGCGGCGGCGCCGGCCAAAGCCGCCGTTCGGGTAAGCTTTAAACATTTCTCTAAAAAGTAAAAAAGCGCAAACGATCCCATCAGGAAGAAAAGCGCCAAGAGAACCACGTACGCCCGGTAAGGATGCCAAAAAAGAAGAAGGACGTTGAACGGCGAGAAAACGCACGTGTTGCCGTTGGCGAAAATGGGGAAACCGCAGAAAACGTACGGATTCCACAAAGGCAAAAGACCTTCCCGGAACGTGAGGGTCAGGTAATGCTTATAGGGAAAATAATGGGTGATGTACTCGAGACTCGCATTAAAAAAATTGATGCTCTTCGGATCCGCCGGCGGAAACGGCGCATGGTTCTGAAAAAGCCAGAGGTTATAGTAAACTTTTCCCTGGAAAACGACCTTGTGATGGAAAGAAAAAAAAAGGAGAACGAGAATAAAGTAAGGGAAAAAAGATCTGAGGCGCAAAAGAGAATCGCCGCGGATTGTCATGATTTTCGAGCCAACAAATACCGCTTCCTCCGGAACCTCGACTGAAAACAAGTCCCTAACAAACGGCTTAAACCCGCCGCCGCGTCTTTCAACTTCATCTTCGACTGCCCGCACGCCCGCGCCGGCAGAACAATCGGAATTTCTTTGATCGAGAAACCGTTGAGCCACAAGAGATAAAGGCTCTCAAAGAAAAACGCGTAACCCTTCGCCGTCGCCTTTTCAAACAGCTCCTTCGGAATTCTGCCCAACCGGTAAAGCCGAAACGCCCCCGACGTGTCATAGGGAATCCCGAGAAGATGCTTGGTCAGAAAATGAGCCCCATAGGTCTGAAGCTTCCGGAAGAAACTCCATTCCCGAAGGCTCCGCGAATCCAGGTAACGGGAACCGACCACCACATCGCATCCATCGGCGCGTTCCATAAATCTTGCAATGTCCTCCGGCTGGTGAGTGAAATCACAGTCCATCGTCACCAGTATCTTATGCCCCTTCTCATAAGCCCGGCGAATTCCCTCCAAGTGAGCGCTCCCAATTCCGCCTTTTTCCCGGCGATGGATCACATGAACCGAAGGATCCTGCGCAGCGAGCCGGTCGATCGCCTCCCCCGTCCCATCGGGCGAGTGGTCATCCAAAAACAAAATATCGGCGGGAAGGCCGAGTCCTTTGATCCGCTGATAAATTGCCTCCACATTCTGCCGCTCGTTATACGTAGGGATAAAAATCAAAACGTCTCTCATGACCCATCACTGCCTATCGGGATGATGCCGCCTGATAAGGAAAAGTTCCCGGATCATCGCCAGGGAATCCTTCAATAGCTTCACCCTGCTCTCTCGAGCCTCCCGCCACATCACTGGAACCTCTTTTACCTTGAAACCCTTCTTTTTGGCCAGATAAAGCACTTCCACGTCAAAAGCAAAACCATCCAGCTTCTGCAGTCGAAAAAGTTCCTGCGCAGCCTCCCGCTTGAAGCATTTAAAACCGCACTGGGTGTCCCGAAAATCCCGCAGAACAAAAAGCCTCACCAAAAAATTAAAGACCCTGCCGGCCAGCCGGCGCTTCCAGCCCTGCTGGACATCACAGCCCTCTTTTCGAAGCGCCAGCGAACCGATGGCGATATCGCAGCCCGACTCAAGCGCCGCGATCAGTTTATCCGCCTCTTTAATGGGGGCCGAAAGGCCGACATCCGTCACCAAAACAATTTGGCCCCTCGCCTCCAACACCCCTTTTCGTACGGAACATCCCTTTCCACGGTTGACTGGGGAAGCAAGAAATCTCAACCGGCCGCCCGGGCGTTCACCCGCAAGGCGCGCGGCGAGCGCGTCCGTTTTATCCGTTGACCCGTCGCTCACGACGAGAAGTTCCCCGTTCCACTGTTTGAGGGACATAAAAGCCTCGAGGCGCCGCACGGTCTCTTCCAGATATCGCTCGGCGTTGTAGGCGGGAATGACGATGGAGAGGTAACTGTCGTCAGCGCTCAAAGGATGATTTCTCTCGGAAATACCGGATCGCCGCCCTAAGCCCCTGCTCCAGCCGAACCTGTGGAGCCCAATTCAGGACTTTCTTCGCCAGGCGGATGTCCGGGCACCTTTGCTTCGGATCATCCGCCGGAAGGGGCCTAAAAACAACATGGCTCTTCGAAGCCGTCAGCTTGAGGATCAGTTTGGCCAGTTTCAAGACTGTCATTTCGTTCGGATTCCCAAGGTTCACGGGATCATGAAAATCGCTTTCCAGCGCTTTCTCAATGCCTCTCAGCAAATCGCTGATGTAACAATAACTCCTCGTTTGCCTTCCCTCCCCATACACCGTCAGCGGCATACCCGACAGCGCCTGCGCAATAAAATTAGGGATCACCCTCCCGTCCTCCGGCCTCATGCGTTCGCCGTAAGTGTTAAAAATACGGACGATCCTCGTATTCACCCGGTGTTTCCGGCGATAGGCGGACGTCAACGCTTCGGCAAAACGCTTTGCTTCGTCATACACGCTCCTCGGCCCCACCGGATTCACGTTCCCCCAATAGCTTTCGCCCTGAGGGCGGACAAGCGGATCGCCGTACACCTCGCTCGTGGAAGCCAATAGAAATTTCGCCTTCTTTTCTTTGGCCGTCTCGAGCAAGTGATACGTGCCCAGCGCCCCGACTTTCAGGGTTTCGATCGGATATTTCAAATAATCCGGCGGACTCGCCGGCGAGGCGAAGTGAAGGATGCTTGCTACCGGCCCCGGAACCCGGATGGGTTTCGAAAGATCCTGCCGGATAAACGAGAAACGCCTTTGCCGCAAAAGGTGCCGGACATTTTCCTTCGTGCCCGTCAAGAGATTATCCACGCAAACGACCGCCCACCCCTTTTGGATAAATAAATCGCAAAGGTGCGACCCAATAAACCCCGCCCCTCCCGTGATCAAAACTCTTTTCTGGCCCACTCGACCGTTCTCCTCAAGCCCTCGTCCAGCGAAATTTTCGGCGCCCATCCGATTTCTCTCCGAATCTTTCCGATATCCGCGCAAGTCCTGTCCGGATCCCCGGGGCGTCTCGGTCCGTGAATGGGCTTCAAATCCGACCCGCACCATTTCAAAAGCTTCTCGACGAGCGTCCGAATAGGATAGGCCTTGCCGAAACCAAGGTTGTAAATTTGCCCGAATGCCTTCGGATTGCCCAAAATCCGGAAAAAGGCTTCCAAAACGTCTCCGACATAAACAAAATCCCTCTCCTGCCCGCCCGCGCCGTCGATGATGGGCGCCCTATTTTTTAAAATTCCGGATAAAACGGCGGGAATGACCAAAGAATACTTCGATTCGGGATTCTGCCGCGGACCGTAGACATTAAAGATTCTCACGCACGTCGTGGGGAGGCGCTTTTCCCGGTAGTAATACTGGGCATAATGCTCCGCCAGGCGCTTCGCCATTCCATAAGGCGAAATCGGCTCGAGCTTTCCATCCTCCCTCTGACGCGCAGCCGGCGCTTCGCCGTAAACGGCGCTCGTGGAAGTAAAAATAAAATGCCGGATTCCCGCCTTGGAGGCGTGGTGGAGAAGAAGAAGGGTGCCGGTGGCATTCACCTCATGCGCCAATAAAGGCTCTTCGATCGTCCGGACCACCGAACGAATGGCGGCAAAATGAAAAACGACGTCCACCCCCGCCGCCGCCTTTTTCACCTCACGCTCATCCCGAACATCGGCTTCCCGGAAATCGACCTTCCGCAAATACCCCTTAAAGTTCTCCCGGGAACTCGCCATGAAATTATCCATGACGCGCACCTTCACTCCCCGCGCCAGAAACGCATCCACGAGGTGCAGACCAAGAAATCCGGCGCCGCCCGTGACCAGAATTTTTTTTATCTTCATAAGAAAAATACCTTCGAATCCGGCCCGAACCTTCTCAACACGTTGCGCGTATCCAACACAAGCTTCGCGTGCCGAACCACCGCTTCATAATCAAAACGGGAATGGTCGGTCAAAATCAAAACCGCGTCCTGCTTTTTAAGGAGACCGGGCGTCAAGGGACGGGACCTAAGCGGCGCGGAATCAAAATCCAGGAAAGGAACGAAAGGATCCGTGTATGAAACCTCCGCCCCCTCTTCCCGAAGAACCTTCATCACCTCAAGGGCCGGCGACTCGCGAATGTCATCTACGTCGCGCTTGTACGCGACGCCCAAAAGAAGAACGGACGCTTTTTTCAAAGGGATCCGTTTCTGGTTCAAAAGGCGGGCGATCCGCTCCACGACGTGCCGGGGCATCTCCTCATTAATGCTTTGCGCCAGCTCAATCATCTTGGCCTCAAAACCGTGGCTGCGGGACTTCCAAGAAAGGTACAAAGGATCGATCGGAAGACAATGCCCCCCGATCCCGGGCCCCGGGTAAAACGGCATAAACCCAAAGGGTTTCGTCTTTGCCGCCTCGATCACCTCCCAAATATCCACTCCCAAACGCTGCGACAAGAGCGCCACCTCATTGATGAGGCCGATGTTGACGCTCCGAAAGGTGTTTTCAAGGAGTTTCGCCATTTCGGCGGCCTTAGCCGACGAGACCACGACCACCTGGCTCATCACGGCGCCATAGAGAGCTCGCGCGGCTTGCGCGGATAATTTCCCCGCTCCTCCGACTACCTTGGGAATCGAAACCACGTCGTATTCCTTATTTCCGGGATCCACTCTTTCGGGCGAGAAGGCGAGAAAAAAATCCTTTTCGGCTTTGAGACCCGACTCTTCCAAAATCGGCGCCAGGACCTCTTCCGTCGTCCCAGGATAAGTGGTGCTCTCCAAAACGACGAGCTGTCCCTTCTTCAGATGCCGGCTGATGCTCCGCGCCGCATTCACCACAAAGGAGATATCCGGCTCTTTCGTCTTGCTTAAAGGGGTCGGAACGCAAATTAGGACGGCGTCCAAAGACGAAACCGCATGATAGTCACCCGTCACGTGAAAAAACCCGCGCGACACGATCTGCTTAACCGTTTTTGAAGAAACGTCCAAGACGTAAGACTCGCCCCTTCGAAGAGCGGCGAGCTTTTCCGGATCCACGTCCATCCCCGTCACCGCAAAGCCTTTGCCCGCGAACGCCGCGGCAAGCGGAAGCCCCACATACCCCAGACCCGCCACGCCGACCCTGGCCTTCTTATCGGCTAATCTTTGTTTGAACCGCCGTAACAGCAATTTTCTCCCTCCAGTCATTCAATAAGTCCAACAACGTTCTCTCAAAAGGAATCGCGGGCTGCCATCCCGTTTGCCGCCTGAACTTTGTCGAATCGCCTATGACGATCGGTATGTCGCTTGACCGAACCCGTTCCGGATCTTTCTCAACCTTAAACTTCACACGGCTATGCTTCAAATAAATATCCATTATCTCCTGAATCGTGCGGCCAACGCCGCTGCAAACGTTGTAGACTTCGCCCGGCATTCCTTTTTCGCCCGCCAGCCAATACGCCCGCACCATGTCCCGGACGTCCGTAAAATCCCGGACCGTATCCAGATTTCCCACGTAAATCACCGGTTCCTGCCTGTCTGCCTCGATCAAGGCAATTTGCCTCGCAAAGTTACTGGCTGCAAAACCTTCCTTTTGCCTCGGACCCGTGTGGCTGAATCCGCGGATTCTGATAATCTTTAATCCAAAACTACGGTGGTATTGGTACCCCAAAAGATCCTGCGCCGCCTTGGAAACCCCATAAGGATTGAGAGGCCTGAAGGGAACGTCTTCCGTAATGGGTATCTCGGATGGAAGCACGGCTCCATATTGTTCGCTGGATCCGACGATCACGATGGTCGGTTGAAGGCCTAAACGCCTCACAACCTCAAACAGGTTGAGGGCGCCTGCGACGTTGGTCGTCAATGTCTCCTGGGGTTTCTGCCACGCAACGGGCACAAAAGTCTGAGCGGCCAAATGAAAAATCCGGTCGGGCAGCACCTCTTCGACCAGAGATTTGACCTGCTCGGCATCACACACGTCGCAAACGTAAAGGCGGGCTCTTCTTCTTATTTTGGCGAGGGTTTCGTCATTCGAAAAAATCCGCTCCGTGCCGTAAAGCTCCACGCCGCCTTGCGCCAAAAGAAAATCCGCCAGATGACTGCCGACAAATCCGGTGAGACCCGTGACTAAGACCCGCACAAATACTCCCTTAAACCCTCTTCCCAACTTCTGGGCTTCTCCCCAAACACGGCTTCATACCTCCGTGTAGACATCACCCCATACCTCGGTCGGAGCGCAAGGCGTCCCGTAACGCCTTTTCGATCGACCCTCTTCACCTCAACGCCCTTCAAACCCAGAAACTCTTTGATCTTGAGAGCCATCGCGTACCGCGTCGCGCTCCCCGAATTGCAAAAGTGAAAAAGAGAAACCCCCGCATCCCTCCGGCCTTTGTTCTTCCCGCCCGTTAAATACTCTCCCGCCTTTCGAAGCGCCCCCGCCAAATCCTTCACGTCCGTCGGCGCGTCTTCCTGATCGTCCAAGACACCGACCTCCTTCTCATTCTCCAACCGGGCGACAATGGCATTCACAAAACTGTTTGGATTTCCGCGGCCAAAAAGCCAGCTCGTCCGCACAATCGCGCACAAAGGGCCCAATTTCCCCGCATAATGCTCCCCGGCAAGCTTCGTCATCCCGTAGACATTGATGGGACAAGTGGGATCCTCTTCGGTATAAGGAGACCTCTTTTGCCCGTCGAACACATAATCCGTACTGACATAAACCAAAGGAATGTGCCGGGAGAGGCACTCCTCCGCAAGGTATCGGGTGGCAAGCGCGTTCGACCGGTAAGCTTCTTCCGGATTCCTTTCACAACCATCGACGTCCGAATAAGCGGCCGTGTGAATGACAAGATCAAAAGAAGCATTCTGAAAGAGCGCCGCCGTTTCGGAAGCATTCCTCAAATCACACATATAGGTATTCTGGGCCCCGCTCCGTGAGACGGCAAGGACCTCTTCCTTCCCCGACAACTGCCGCACGAGCTCCGCCCCCAAAAGCCCCGATCCCCCCGTCACCAACACCCTCATCTTCCCACCCCACACCCTCTACACAAGTCTCTACATCTCTAGTTCCTAGAGATGGTCTAACTCCGGCGGGTGGCGGCGGACGAAGCCCTCGCCAATATGCCGAAGCTTTTATCGGCATATTGGCGAGGTGGACGCCGACAGGACCCGCCCAAGTTCATCTTCCAATAGGTTAGACTCTCAGTTATACTCTCCCCGCATACGCCTTCGCATAGTACTCTTTAAACTCGGCGCTCTTCTCTTTAATTGCCTTCCACCATGCCTTATTTTCCCGATACCATCGCACCGTCCGCCGCAGGGACTCCTCGAAACGAAAGCGCTCTCTCCACCCCAGCGCGCGAAGCTTCCGTGAGCTTAAGGCATAACGCCTGTCGTGCCCCGGCCGGTCCTTGACCCTTTGGATAAGCGACACCGGCTTTCCAAGGATCCGTAAAATGCGCCGCGCAAGCTCCAAATTCGTCAAGTAAAAAGGCGTTGAAACGTTATAGGCTTCGCCCTTCTTTCCCTTTTTCAGGACGTGGAGAATCGCCCGGCAATGATCCTCGACATCGATCCAATTTCGAACCTGCCGTCCGTCTCCATAAAGAGGGAGCTTCTCATCCGAGAGCGCCTTGGCGGTAAAAAGAGGAATCACCTTTTCCGGATATTGGTAAGGGCCAAAAGTATTGGAGCCCCGCGTAACCATGGTATGCAACCCGTATGTGTGGGCGTAGGACAAAGTCAGGAGGTCCGCCGCCGTCTTTGAAACCGAATAAGGGCTCGTGGGGCTTAAGCGATCCATCTCTTTGAAGAAGCCGGTCTTCCGGCTCCCATACACTTCATCCGTGCTGACCAGAAGAAATTTTTGGACGCCCGCCTTCCGCGCCGCCTCCAAAAGGCAGTAAGTCCCGATCGTATTGGTTTGAAAAAAGACCTCGCCGTTCAAGAGCGAGCGGTCCACGTGGGTTTCGGCCGCAAGATGCACGACCGTCGAACATCCCTTTATGGCCTCCTCGACGTCCCGCGGCTCGCAAACGTCTCCCTTGTAAAACTCATAGCGCGGATGGGATTTCACCTCTTCGAGACGCGACAAATCGCCCGAGTAAGCCAATTTATCTAAATTAACAATAACGACCGAAGGATCCTCCTTCAGCCAAAACCGCACGAGGTGCGAGCCGATAAACCCCGCCCCGCCCGTGACCAGAACCTTCTCTCTCATTTCCACCTCTTTCCCGCCACCAGCTTATTCGCCCGAAGCAGCGAATCAAACGTTCCGCAGTCGGTCCACCAACCCTTCAGGATATCAAAGCAAAGCTCGTTCTTGCGGATATAGGCGTTATTCACGTCGGTGATCTCAAGCTCCCCGCGCCGGGAAGGCTTGAGCGTCTTGATGATGTCAAAAACCTGGTCGTCATAAAGGTAAACGCCCGTGACGGCGCAGCTCGATTGGGGCTTGGCCGGCTTTTCTTCGATCGCCTCGATCTTATTCCCATTTAAAACCGCCACTCCGAATCTCTCCGGATCCTCGACGCGCTTCAGAAGAATCCGCGCGCCCTTTTTTTGTCTTCGAAAACGCTCCACGTACTCGCGGATTCCGAACTGAAACAAGTTATCCCCCAGCACCACCGCAAGCCTTCGCCCCCGCGCGAAGTGCTCCGCAAGCCCCAGGGCCTCGGCAATGCCGCCTTCTCCCTCCTGATAAGTGTAATTCAAGTGTTTCAACCCAAAGGCATGGCCATTTCCCAAAAGCCGCAGGAATTCCCCCGCGTGGTTCCCGCCCGTGACGATCAAAATATCCCGTACCCCAGCGTCGATCAAGAGCTGGAGGGGATAATAAATCATCGGCCGGTCGTAAACCGGCAGGAGATGCTTGTTCGTAATCTTGGTCAAAGGCGCCAAGCGCTTCCCCAGCCCCCCCGCCAGTATGACTCCTTTCAATTCATTCATTTTGCCCTCCTAAGGCCGCCCAACGGAAAAATACCGGAACCCCAGCGCCTTCATTTTCTTCGGGTCATAAATGTTCCGTCCATCCACGATCACGGGCTGATGCAGCAGCTTCTTCACCTTCTGCAAATCCAATTCTTTAAACTCATCCCACTCGGTCAAAATCAGAAGACAGTCGCTTCCCTGGCAAACGGAGTAGCTGTCCTTGCAAAAGACAACCCCCTTGAGCCGTTTCCTCGCATGGGGCATGGCATGGGGATCGAAAGCCCTGACGTTGGCTCCCTGCTCCTTCAGCGCTTCGATAATGTCGACGCTCGGGGCATATCGCATGTCGTCAGTGTTGGGCTTAAAGGAAAGTCCCAAAACGCCGATGGTTTTCGAAGGGACGTTCCAAACGGCCTCTTCGATTTTCCTGATAAAATTTTCCTTCTGTTCCTCGTTGATCTTCTGCACCGCCTTGAGAAGCTCAAAATCATAGCCGAGCTTTTCGGAAATCCGGATAAACGCCGCCAGGTCCTTCGGGAAGCAAAACCCGCCGAAACCGATCCCCGCATCCAAAAAATGCCGGCCGATGCGCCGGTCCAGCCCCATCCCGAGCGCCACCTGCTCCACGTCGGCTCCGGCCGCCTCGCAGAGGCGGCTCACGGCGTTAATAAAAGAGATCTTCGCGGCCAAAAAAGAATTCGAGGCGTGTTTGATGATCTCAGCGCTTTTGATGTCCGTCACGAGAATCGTGGACTTAAGCGGCTTGTAAAGGTCCATTAAAATCCCTTTCGCCCGCTTCGATTCGACTCCCAGGATGATGCGGTCAGGATTCATGAAATCCTGCACGGCGCTTCCCTCCCGGAGAAACTCGGGATTCGACGCCACGTCAAAGGAGGCCCCCTTCCTCGCATGGCGGGCGAGCGTCTGCTGGATCCGCTCGCCCGTTTGAACGGGGACCGTGCTTTTTTCCACGATCAATTGGTAAGAACGGATTTCACCGGCGATCGTGCGGGCGACGTTTTCCACGAAGCTTAAGTCCGCTTCTCCGTTGGGCCTGGGTGGAGTGCCGACGGCGATGAAGATCACCTCGGAGCGCCTGGCTGCCATCTTAAGATCCGCCGTGAAAGAAAGAGACCCCTTCTTTGAATTCTCTTTCACCAGCTCCTCAAGACCCGGTTCGTAAATGGGCATGCGTCCTCTTTTCAAGAGGCCGATCTTTTGAACGTCCCTATCGACACAGATGACTTGGTTGCCCAAACCCGCAAAACA
The DNA here is from genome assembly GCA_016206825.1 of Candidatus Omnitrophota bacterium. Taxonomy (GTDB): domain Bacteria; phylum Omnitrophota; class Gorgyraeia; order 2-02-FULL-51-18; family 2-02-FULL-51-18; genus JACQQY01. The sequence continues at coordinate 16,208 of JACQQY010000017.1, forward strand.
AGCCCCCGTCACCAAACCCACATACCCGCACCCCACCACCGCGATCTTCATCAAATCCTTACCCCCTCACACTCGCCGCCGCAGGAGCCTTCGGGCGGCGATAAGACTGACTCAATCCGAATGAAGCCTTCGGAAAGCCTTTTAACCGGAACACCACAAAAATCGCGTCTCCATCTCTTCGGTTGTAGGTCACATCGACGATGATGCAGTCCCTGATCACTTTGGACACGGTGACTTCAAACTCCTTGGAAGCTCCCTCGTCGAACTCATACCGGTCGTAAACCTTTATTTCCCAATCGGGCGCCAAAGCCATGCGGATTTCGGCGGTCGTTTGTGTGCTTTCCTCGTGCACGTACCGGTGCCCAACGGCGAAATAAAACTTCCCCCTTGTGAGGTAAAAATCGGCATTCGCCGTCTCCACCTTGCCCGTCCGGGTGTTATAAGCCGCGTCCGTTTCGATGCCCATCCACGGATACGGCCGAAGCTCCGCGTCGATCCCCACGTTATCCAAACGGCCCGTATGAAGGTCCGTATCAAAAAAAGGGATGATCCGGGCGATCTCTCTCGGCTGGAGAACGCCGCCCGAGCCGCGCTCTTTCGTTTGAAATTTATTCTCGAAATTCCACCGGATAAAGTTTTGTTTATCCAAAGCGTCGATCGCGTCAAACTGCTGGAGCACGGTTCTGGCAACCGTGGGATTCGGACGGTAGTTGTAACTGGCCGTTGGCGTGAAAATATGCCGGATCCGGTTGATGTCCAAACCCGCCGCGTGAAGATAGAAATCGTAGGTTTTGAAAAATTTGACGCTGACATCCATCCCCGGATCAAACGTCGCCCGCACGAGGTCCCGCTCTCCTTTCGCGTCCCTCGAATAAAAGGTCTGCCGGGTCCCCACACGGGGAACGACGGAAAGCGCGCCGATATGCCCCGCATAAGAAAGCGTGTGGTTCGTATCGAGGCGGATCGCGTCCAGCTCATCCGACGGCCCTGGAAATAATTTCTTCAAATTGGAAAACTGTATCTC
>JACQQY010000016.1 GCA_016206825.1 Candidatus Omnitrophota bacterium
GAAAAGAAGGGTGACGTTGGTTTTCCCGCAGGAGCTTATCACGGAACCCGTCGTTTTTACCATGGCGAAGAAGTTTGACATCATGCCTAACATCCGCAAGGCGCGCGTCACGGAGACGGTCGGCGAGATGACGTTGGAGCTCGAGGGAACCGAGGAGAACCTGGACTCAGGTGTCCGGTACCTTCGGACACGCGGGGTGAAAGTGGAACCGGTGGCGGGTGAGAGCGCATTGTAGCTTGATTCGGCGGGTCGATTCTTAACCTCCTTTGATTTCCTTCGTTTATTCTTTCATGGCGTTTGCGGCGGGGTTTTTCCTGACGGGTTGGGTTTTTCGTTGGAAAAAGATTCCTTACCCATTTGAGCTTTTTGGGGCTGCGGTGGGGCTGGGACTGGCAGCGTGGACTTATGGAATGATGGAGTTTTGGCGGATGAAAGCGCGGAGGCGCGGGAAAAAACAAGAGGTGTAAAAATGAAAAAGGGAGTGGCGGCGGGTTTGTTGTTGATTTTGGTGCTTCTTTTTGGCTCGGTCGCTTTGTTGGCGCAGGAGGGAGGGGTTTCTTCCGACGTTTCGGGGAAGCTCAGTAAGATTATCGAAGGCCAGAATGAAATTTTAAAACAACTTGCGGGACTTAGGGAAGAACTGCAAGTGGTGAAGATAAGGGTGAGCAACCGGTGAGATGAAGTTCTCCACGCGGACACTTTACGGGTTGAGGGCGATTTTGGTTCTCGCCGGGCGCTTTGGCGAGGGGTCTCTTTCGGCTTCGCAGATAGCGAGGCAGGAGGGGATTTCCGTCGCTTATTTGGAGCAGATTTTGAACGCTTTGAAGCGAAAAGGACAGGTCAAAAGCGTCAGGGGGCCTCAGGGGGGTTACGTCCTGGCGAAGAAGCCGTCGGATACGACGCTCGAGAATTTATTTTGCGCGCTCGAGGGGAAAGCCCTGATCGAGCCGGGCAAAGGCGCTCCGATTCCGAAAGAGGCGGATGAGGTCGGGATCGCCGATTTTATTTTCTGGCGGAAGATCCTGGCGGCGATTCAGAGGGAGTTGTCGGCGATGACGTTAAAAGAGCTCTTGGATGAGGCCCACAAGATAAGGAAGGCTAAGGCGGGTTCCTCGTATACGTTTCATATTTAAAGGTGAACCCCAAAGAGGTTTTGAGAAAGAGCATTCGGCTCAAACTCGATTCCCACAGCGCCAAGGAACGAAGGGCGAAGAGCCTTGCGATCGGGAAGAAGCTTTTTCGGCTTAGCGCGTTTCAAACGGCGAAGACGGTGTGTTTCTACGTGTCGCTTCCGGAGGAAGTGGACACCGCCTTCATGATCGACCGGGCCTTGCGTTCGGGGAAGCGCGTGGCCGCGCCCCTTTCGGATTTAAAGAAAAGGGAGCTTGCCCTTTATGAAATGAAAAACAGGACGGAGCTCGTGACCGGCGCTTACGGCATCCTGGAGCCGCCTCCGCTTCGGGAACGGTCCGTAAAAGCTTCGGAAATCGATTGTGTGGTTGTCCCGGGACTTGTGTTTGATAAAAAAGGCAATCGCCTCGGGAGAGGCAAGGGATTCTACGACCGTTTTCTGAAAGGCTTGGATAGGCGCGTTCCGAGGATCGGCCTTGCGTTTTCCTTTCAAGTGGCGGAGAAAATGCCGGTGGAAGCGCATGATGAGAAGGTGGACGTGGTTTTGACGGAACGGGAAGGTTAGGATGACCTCCATATTTGTTTGGATAACGGTGTGTCTCGCTGCGGGAGCTGTTTCCTTCGCCGCGGGGTTTTTTGCGCGCAAGCTCTATGCCGAGCGGCTGATTCGGACGGCGGAATCGAAGGCGAGAGAAATTTTAGTCAAAGCCAAGCGCGAATCCGAAGAAACCCTGAAGAGGGCCGAGAAAGAAGGCAAGCAGTATCTCTTTAAGGTCCAAGGGGAGTTTGACGCGAAGATCGCTCAAACCCGCCGCGATCTCGAAAATCGCGAGAAGGTGCTGTCGCACAAAGAACAGACCATCGATCAAAAGCTGGATCTCATTGGAAAGAAAGAGAAGGAGGCGCTTTATCAGCTCCAGGAGGCTGGTGAAAGGGAGAAGAAAGTTTTTGAAAGGGAAAAAGAGCTGGAGGCGCTTTTTTCGGAGGAGCGCAAGATCCTTCAAAAGATTTCGGGGTTGAATGCGGAAGAAGCGAAAAAGGAATTGTTGAAGCGGATGGAGATAGACATCCGCAGTGACGCCGGCCGCTTGATCCGCGAAGTGGAGGATGAAGCCAGGGAGCTCGCGGACCAGCGCGCCAAGAAGATTTTGAGTCTCGCCATGCAAAGATGCGCCGCCGCGCACGCCATCGAATCCACCGTCACCGTCGTCCCTCTTCCGAGCGAGGAGATGAAGGGCAGGTTGATCGGAAAGGACGGAAGGAATATCCGAAGCTTTGAGACGCTGACCGGCGTGGATCTCATTATCGATGAGACGCCGGGAGCGGTGGTGCTCTCGTCGTTCGACGGTTTGAGGCGCGAGACCGCCAAGCTTTCCCTGGAAGAGCTGATGAAAGACGGGAGGATCCACCCGGCGCGGATCGAAGAAGTCACGCAAAAGATGAAGCGCCAGATAGAGGGGCTTTTAAAAGAAGAGGGAGAAAAAGCGGCTTTGGAAGTGGGCATCACGAACGTCCATCCGGAAATCATCAAGCTTCTGGGACGTCTCAAGTATCGAGCCAGTTACGGGCAGAACGTTTTGGCGCATTCTTTGGAAACCGCTTACCTCCTAAACGTGATCGCGGGCGAGATGGGCCTCGATCCCGTTTTGGCCCGCCGCGCGGGGCTTCTCCACGACATCGGGAAGGCCGTGAGCCACGAGGTGGAAGGCCCGCACGCTTTGATCGGAGGGGAGCTGGCCCGCCGTTATGGCGAGCACCCCGACGTGATCCATGCGATCGAGGCGCACCATGAAGACATCGAGATGCAATCGATATGGCCGATGCTGGTGTGGGCGGCCGATGCCGTGAGCGCGGCAAGGCCGGGCGCCCGTCGTGAGAGCCTTGAGAATTATCTGAAGCGCCTTTCACAGCTTGAGGAAATTGCCGATACTCACCCCGGCGTGGAGAAGTCTTATGCCATTCAAGCGGGCCGTGAGATCCGGGTGATGGTGAGGCCGGATCGTGTGCCGGAGGAGGCGATGCCGGCTTTGGCGAGGGAGATCGCGAAAAAGATCGAAGGGGCACTGCAATATCCGGGTCAGGTAAAGGTCGTGGTGATCCGCGAGACGCGGGTTGAAGGTTTGGCGAAATGAGAGTTAGTTTCACTTGGGCGGGTCCTGTCGGCGACCACCTCGCCAATATGCCGATAAAGCTTCGGCATATTGGCAAGGACTTCGGTCGCCGCCACCCGCCGGAGTTAGACAACTACTGTTTAGATGACTATGTTGCAAGTTGAGAGGCAGATTTACTCCGTATCCGAAATCACGGCCAACATCCGGTATCTTTTGGAGGAGCATTTTTCCGGGGTGTGGGTGGAAGGGGAGGTGTCCAACTTTAAGCTCCACAACGCTTCGGGGCACATGTACTTTTCGTTGAAAGATGAAACCGCTCAACTTCAGTGTGTAATGTTCCGGAGGGAGAACCAGGGGCTTGGTTTTGAATTAAAAGAAGGACTCAAGGTTCTCTGTTTCGGGCGTATCAGCGTCTATCCCATTCGCGGACAGTATCAGCTTTATGTCGAAAGAATAGAACCGAAGGGTGTTGGGGTTCTTCAGCTTCGGTTTGAGGAGTTGAAGGAGAAACTGCGGAAAGAAGGTCTTTTTGAGGAGTCCCGTAAGAAACCCATTCCTTATCTTCCGAATCGCATAGGTTTGGTTACGTCGATCGACGGCGCGGCGCTTCACGACATTTTGAAGGTGCTTGACAGGCGTTTTTCCAACGTCCACGTGTTGGTTTATCCGGTTCAGGTGCAGGGCGCCGGCGCCGCCGAGTCCATCGCGCGGGCGATCGATGATTTTAACGATTGGGAAAATGCGGACGTGCTGATCGTCGGCCGCGGCGGGGGAAGCTTGGAGGATCTTTGGGCTTTTAACGAGGAAGTCACGGCGAGGGCTATTTTTCGTTCGGATATCCCGGTGATTTCAGCGGTGGGGCATGAGGTGGATTTTACCATCGCGGATTTCACGGCGGACTTGCGGGCGCCGACGCCCTCGGCGGCCGCTGAGCTTGTCGTTCCGCTTAAGGAAGAGCTGGCGCTTAAAATAACGGACTGGAAAGGGAGATTGTTTCAGGCGGTTGCGGGGAGGATGAAGCTTTTGAAGCGGGAGCTTGAGGTTTTGGAGCAGAGCCGCGCGCTTCGGGATCCCTTGGGCATTTTTGAAATAAAATTCCAGAGGCTGGATGAATTAAAACGGAGCTTGGCCGGGCTCTTTGAGACGTTCTTCCGGTTAAAAAAGGAGAAACTTTTTGGCTTCCTTGGGAAGCTGGAGGCGCTTGGGCCGGTGGCGACGTTAAGGAGGGGTTTCAGCGTGTCGCTCAAATTGCCGGAAGAGAAGGTCCTCACTTCTTTTCGCTTGGTGAAGCGTGGAGACGAGGTTAAAACCCGGCTGAAGGAAGGTTTCTTCATCAGCCGGGTGGAAGAGGCTGGCGCATAAGGGGGGAAAGATGGCTCAGGAAACGAAAGAAATAGAGTTTGAGGCGGCGCTGAAGCGTTTGGAAACGATTGTGGGGGATCTGGAGGGGGGCGATTTGTCGCTCGAGGAAGCGCTGAAGCGCTATGAAGAAGGGGTGCGGATGGCGGACGTTTGCTCGAAGCGGCTTTCCGAGGCGGAGAAGCGTGTGGAGGTTTTGATGAAAACCGCCCAAGGGAAGTTTAAAACGGAACCCTTTGAGGGAAGCGGCGAAGAACCGCCCAAGGGCAAAAAGAGACGCTAAGGGAAGCCATGGATCTTTCCTCTTATCTTTCAAGACAGCGGAAGAAGATAGACGAAGCGCTTGATCGCTGTCTTCCGAGCGAAAAGAAGAACCCTTCTCTTTTGCACCGGGCGATGCGGTACGCGGTTTTTTCCGGAGGGAAAAGGATCCGGCCGGTTTTGGCGCTTGCCTCCTGTGAGGTTGTCGGAGGAAAGGCGCCCGAGGCCCTGCCGGCGGCTTGCGCCTTGGAGCTCATCCATAGCTATTCGTTGGTTCATGACGATCTCCCTTGCATGGACGACGACGATTTTCGCAGAGAAAAGCAAAGCTGTCACAAGAAGTTCGGCGAGCATACGGCCGTTTTGGCGGGAGATGCGCTTTTGACGCTCGCCTTCCAACAATTGGCTTCTTTTGACGGAAAGAAAGGCGGGGCAGGGGATCTCAAGCGCAGGCTGGATGCGTCCTTGATGGTCGCGCGGGCGGCGGGGGCTAGGGGGATGGTAGGCGGCCAAGCGGTGGATATGGAATACCAAGACAAAGAGCCGGATCTCTCGACCATCCAGTATATCCATACCCATAAGACGGGGGCGCTTATTGCGGTGTCGGCGCGGGTGGGGGCCTGCTTGGGCGGCGGCACGCGAAAAGAGGTGGAGCGGCTTTACCATTACGGGATGGAAAGTGGACTTCTTTTTCAAATAGTGGATGACATCCTCGATAGGGAAGGGTATGCTAAACTGCTGGGTGTTTCGGAGGCGATGCGGGAAGCGGAAGCGCTTGCGCGAAAGGCCAAGGCATGCCTGGCGCCTTTTGGGAAGAAGGCTTGGATGCTGGAAGCGCTTGCCGATTTTATCTTAAGGAGGAAGGCTTAAGCTCATGGGACCTTTGCTTGAGAA
>JACQQY010000018.1 GCA_016206825.1 Candidatus Omnitrophota bacterium
AACTCCTCATCCCACGGCGTAAAAGGCGCCGCCACGGTGCTGACCAGATACGTCTTGTCGAAGTTTCCCTCGAAAGAAGCGCCTCTCAACAAAACCAACCGATTTCCCTGGCTGTCCCGCGCCAAAAAGGACAAAGCATCCGAATAGTAACCGCGTTTGATCGAGCGGTCCGTAAAAAACTGGATCGGCTTGTACTGATGAAGCCAGGGGCTTTGCTGCCAATACTGCTTGTGGTTGGAAAGCTCCAGCGGATCGTCCGTCGTCAGCGCCTGGTTTTCATCCGCAAGGGCGAAAACGCGAAGGCGCCAGTTCTCTTCCTTTTTAGCGTCCACCCAGAGCTTCCGAATGGGCCGGAACTCGAAATCGACCTCATGCTCCGGAATCACGAAAGGCACTCCGTTCGTCGCCGGATTGTAATCATTAAACCCGCGCACCACCGTGCCGCCCGCCAAATGCCCGTTATGGACCTTGATGATCGGAATGCTCACCGAATCCGTATTGGGAGTCCGGTAAATTTCGTTCAAGGTAGAATTAAAAGCGCCGAAGTACTTGAGGTTGTAACGCAAACTCGCGGCGGAGTCGATGCGGCTTATCACCACCTGATCTCCCGTCGTCCCGACGTACGACCACGGATCGGCCACAATCTGGGTGAAGATGTTGACCTTGTCGAGCGGCGAGAAATCGACGTTTAAGAGATACTGGCTATAGACGGAGGGGTCGTAGGTATTATTGAGCCGCTCCCCAAACACGTACCGCCAGTTACGTTCTTGGAGGTCCGCGTTCGAATCGTTCAAAATAAAGCCCGCCTCATCTCCGATTCCGCCCGAAAGGCGGTATTTGCCCGATAGCTTGATCCGGTCGCCGGTCAAACCAACCTCTCCCATCTCCCCCAATTCCTCCTCTTCCCACCCGGCGCATCTTTCGTCCAAATTATAATGGAACCCCGCCATCACCTCGAAAGAATCCCACTCCACTTTGTTCAACCGGGTATTCCCCGTGGTGCCGTTCCCAAAGAAGGTCGTCTCCGTGCCGGACCGGGTCTCCCAATCCTGAACGCCCAAGGTCAATCGAGTGGACCACCGCTTGTTCAAGGCATAAGCCCACCCCGCGCGCACCACCACGCCTTCCGCATCGGCGCTGTGCTCAAAACTTTTCGGATGCGCCAAATTCCCCCCGCGAAGATTCCAGTCCGCTTCCGCCTCGTACTTGGCCCAATGGTACTCGAAATTCAAGAAAAACGTGTTCCGCTTATCCGGGCGATAAGCCAGATCCGCCCCGGCCCACGGCCCCCACCACTGGGCTTCATACGTGCTGTCCAAATCCGGGATGGAAGCGGGAGGGCGGATGAGTTTGAAATTCTGCTCGTGGTAAGAATAACCGGCAAGAGGGGTGAGAGAAAAGCGCTCCCAGGGCTTGAGCCGATAACCGAGAGCGCCCGAAAGATCCAAAATCGTCCCTTCATTGCTCTCGCTGTCCCATCGCCTCGTTTCCGAAGTGCGGTTATTCCCGGAGTATTCGGAGGTTCGGTTTTTCCCGTCAAAGATCCAGCCGTGGCTCAACAGGCCTTTAAGGACATAACTCTTATGAACCAGAAGCTCTCCGTCCAACTGCATTTGGTAGATATCTAAATTCCTCCACGTCGACTCCGTCAAAATATCGGGATTCGTCCCTTGGGTGTTTCCCGCGGTGCTCCACCGGAAATCATCGACCCGGTAACCCGCATGCAGACCCCAATCGAAACAGAGCCAACAGTCCCTCTTTGCCCCGCCCTCCCCTTTTGAAGAAAACGCTTCGGAGGCGAGGGATGGTTCGGAAACCTTCTCAGCCTGCAGGGGCAGGACTTCCGACGTCTCGGAAATCCGTTCCTCGGTCTTCTCCTTCGATAATTTTTGCGTAACGGCCGTGGAGATGGTTTTCAAAACGTAGGGAAAGCCCCTGTTTCCCCACAGCGGCCAAATCTGGCCGGGTATCTCCGGCCACCACCAGGAACCGTTTCTCCCCGGACGGCCATCCGGCGCCGGTTGAGGCGCGGCATCCGTCGGCCACCAGTCGAAGGACTTCACGCCGGAATCCCGCGATCGCCGCCAATGCATCTCGGATAAAGAGGCGTCGTCACCGGCGTAAACGAAGGAGTGGGGAAAAACCGTGGAAGAAAGTAAAACAAAAGAAGAAAGAAGAAAGATTCTGAAGCGATTAATGGCGTTCATTCACCGTCCTCAGATACTGGAGTATTTTCCTGGTTTTTTTATCGCGTTTGGCATAAGCAATCGGAATCGACCAGATGGCCATGTTCCGGTAGTAGGAATCGCCAAAGCGGTACTCTCCCGTCTCGGAATCGATGGTGTCGGGAAGATTCCACGCATTCCTCTGGCGTATGACGATATTATTCCATAACTTATGGCCTTCGCGCAACAACTTATTTAGAGGAAAGCCCTGCGAGATGCAGAGGCCCATAAACGCGTAGTTCATCCCCGACCAAATGTTTTTCGAATGATCATTGGAAGCGTCGAGAGAGCCGTCGGGATTTACCGAGTTTACCAAACCAAACCGGGAAGGCTCGCCGTTGTGCGTCAAAATATGGGAAATCGCCTTTCGAATCTTTGCCGGATCCGCCGTCCATCCCAAATCCAGCAGATCCGCATACCACTGCCCGTTCAACTGAGATAGGGCGCAAACCTTGCCGAAAAATTTCCCGTTCCATAGCTCCTTTTCGAAGCTCTCCTTCGCCTTCCCGAACCTCTCCCTCGCCTCCCGCGCGAAGGGAACATCCTTCATCTGCTTCCCCATTCTTTCGCAGGCAAGGAGCGCCGCAAGGAGGATGCTGGACGTATAAGCGAAAGCTCCACGAACCTCCCAAAGATCGAACGTTTGATCAGCCCCTTCATGATCGGGCAGGCCGTTGCCGTCGTCATCCTTTGAAAGCGACCAGGAAAGGGCGTGTTTCACGTGGGGAAACATTTCCTTCAAAAACGCCCGGTCGCCCGACCACAGAAAATCGCGATAAACCATCAGAATGAATTTCGGATTCAAGTCCTTCCACAAATAAAACGTCGTGCCGTTTGAAGCCAGATCGATGCGATTCTTCCCCAAATCATGCGGGATGTAACCATCCGGCCTCTGGGCTTCGGCGAACTGCCGGATCTGCGACAACTCAAGCTCCTGGAAAAAGTAACCCAGAGGAATGGATCCGTAAAAACCCACGTCAAGCGTCCCCATGAGCGGGCAGATCACCGGCGCTTCATAAAAAGCGAACCGCCCGTCCTTCACGTACCACGTCGAGGCGAAAAACGGCGCAAGATTCGTCAAAAGGGCGTCATTAAACCACTCCGGAAATGGAAAGGAAAGCACCGCTTTTTCCACCTGCTCCACTTTCCGGCGGAACGCTTCCCGCCGGGGCAGTACGTATTTTGAAACGGAGGCGGCGTCTTTAAAATCCCTCTGGTAATGGTGACCCAAAGGATGATGAGGAAAGTGCCAGGCGGCCGTGAAAGAAAGCGCCTTCGCCTCCCCCGGACGCAGAACCTGATGGGCCGCGACCGCGCCGCATAGCTCTTGATTCTCTCCGTTCGCGGTGACATGAGAACCGGAATTGGGAAGCGCTCCGCTTCGAACGAACGCCTCCCACGCCTCCAAGGAAATGTTCTCCGGACCGAAAGAAAAATTCCGGGTCACGGCATTCCATGATTCGATAAAACTCATCCGCCAATTTTCTTTTAAAAAACTGAAGCGCAGAGAACCTTGCTGAGGGTCCCGTCCGCCGGGGGCCCGGTTCAAAAACTCCAAATGAAGAGCGTCTTTTTCTTCCTCCACAAGATTCTGGCGGCCTACGCACCAGGCGCCGGACACGTTCCGGCCGATAAAGAGACATCCGGCTTCCACAGGCGCCCCGGATCGATTCTGAAGCCGAAGGGTAAAAAAAGCGGCCGGGAGGCTCGAGCGTTTGGCGTCGCCCGGAATCCATGGACTGAAAACCTCGAGGGATATTTCCAGCCCCAAGCCGGGAGTTTCATAGAAAAGCCTCGCGCGCGGGAAAGCGCCTTCGTAACGAATGCCCTTTACCGTCGGGCAGTTCCGGACGGGAACGGTTTGAAGAAGAAGGGCTTCCTTGGAAAAACGGCGGGGGCCGGCAAGGGGTTTCGAGGAAATCCCAAGATGATAGCCAAGCACGCCCGGGTACTTCTCACTGCCCAAAAGAGGCTGGGACCAATTATTTTCAAAGGTGAAAGCGTTCCACAAACCATTTGGCAAAATCTCGAACTTCCCCGCCCCTATCCCGCCGAAAGGAACGCCTGATGGATGACTACTTTTCGAAGAAGCCTGATAAACCGGCACTAGCTGCCAACCTCTTTTCGGTTTTCCAAATCAAACGGGTTATATCCCACCCACGCAAAAATTCCATAAGCCGTCGCGGATAACGAACCGGTCCGGCGGCCTTTGGGGGTGCGCCAGCCGTGCCCCGTATCCACATGGTCGATGGAAGCGTACGGCAAACAGCCCCGTCCCTGTCCCGTACGGGAGGGGCTTGTGACAATGAGCTTTTGGATCTCATTCAAATAAAGGTTGATCTTGTCCTCGTATAAGACGGCCTTTTCTTCTTCGCCCCTCGAGCGGTAATACCCGGAAAGAATCCGGTAGGTCACGATCATCTGCGCCGTCCATTCGGTGGAGACGACCCCGCCGCGGCCGACGTTGGCGGCCTTGGCAAAATCAAAGCCTTTCACTTTCACCATTTTACCATCGGGCAGTTGGTAATCGACGGCGACTTCGCAGTGCTTTTCCGCAAATCCGATGATCGCCTCCACGTCAAACTCCATCTGCTTGAGCGTCTCAGGCCCCAAAGCGGCCACCGCCCAGCTAAAGGCATCCGTCGCGATGGTCGCATCCCCTTTGCCGCGGTTCATCCGCTTCTCACGCTGGCTATAGGCGTATTTTTGAATCCATCCGAGGACCTTATCCCTTACCGCCCGGTGCTTCTCGTCCCCAGTTTGCCGGTAAAGCATCGAGAAAAAGGCGTAGGCGTCTAAATTGTGCTCCGTGCTGTACCACTCAAAACCCGGCCCCCCTTTAATCCCGCCCTCGGCGTCCCGAAAGTTGAGGGTCCATTCGCCGATCTCTTTGGCCAAAGCCAGAAAGCGGCCGTCCTTGACCCGATTCTCATATTGAAGCGCGGCGATGCCGAGCCACAGATTCGGCCCCACGTGCATGGTGCTTTCGGCGATCCGGCCGTCCACGACGTCATAGGCATTATAAAATCCGTTATCGCCCCTTTGAGCTCGCGATTCATAAAAGGAAAGGATTGCCTCCGCATTTTTGACGTCCCCAAACATGAGAAAAATCTGGCAAACGAGGGACTGGTCATACGTGAAGGCCCAATCTTCCAGCAACGGGTCCCCCTCGAAACTGGCCACAAGCCCCGTGTAAAGGTTCTGGTGGGATTTTAGCCAGGCATACATCTGCCGGAGAGCCGCGGAAGCCGTGAGCTTCTCCACCTCCTTGAGCTTCTCGTAAGTCGTGCGGAGCTTCTGACGGTCTTTCTCGATAAGATCGAGTTCCGCGCCGATGCTTTTCTGCCGCTCAAGAACGCTTCCGATCTGCCCCTCGTAAAGCGCCTTTTGAGCTTGGTTCTCGACGGTCAGCGAGGCGAGGGACGCCTCCAAGCCTTTTATCGTTTCGCGCGCCTTGGCCAGCTCCGCCTCAAGCGCGGCCCTCCGTTTCTGAAGCTCATAGATGCTCCCGGCGACCTCCGATTTATTTTGGGCGCTCGTCACCAACTGCCGGACCAGCGCCTTATTCTGAACGATCAGCGTCTGGTTATGGTAAAAAACGGCCGCCAAGAAACCCGCGACGATGATGCCCGCAATCAAGGTCAGGCGCGGCGCCCATCGCAGTTGTCTGGCGTAGTGGATAATCCTGCGCTGGGCGGTTTTGTCGATCTCCAGGTATTCGGCGCCGATCAGCAAAGTCGCCGGAAGAAGATCTTCGCGCTTTTGGAACCAGGCGATCCGCGCGACCGCTTTCACCGGATCGCGGAGGAAGGAGGGGTTGATGGTGAGCCCCAATCGGGCGTTGGGCTTAAAGAGAGTCTCTTCCGTCTGGCCGCCGGCGCTTTTAATTTCAACGCACATCCCTCCTTCGCTTACGTTCCGGGTGAAACCTTGAAGGAAGTGCGGGGAAAGCTTCTCGCCGGTCTCTTTCAACACCTCCACCTCGACCGGAAAAACCGTTTCCATGCGCACGTATTGGCGTCTCTCAGACCCAGAAGAGGCTGTAATAAAGACCTCCTATGAAGAAGAAGATCGTACCGCTTTTGGAATCCTTTGTCAAATCTCTTGATCTTCCGTCAAAAAATTTATAGACTAATCTCATCTTAGAGCCTATCCCAATAACCCACTCGTAAAGCGAGACGGTTTATGGCGAGCCGAGCCGAAGCCGGATGAGGAGGCCATACCCGGTGCGGTATGGACGACGAGTCCGGCGAAGGCGCAGGCCGCCAGAAACCGTCGCAGCGCGAGTCGGTTATTGGGATAGGCTCTTAAAGGAGGGTTCAACATGAAAGGACTCGGATCGCGCGTCAAGGCGCTGCGAAAAGAAAAGCGATTTACTCTGATTGACGTCTGCCAAAAAACGGGCATCGACCAAGCGACTTTAAGCCGCATCGAAAATGAGAAAATGACGGGCACCATCCATTCTCACATGAAAATTGCGCAGGTCCTCGGCGTGCGTCTCCCGGATCTTTACGAAGACGTCGTCAGTAAAATAGAGGAAGAAAAAGACCCTGCCATCAAAGAGAAAATGACCGAAACCTTTTCCCGTTCGGACGGCGCGGTCGCCGAAATCCTGGCCTCCGGCATTCTCCAGCGGAAGATGATGCCGGTTCGCCTGAAGATCAAGGGCAAGGGTCAAACGGACAAAGAAACTTATGCGCTTGGAAGCGAAAGGTTCGTTTACGTTTTGAAAGGCGCTCTCCAGGCGGTGGTGGGAAATGACCGAAAAAAGGCGAAGCAGGGAGAATCTCTGTACTTCAACGCGGCGCTTCCCCACCACTTCGAAAACCCGCTGAAAACGGAAGCGGCCTGTCTCTCGGTGGTGAGCCCCGTCTCCGTCTCTTAGTGGAGCTTTGCGAAATCGAAGGCGGCATATTGGCGTTTGGTAAGATCGCCTTTCTCATAAGCCCGGCAAAAGGCCTCAACCATTTCGGGATCGAACTGCGTCCCCACGCACCTTTTTAATTCCTCAAACGCCTCTTCCACGGCCATCGTCCGCTTATAGGCCCGCGCGGTGATCATCGTGTCGTAAGAATCCGTCACGTTCACGATCCTTCCGACAAGGGGGATCTCATCGCCCTTTAAACCAAAGGGGTACCCCTGGCCGTCATAACGCTCATGGTGATACAAAATCCCGTCTTCCAAATGGGTAAGGCCCTTCACCGGTTTCACGATACTGGCTCCGATCGTGACGTGGGTTTTCATCACTTCGAATTCTTCGGGCGTGAGCGTCGCCGGCTTATTCAGGATTTGATCGCGAATGCCTATTTTTCCGATGTCGTGGAGAAGGGCCGACAACTGCACGGCTTCCATGAGCTCCCGGTCGTACTCGATTCTCCCTGCGTCTACCAGCTCCTTCACCAGCACCATGCTATAATGGGACACGCGCTCCGAATGGCCGTGCGTGTAGCGGTCGCGCGCATCGATGGCGGTCGCGAGCGCGATGGCCGTTTGGATAAAAAGCCGGTGCTCCTTCTCGTAGGCATGCTTCAGATCCTGAATGAGCTCGGCGTTCTTCACCGCCATCGCCACGTCATTGGCCAGCGTCACGAAGAGGTTGATTTCTTCTTCCTCGTAAGGCTCCCCCGAAAGCTTATTTCCCAAAATCAAAATTCCGATCAATTCCTTTTTATAGAAACTCGGGACGCAAACCGCCGCCCGCAGGTAACTCATCTGCATCCGGACGTCTTCATAATGGATGGCGCGGCGTTCCTTTCGATTCACGAGGATCTCGAAATTCCGCATCGGCTCAAGCTCCCCGTAAACGAGGGCTTCTTTTCTGGCGAGAGCGCCCTTGTCCGAAGCGGTGAAAAAGCTCACGATGGGGTTATCCGGATGGATTTTGACGTAGCCCACCGGGATCTTCGTCCCGCCCTCCCCCTTGCTGTCGATCAAGACATAAGCATGGCGCGCCTTGTCAAAAAGAAGGACCCCCACGTGCGTCACGCCCATCTTGCGGTCGATGTAACGCGTGATGATCTTAAGAAGGATGACCGGGTCCTTCACCCGGATCATCCCCTTCGACGCATTCAACAGCGCCCGTTGAAAATCATAAACGTTATAAATGCGAAGACTCCCTCTTTAAATTTTTAACCTTTTCCAGCACCGTCCCCTCAAGATATTCCAGCACCAAAGGCTTCGTGACGTAACCATCCGCTCCAAGGCTCTTCGCCAAACGGACGCTTTCTTCGTCATCCACGCCCGTCACCATAATGACTTTCACCGAAGGGAGCCTTTCCTTGATCTTGGGAAGGTACTCCAATCCCTCCTTCCATCCGTGCATCATCACGTCCAAAATCATGACGTCCGGCCGCTCTTCCGACAATCGGCCCAAAGCGTCCTCGCCGCTGAAAGCCATGGCCACCTCAAAACCCCGCATGCCGAAGAAAGACTTCACGAAATTGCACACGTCCACCTCGTCATCCACCACCATAAGCTTAGGACAATCGTTCATCAAACTCCGCCCTCTTTTTTAAACTTCTTCAGGGTGGAAACAATCCTATCCGTTTCATGGATGACCCCCCGCAAAGTATCCGAAGCCATCTGCAAAATCTCCTCCTTGGTCTTGGCATCATAAAATCCATCCCGCGCATTCAAAAGAAAAAGCTCGCACTGTCCACGGATGATGCCGAGGGAGTTGTTTATTTCATGATAAAAACCGGTTTCTGGCACCTTTCACCCGCCCTCAAAAACAAAAACCCAAGCTCCACGCTTGGGTTCTGGGATCGTTGGAAGTTTCGCCGCTCCTCATCTCTCCCCCTTCCATCCGCACGCCTTAAGTTCTGATGCCTCAAACTCTATACCATCTCCCCCGGCTTGTCAACCCACTTATCGTGATGGTTCTAAAAATCCTCGGACCGGACAACGTGGACGCCGGACGTTTTCATCTCCTCGACCGCCTTTTGGACGTCACCCGGAGAAAGGTTCACTCCCCGGCAGGCATCTTCCACCAAGTAGGTCTTAAACCCAAGCCGGACGGCGTCCAGCGCCGTGAACTTCACGCAATAATCCGTGGCAAGCCCCGCCACGTAAACGTCCGTCACCCCTTGTGCCTTCAGATAATCTCCAAGACCGGTGGCCTTGCGATGGCCATTGTCAAAAAAGCCGCTGTAACTGTCGATTTCCGGATCGGTCCCTTTTTGAAATATCTTTTCGACGCGATCGAGGCGAAGCCCCGGAGCAAACTCCGCCCCGGGCGTGCCTTGGACGCAGTGATCCGGCCAGAGGATCTGCTCAAGCCCTCCCAAGAGAATCCGCTCGCCCGG
>JACQQY010000019.1 GCA_016206825.1 Candidatus Omnitrophota bacterium
TCCAGCGGAAGATCTCAAATCCCCCCTACCCCCTTTCAAATAAAAAGGGGGTTGCTCTTTTGCTCTTTAGTGGAAAGAAAGCCCTTACCCCCTTTTCTCTTCAAAGGGGGCAGGGGGGATTTAAACCGTTCTCAATCGTCATTAATTAATGCTACAGAGTACTAGTTGAATTTTTGAAGAAAGGGTGGTAAAAAGGCTGCATGCGTTGGACGAAGACGTTGATCCCCACTTTGAAAGAGGTTCCGCAGGAGGCGGAGGCGAAGAGTCATCGCCTCATGCTGCGGGCGGGGCTTATTCGGAAGCTCGCGAGCGGCACCTATAACTATCTTCCTTTGGGATTAAGGGCTTTGAATAAGGCCATTGCCATCGTGCGGGAGGAGATGGATCGCGCGGGGGCGCTGGAGGTGCTTTTGCCGGCGATCCATCCGGTGGAGCTTTGGAAGGAGTCGGGCCGCTGTGATATCTTGGGGGACGACATGATCCATTTTAAGGACCGCCACGGCCGGGAGAACGTGCTCGGGCCCACTCATGAGGAAGTGATCACGGATCTCGTGCGGCGGGAGGTGCGTTCCTATAAGCAATTGCCGCTCACCCTGTACCAAATTCAAACCAAGTTTCGCGATGAAATGCGTCCGCGTTCGGGGGTCATTCGCAGCCGCGAGTTTATCATGAAAGACGCCTATAGTTTTCACGCGACCGCCGAAAGCCTTGATGAAACGTACGAGATCATGCGCCGAACCTACGAGCGGATCTTCAAGCGGTGCGGCCTTGAGTTTTACGTGGTGCAGGCGGATCCGGGCGCCATGGGCGGGAACCTGTCCCAGGAATTCGTGCTCTTTTCGGACGCGGGGGAGGACTGGATGGTGCAGGTTGGGGACTCGGACCGTGTGGTGAGCGTGGAGATGGCCAGAAGAAAGCTTAAAGGTCTTTCTCTGCCGCAGGAAGGCGCCGCCGGAAAGCGTCGTCCCATGCCGACGCCCGGGCATAGCAGTGTGGAGAGTGTCAGTAAGTACTTAAAGAAGAAGCCCTCGGATCTTTTGAAAACGATGATTTACGAAGCGCTGGACCCTACGGCTCCTTACCGGCCCCCTTTTGCAGTTTTGGTGCGGGGAGATCATGAGGTCAGTAATTTTAAGGTTCGGGAGAAAGTACCTGGAGCCTACATGGCTTCTCCGGAGGTGATTCAGTATGTTGGATCTCGGTTCGGCTTTAGCGGGCCGTTAGGTCTCCATGATAAGAACGATCCCATCCCTTTTTATATTGATGAGGATGTGTTGCTCATGAAGGATTTTATTACGGGCGCCAATGAGAAGGATCTACATTTTGCGGACGTCAATCTCATGGATATTTTGAACTATGCTCCGGACCGGAAGATAGTGGTTGGCGATTTCCGCCAAGCCCTTCCAGGGGACAAAGGTGTGCTGGAGAACGGCGAGGAAACGGAGCTTCATTTCCGGACAGCCATTGAGCTGGGCCATATTTTTAAACTGGGCTGTCGATACTCGGAACCGTTCAAGGCGCAGTTTTTGGACAAGGGCGGAAAGCTGACTTCGATGGTCATGGGTTGTTATGGGATTGGGATTAACCGGATTCTCGCGGCCGCTGTCGAACAGTATGCGGATGAAAAAGGGATCGTGTGGCCCCAAGCGATCAGTCCGTTTCGACTGTTGGTCTTGGTGCTCGATCCGGGGGATGCCCGGTCGCTTGAGATTGCGCGCTCGATCGAAGATTCCGAAGAGCTGGCCAGGCGCGGCATCGATATTTTGGTGGACGACCGGGATGAAACGCCGGGGGTCAAGTTCAACGATGCGGATCTTATCGGGATACCCTTTCGGGTGGTCATCGGACCCAAAGCACTGCGGTCGGGGAAGGTGGAGATTAAAATAAGGAAAACATCGGAGACCCTTCTCGTGGATATTCCGCAAGTTGTTTCTGAAATTGTAAAACAACTTGGGTGAAAATTTTTGGGGAAGGAGGGTTTGGCTTGACAAACGGAGGGGAATTTGGTACCTTGAGATTTCGAGTTTAAGGGGCGTTTCTCGAGAAAAGTGGGTGTGAAGACCCACTTTTTTTATTGGATGAGGGATTCTTTTATGCCGGTTCCAGGGATGGAGGGTCTTCGTGAGGCGATTCAAAAGGAAGTGGAGAGCTTGGACGCCAGGCTTGTGGATTTGACTTTGAGAAAGGGGAGGGGAAGGAACGTTTTGACGGTTCTGGCGGATAAAGAGGGCGGCATTACCTTAGGCGATTGCGCGGCGATCAATAACCATTTGAGCGGTTTTTTGGACCGGATGGCAAGGGCAGAGGCGGGTGCGGAGGCGCTTGGGTTTGGGATTTTCGATGCGCCCTGCGACTTGGAGGTCAACAGCCCCGGGCTTGACCGGCCGCTTGAGACGCCGGAGGATTTTTTGCGGGTTGCGGGGAAGCTTGTCCGCGTAGTGATGAAACCGGAGGCGGGGGCCGGCGTTTATCGCGGGAAACTCCTTTCGGTGAAGGAAGGAATGGTTGAATTGAAAGGCAAGGAAGCCGCACCCGTTTATTTACCGATTCGTTCTATTTTAAAAGGCATTCAAGAAATATCATTCTAAGAATTAGAGGACGGTCATGAGCACGGAACTTTCGGCCATTTTGGACAGCATTCAACGGGAAAAGGGGATCAGCCGCGAGGTGTTGATCGAATCGATCGAGGCGGCCCTTGTTTCAGCCGCGAAGAAAGTGCTTCACGATAAGGACAAAGAGGTCCAGGTGAAGATGGATCTGGAATCGGGCAGGATCCGTATTTTCTCGGAGGACAAGGAGATCGTGTCGAGCGAATTCGGGCGCATCGCCGCTCAGACCGCGAAGCAGGTGATTTTTCAAAAAATCCGGGAAGCGGAGCGGGACGTGATCTTTCAGGAGTTCTCCGGAAAGATCCACTCTATCGTGAATGGAACGGTTTATCGCTTTGAAAAAGGAGCCCTGTTGGTGGATCTGGGGAAGACCGAGGCCATTCTTCCCCGGAAGGAGCTGTCGCCGCGGGATAATTACCGGCAGGGGGATACGATCCGGGCGTACGTCCTGGACGTCAATCGCACCGGCAGGGGATCCCAGATCCTTCTTTCGAGGAGCCATCCGGGTTTTGTGAAACGTCTTTTTGAGCTTGAGGTTCCCGAGGTGGCCGAGGGCACGGTGCAGATGAAATCGGTCTCCCGTGAGGCGGGCGATCGGACGAAGATAGCCGTTTGGTCGGAGAATGAGAAGATCGACTGCGTGGGCGCCTGCGTGGGCGTGAGGGGATCGAGGGTGAAGGGCGTGGTGAGGGAGCTCCAGGGGGAAAAGATCGATATCATCCGGTGGAGCGAAAATATTGAGGAGTTCATCCAGGCGGCTTTGAGCCCGGCGACGGTTTCTTCCGTGAAGGTTTTAAGCCGTGAAGATAAAAAGGTGGAAGTGGTCGTGAGCGACGACCAGTTGTCGCTGGCGATCGGGAAGAACGGACAGAACGTGCGTTTGGCGTCGAAGCTGACGGGCTGGTCCATCGACATTCGTTCCAAGAAGGAGATCGTGAAAGAAAAATTGGAAGAGATGGCGGCTGAGGCCGGGGCCGAAGAGCCTTCCGCCGGGATCGAATCGATCGAAGGAGTAGGACCTAAGACGGTCCTTGCTCTGGCCGAGGCAGGGTACCGGTCGCTTGAGGATTTGAAGAAGGCCAAGGAAGAGGACTTATTGGCGGTTAAGGGCATCGGCAAAAAGACGCTTGAGAAAATCCTGGCGGCCTTGGGAAAAAGCGCCCAAGCGAGTGACGCAAGCGAAGGGAAAAAAGAGGAAGCGGCGCCCGAAGAGGGAGAAGCTTCATAAAGGCGGGGGTAAGATCGGTGTCTCTGAGAGTTCATGAATTGGCGAAGGAATTGAAGCTCACGTCCAAAGAGCTCATCGATAAGCTGAAATCGCTTCGGATTAAAGCGAAAAGCCACATGAGCGTTTTGGCGGATGAGGATACAACCCTTATCCGGAAGTCTTTGAAAGCTTCCTCAAAGCCGGCTTCTGCCGGCCCTTTGTCTTCCAAGTCCTCCGCGGTTAAATTAGAGAAGCCTCAAACCATTCCGTCTCTTGAAAGCGTCAAAAGAGAAATTGCCGCGGGGAAGTCTCAGGTGAGAACGTCTTTTGAGCCGCGCATCCCCTTTAAAAGGCCCGCCCCCTCCCCGCCGAAGCCGTCCCCTTTCTCCAAGCCGGATCGGATCGTCGTTTCGCCTCCTAAACCGAGAGTGGAAATTGCCCAGGAAACGGCCAAACGGCCTGTGGAGGAAGCGCGCAAAGAACCTCCGGCTCCCGCGGAGCGTTTTGAACCCCTTGAGCCCAAAGCTCCTCCAGAGAAGCCCCAGCCGTCTTCGCCTCCCCCCGCAAAAAAGGTAGAAATCAGGACGCCCATTGTCGTGAAGGAATTGGCAGGGGTGTTGGGGGCGAGGCCCAATGAGTTGATTGAGCGGTTGATCTCCATCGGTATTTTCGCGAACATCAATCAGTCGCTTAACTTCGATGTGGCTTCCCGGGCGGCCGGCGGACTGGGATTTGAATTGGTCGAGTCCGAAAGGACCGAGGGAGTTTCGGCCGCCGTCAGAGGGGAGGTCAAAGATAAAAAAGGACAGGTGTGGCGGGCTCCGATCGTGACCTTTATGGGCCATGTGGATCATGGGAAGACCTCTCTCCTGGACGCGATTCGGAAAACCAAAGTGGCCGCCCAAGAGGCCGGAGGGATTACCCAGCATATCGGAGCGTATCAAGTGTTTCTTCCAAAAGGCGCCGTCACTTTTTTGGATACGCCGGGGCATGAGGCGTTTACCGCGATGCGCGCCAGAGGCGCGCGGGTAACGGATGTGGTGGTCCTCGTAGTGGCGGCCGATGACAGCGTGATGCCCCAAACGGTAGAGGCGATCGATCATGCGAAGGCGGCAGGGGTGCCCATCGTTGTGGCGATCAATAAAATGGATTTACCGGCCGCAAATCCCGATCGTGTGAAGCGCGATCTTATGGCTCATGGGCTCATGCCCGAAGAGTTGGGCGGCAAGACCGTCATGGTGGGAGTGTCCGCCAAAACGGGCCAAGGGATCGATGAGCTTTTGGAGATGCTTGCTCTTGAATCCGAACTTTTGGAGCTCAGGGCGGATCCTTCGGCGGCGTCCGCCGGCGTGGTCATTGAGGCGGAACTTTCGCGGGAGAGAGGCATTTTAGCGACGCTTTTGGTGCAGGATGGGACGCTTCGCGTAGGGGATCCGGTCGTTGCGGGGGCCTGCTATGGAAAGGTGCGCGCAATGGTGAACGATCGGGGCCAGCGCATCAAGGAAGCATTGCCTTCGACGCCCGTGGAAGTGATGGGGCTTTCCGACGTTCCTCAGGCAGGGGATGGTTTTTACATCATGAAGGACGAGCGCCGCGCCAGGGAAATCATAGAAGAAAAGCAAAGACAGATCAAGGAGAGAGGCAGAAACGGAGCTTCTCACATCACGCTCGAGCACCTCTATGAGAAGTTTAAAGAGGGAAAAGTGCAGGAGCTCAAGCTTATTTTGAAATCGGACGTGCAGGGATCTCTCGAAGCTCTCCGGACGACGCTGGCGAAGATACCCTCGAAGAACGTTCAGTTGAACGTCCTGCATGCGGGCACGGGAGACGTCAGCGAGTCGGACGTGATGCTCGCGGCGGCTTCGGATGCGGTCGTGATCGGGTTTCATGTGGGTATTTCTCAAACGGCCAAGGAGGCGGGCGAGAGAGAGAAGGTGGACGTCCGCTTTTACGAGATCATTTACGAGGCCCAGGCGTCCATCCAAAAAGCGATGGAAGGACTTCTGGAACCGGAGCTCAAAGAGGTTTTGGTGGGGACGGCGGAGGTCCGCCAAGTGTTCAAGGTCTCCAAGATGGGCGCCATTGCCGGATGCTCGGTTCAAAAGGGAAAGATCGTCCGAAACTTCGCCTGCCGCGTGGTCCGGGACGGTCAGAAGATCCATGAAGGAAAGATCGGGAGTTTGAAGCGTTTTAAAGAGGACGCGCGCGATGTCTCGGAAGGTTTTGAATGCGGGATCAGCGTGTCGGGCTTTGATGACTATCACGTGGGAGACCGCATCGAAGTCTTTGAAATTCAAAAGTTCGCTCAAAAGCTAGAATAACCCCGAAGTGACCGTGTCCGTTCAGCGAAAAGAAATAGTCTTGTCCGGAATGCGGCCGACCGGCCCGCTTCATTTGGGCCATTGGCTGGGGGCTCTGCGTAATTGGGTCCAATTGCAGGACGCCTATGAATGTTACTTCATGGTGGCGGATCTCCACGCCCTCATGGGAGAATATGAAAATCCCGCCCAGATCGAGAAAAGCTCGATGGAGATGGTGATGGACTGGCTTGCCTGCGGCATCGATCCTGAGAAGTCGGTTCTTTTCGTTCAATCCCAGATTCCGGAGCATGCGGAGCTCGCCATGATCCTGGGGATGATCACCCCCTTGGGGTGGCTCGAGAGAAATCCCACTTACAAAGAGCAGTTAAGAGAGATCGCCGGACGGGACCTTACGACCTACGGTTTTTTGGGGTATCCCGTTTTGCAGGCCGCGGATATCCTTTTATATAAAGCGAACAAGGTCCCCGTGGGGGAGGATCAGTTGGCTCATCTGGAGCTTGCCCGCGAAATCCTCCGCCGGTTCGAGCATTTTTATAAAAAGAGCCTTTTCCCCGAACCGGAGGCCCTCCTGACGGAAGAGCCGCGCCTTTTGGGAATCGACAGACGCAAGATGTCGAAGAGTTACGGCAACGCGATTAATCTGTCGGATTCGGAAGACGCCGTTCGAAAGAAGGTGCTCTCGATGATCACGGATCCCGAGCGCATCAAGATGTCGGATCCCGGTCACCCGGAGGTTTGCAACGTTTTCTCTTATTACCAGATTTTCGCCGATGCTCCGCTTACGGAAAAGGCCCATGCCTGGTGCGCCGGCGCAAAACTCGGGTGCGTCGACTGTAAAAAGACGTTTGCGGAGGTTTTGATCGAGGCGCTTCGTCCCCTCATGAAGCGGCGGCGGGAGATTGCCGCGAGGCCTGAAACCGTGAGGCAGATTTTGCAGGAAGGGCATGGCCGCGCCAAGGCCAGGGCGGAACAAACGATGCGCGAGGTAAAGGAATTTTTGCATCTGGTTCGGATTTGATAAGAGGCCTTATGACGGATTACAAAGTCCGCTTGGACGTCTTTGAGGGGCCGCTCGATCTCCTGCTTTATTTGATCAAAAAAGACGAGCTGAACATCTATGACATCCCGATGACGCGCATTACGGGACAGTATTTGGAGTATTTGGAGCTCATGCAAGCGTTGGATCTCGAGGGTGCGGGGGAATTTTTGGTGATCGCGGCCGTCTTGACGCACCTGAAATCCAAGATGCTTTTGCCGCCGGATCCGGAGGCTCTCCCGGAAGAGCCGGATCCGAGGGCGGAGCTCGTGAAGAGGCTTTTGGAGTATAAGGCTTTCAAGGAAGCGGCGGGGACCCTGCGGGTTTTTGAGGAAAAGCGAAGCGGGCTTTTTACGCGCTGGGGGGTAGAGCCTGAAACCGATCCGGGCGATCTTTCGTTTCTGGAAGTTTCTCTTTTTGATCTGCTTTCCAGCTTTCTCAAGGCGCTCAAGAATCTTCCGAAGGAAACCGTTCATCAAGTTTCGGCCGAGGAGTTTACCGTCGCCGACAAGATCGGGTTTATCCGGAAGCTTTTATCCAGGAAAGAGAGCGTGCGATTCGGCATTCTTTTCGCGTCGGTGAGGAGCAAGCCGGAAGCGGTGGTGGTTTTCCTCGCCCTTTTGGAGCTTGTGCGTTTAAGGGAAGTGACGGCGCGCCAGGAGGAGCCTTTCGGAGAAATTGAGATCGGTCGGAGCGTAAGGATTGCGGAGAGCCGGCATGAATGAGCTGCGATACGCGGTCGAGGCGCTTCTTTTCGCGAGTGAACGGCCTCTTTCGGTCAAAGAGATGGGGGAGGCTTTTGGGGAGGAGGCGGATGAGAAGGCGCTGGAGGCTGGTTTACATGAGCTGAAAAACGAATACGAATCCCAAGGGAGGGGTTTTAAGCTCGTGGAGATCGCCGGCGGGTTTCAGTTGGTATCCGATCCGCGGTTCGCTTCGACCCTCAAGCGGTTTTACCAAGCCCGTGAGAAAAAGAGGCTCACCCAGGCGAGCTTGGAGACGCTGTCCATCGTCGCTTACAAACAGCCGGTGAGCCGCGCCGATGTCGAATTTATCCGCGGCGTTCAGGTGGACGGCGCTTTGAAGACGCTCTTGGAACGGAACTTGATTCGCATCGCCGGGCGGAAGGACGTCCCCGGGCGGCCGCTCCTTTATGGCACCACGCGGGAGTTTTTGGAGTATTTCGGGTTGAAAGGCCTTGAGGAACTGCCTCCACTCAAGGAGTTTACGGAGGCGCCGCTCGAACAGGCAAAACAGGAGGAATCATGAGTGGAACCGTCGATAAAATCCGCCGCGAGGTGGATCGGTTGGATGAGGATATCCTGAGGCTCTTGAATCAAAGAGCCGGCGCTTGCCGAAAGATCGGTCAGATCAAGATTCAGAAGGGCGATGGGATTTATTCTCCTCAGCGGGAAAAGGAAGTGCTGGATCGCTTGAAGGCTTTGAATAAAGGACCTTTGACCCCTCAGGCGATCGACGCCATTTACCGGGAGGTCATGTCGTCTTCCATCAGCCTTGAGAAGAAGGTGGTGATCGCTTACTTGGGCCCGGAGTTCACTTATACGCATCAGGCGGCGAAGAAGAAGTTTGGCTCGTCGGTGGATTATTTTCCCTGCACGAACATTTCGGATATTTTTACGGAGGTAGAAAGAAGGCGCAGTGATTATGGAGTCGTGCCCGTCGAGAATTCGACGGAAGGCGCGGTGAGCTATACACTGGATATGTTTATCGAATCACCTCTTAAAATTTGCGCGGAGATTTATTTGCCGGTCGGCCATCATTTGCTTTCCAAGGCAAGGACGCTTGGGACTATCCGGAACGTTTATTCGAACGTCCAGGCCTTCGGTCAGTGCCGCTTATGGCTTGAGTCCAATTTGCCGGGCGCTAAGCTTCTGCCGATCAGCAGTACGGCGGAAGCGGCAAGATGGGTTGCGGGGCTTTCTCAAAATAAGAAGGAGGACGCTTGCATTGCGAGCCTCTCGGCCGGGGAGGCTTATGGGCTCAAGGTATTGGCTCGTTCCATTGAGGATAATCCTCAGAACACGACGCGTTTTCTTGTTATCTCTCGTTTGGAATCGAGGCCTACGCGGGAGGATAAGACGTCCATTGTCCTGGCCGTCAAAGATAGAGTGGGGGCGCTTCATGATATCTTGGTTCCTTTTAAGAAAGCCAAGGTTAATTTGACCAAAATCGAATCACGCCCTTCGAAGAAAAAAGCATGGAACTATTACTTCTTTGTTGATTTTGAAGGCCACCACACGGACCCTCGTGTCCGGAAGACTTTGAAAATTCTTGAGAGGCATTGCACGCTCCTGAAGATCTTGGGTTCTTATCCAAAAGCCGAGGAATGACGACCATGCCTTTTCCGAGCGCGAGACCCTGCTTATTGAAAGTAAAAAATTATGAGCCGGGAAAGCCGCTTGAGGAATTGGAAAGGGAATATGGCATTCGCCGCGCCGTCAAGATGGCTTCCAATGAAAATGCCCTTGGGCCTTCTCCCAAAGCGGTTCTCGCCATGCGAAAGGCCTTAAAGCGCGTGCACCGTTATCCAGAGAGCAAGTGCCACGCTTTAAGGCAGGCTCTTTCGCGGCGTCTGGGCGTTTCACCGGAGTCTCTTATTTTCGGCAACGGGTCGGATGAGGTTTTGGTGCTGGCGGTGAGGGCGTTTGTGGAGGGCGGGGATCAAGTGGTGATTGCGGACCCCACTTTTCTTATTTATGAGATCGCCGCGCGGACCCAGAACGGCGGCGTGGTCAAAGTTCCCATGAAGGATTTTCGGTACGATTTGGAGGGCATGAGAAGAAAGTTGAGCGCCAAAACAAAGGTTATTTTCATTGCGAACCCGGATAACCCCGTTGGGACTTACGTGCGGGAAAAGGATTTGGTCCGCTTTTTACGGGCGGTTCCACGGCGCGTGGTCGTGGTATTGGACGAAGCTTACTATGAATTTGCGAGGGACATGGAAGGGTATCCGGATTCGCTTTCGCTCCTTAAGACTTTCAAAAATTTACTGGTGACCAGGACTTTTTCCAAGGCTTATGGTTTAAGCGGCTTACGAATGGGTTACGGCATCGCTCATCCTTCGATTGTTGAAGCTTTGAATAAGGTGCGCGAGCCTTTTAACGTGAATCTTCTCGCTCAAGAAGCGGCCGCTGCGGCCCTGGACGATCGTTCGCATCTCGAAAGGACGCTGGAGATGGTGCGTAAGGGCAGGGAATATTTTTATGACGAATTCAAGGAGCTCCGCTTGAGTTACGTGGAAACGGTCACAAACTTCGTGCTGGCGGATCTTCGAACGGACGCGCGGGTTGTTTACGAAAAGCTTCTTAGAAAAGGAGTGATCGTGAGGCCCATGACGGCGTGGGGTCTTAAGACATTTATTCGGGTGACGATCGGGAAAATGAATGAAAACCGAAGGTTTGTGAAGGCGCTCAAAGAAACGTTAACCAAATAGCCATGGAGAGCACAGCATGATCATCGTTTTCAAGCCGGACGCAGACAAAAAAGAAATAAAACACGTTATGGACAAGATTCAGGAGCTGGGCCTCAGGCCGATGCTCTCGGTCGGCAAAGAAAGGACGATCATCGGCGTTATCGGCGAGGAGGATAAGGCAAGGATTCAGCCTTTCGAAGCTTATCCCGGCGTCGAGAGCGTCGTTCCGATCCAGAAACCTTATAAGCTGGTCTCGCGGGAGTTTAAGAAGGAGAACAGCGTTATCCGTCTTGCTCCCGGCGTGGAAATCGGCGGGGAGTCCGTTGTCGTGATGGCGGGGCCCTGCACCGTGGAGAGTCACGACCGGCTTTTGGCCATCGCAAGGAGCGTGAAGAAAAGCGGCGCCAAGGTTCTGCGCGGAGGCGCTTTCAAACCCCGCACCTCTCCTTATTCTTTTCAGGGTTTGGGAGAAAAAGGAATGCGGTATCTTCATGAGGCCAAGAAGACGGTGGGGCTTCCGGTCGTGACGGAGCTCATGGATCCGAGGGACCTTCCGCTTTTTGTGAAATATGCGGACGTGATTCAAATCGGGGCGCGGAATATGCAGAATTTCGAGCTCTTGAAGGAAGTGGGTAAAGTGAAAAAGCCCGTTCTTTTGAAAAGGGGCATGGCCAGCACCGTCAAAGATTTCCTTCTTTCCGCGGAGTACGTCATTTCTTCCGGCAATCCGAACTGCGTGCTGTGCGAAAGGGGGATACGCACTTTTGAGGACTCCACCCGCTTTACCCTCGACATCAGCGCGGTTCCCGTCATCAAAAAACTTAGCCATCTGCCGGTGGTGGTGGACCCTTCCCATTCTTCAGGGGCATGGGACTATGTGGGTCCCTTGGCCAAAGCCGCCGTGGCCGTGGGAGCCGACGGCCTTTTGATCGAAGTCCACGACGATCCGGAAAAGGCGCTCTGCGACGGCCCCCAGGCGCTCAAGCCCGCCAAGTTTGACATCCTCATGGAAGAGCTTCGTGTGATCGCCAAAGCAGTGGGGAGAAGTATTTGAAAAAGCCGTTTTTTGGTAAAGTTTGCATTGTAGGCGTAGGTCTTATCGGCGGATCGATCGGAATGGCCGTCAAGAAAAGGAGATTGGCCCGGTCGGTCGCAGGGGTCGTCCGCCGGAGACAGACGGCCGAAGCCGCTTTGAAACGCAAGGCTGTGGATGAAACCGTGTTTGATTTGGCATCGGGAGTGTCCTGCGCCGATCTCGTTATTTTAAGTTCTCCGGTTCGAACCATTCTTCAGCATCTAAAGATTTTGGATTCCCTTGTCAAACCCGGCGCTATTGTTATCGATGTCGGCAGTTCTAAGTATCGGATTGACAAGACGGCAAAGCGGCATTTAAAAAAAGCGGTGTTTGTCGGATGTCATCCCATGGCCGGATCGTCCAAGCGCGGGGTTGACTGCACGGACGCAAGTCCGGATTTGTTTCTGGGGGCCGTGTGCTTCATGACCTCCAAAAATGTGAAGATCAGGAAGTTCTGGAATTTGCTGGGTTCGAGAGTGGTGGACACCCTTTCTTCCAGGGAGCACGATGAATGGGCGGCCGGGACGAGTTATAGCACGCACGTGGCGGCTTGCGCGCTCTTAAG
Source organism: Candidatus Omnitrophota bacterium (assembly GCA_016206825.1). Classification (GTDB taxonomy): domain Bacteria; phylum Omnitrophota; class Gorgyraeia; order 2-02-FULL-51-18; family 2-02-FULL-51-18; genus JACQQY01. The sequence goes on from JACQQY010000019.1 coordinate 12,247, forward strand.
GGACGACGGGTTGAGGAAGCTTTTGCGGTTTAAAATGATCGCTGATAATCCAAGCTTCAAGGAGGCCGCCCGGCTCTCCAAGTGCGATCCCGATTTGTGGGCCGATATTTTATTGTCCAATCCGTATTCTGCCCGGCATGTGTTGAGCTTTGAAAAAAGCATCGCCGAATTCAGGGAGGCCCTGGCGGCCGGCGACAGGCCGAAATTAAAAAAACTAATCGCTCAAGCGAACGTTTTTTCCAACAAGCTGTCCCCGGATGAATAAAAGACTCATTATAGCCATCGACGGGCCGGCGGGGAGCGGGAAATCCACCGTTGCCAAACGAATCGCGGTGAGGCTCGGAATTCCCTACATTGATACCGGGGCGATGTACCGGGCGTTGACGCTAAGGGTTTTGCAAAAGCGAATTTCTCTTACGGATACACGGGCGTTGGTCCGGCTTTCTAAAACCACTTCCATTGCTCTTCAAGGTTCTCACCCGGAGCGGCAAAGGGTTTTGCTGGATGGGGCGGATGTGACCCGTGAGATCAGGACGCCGGAGCTTACCCAGAAGGTTTTTTATGTGGCGCAGGTTCCGAAGGTCCGGCGGGAGATGGTCAGGAAACAGCGGACGCTGGGCGAGAAGTGCGGCGCCGTGATGGAAGGCAGAGACATCGGGACGGTCGTTTTTCCCGATGCGGACTACAAATTTTATTTGACGGCTTCCTCCTCCGTCAGGGCCATGCGCCGTTACCGGGAGCTTATTCAAACCGGTCATTCGGCAAGCCGCAGGGAGGTTCTTGCCGATTTAAAGCGTCGGGACAAGACCGACTTGGAAAGGAAGGAGGGCCCTTTGAGAAGGGCGAAGGACGCTTTTTGGGTCCCTACGACTTCGTTGACAATTTCCCAAGTAGTTGATAAAATCCTTCAGATTATCCGGACCCATTCTGCGAAAAATCCGAAGGTTTCCGGAAGTTTTACCCTAAACAGTGTTTAAAAAGCAGGCGCTTATTCAAAGACCCGGTTTCTCTTATAGAGTTGCCAGGTTTATTCTTTTTGTCTTTTACAAGATGTTTTTTCGCTTTCGGGCTTATGGCATCGAGAACGTGCCCGATCCGGCGGACGAGCGAGGGGTGATTCTGGCGCCGAATCATGCGAGTTATCTGGACCCTCCGGTGGTGGCGATTGCCCTCCGGCGTGTGGTGACTTTCCTGGCCAAGGGGTATTTGTTTCAAAAATTTTTTATAGGATCGTTTCTACGCTCGGCAGGGGTCGTTCCCATCAAGACCCGCACGGATGATTTCCGGACCATCAGGCAGATTTTGGGGATTTTAAAAGAGGGTCACTGCGTCGCCATTTTCCCGGAGGGGACCCGTTCCGTCGACGGCGCTTTCAAAAAGCCGGAAAGCGGGATCGGGTTTCTGGCTATGAAAAGCCAAGCGTACGTGGTTCCGGTTTACATTCAGGGGACGTACGAGGTTTTGCCCAAAGGCGCCAAGTGGTTTCGGCCAAGGCCCGTGAGCGCTTATTTTGGACGTTCGTTTATACCGGCTCTTGAGAAGGATTGTCTTGAAAACCCCAGTCCTTATGAAGCCGTCGCCGAAAAGATCATGCGAGAAATAAAGAGGATGAAAGAACGGGTTGAAACCAAGTTGTCGTGTTAGACTCTAGGTAAGGAGGATCCGATTTTATGCGGGAAAGCATTCAGCGGTTTGCGATCGATGAACCTGAAGAGGGGCAGGGAGGCAGCGTCTCGATTAATTACGAGAGCACTTTTAGGGAGATCGGAGAAGGCCGTGTGATTAAGGGGCGCATTATATTCGTTTCCCCCAAGGAAGTGGTCGTGGATATTGGGTACAAATCGGAGGGAGTCATTCCTGCTCACGAGTTCGACCAGTTGGATTCCTTGAAAGCGGGCGATGAAATTGACGTTTTGCTGGAAGAAGCGGAGGATGAGGGGGGAAGAGTCGTTCTTTCGAGGAGAAAGGCGGAGAGAAGCCAGACGTGGGAGCGCGTCGCCGAGCAGTACAAGGAGGGGGATTTCGTTGAGGGGAGAGTCACCCGGAAGGTGAAGGGCGGTTTGATGATCGATATCGGAGTGGAAACTTTTTTGCCGGCTTCTTTAGTTTTTCTCAAGGGTTTTGGGAGTTTAAATTCGCTCATCGGGCAAACCATTCAAGTGAGAATTGTAAAGATCACCCCTGCCCGCAAGAACATCATCGTTTCAAGGAAGGATGCCCTGGAAAAGGAAAAGCAGGAAACAAGGGCCAAGGTGCTGGAAGAGCTTCAAGCGGGAACGACCCGCAAAGGGGTCGTGAAGAACATAACCGATTTCGGAGCGTTTATCAATCTGGGCGGGATCGACGGCCTGCTTCATATTACGGATATGAGCTGGGGCCGCATCAACCATCCTTCGGAAATGTTGAAAGTGGGCGATAAAGTGGAGGTCATGATCCTTTCTTTCGACAAGGAGAGCATGAAGGTTTCGCTTGGGTTAAAGCAGAAAGAGCCGAATCCGTGGCTGGACGTGGATCAGAAGTTTCCGATAGGCACCAAAGTAAAAGGGCGCATCGTCAACGTGGTTCCGTACGGAATCTTTGTGGAATTGGCGAAAGGCATTGAGGGGCTTGTCCACGTGTCCGAAATCTCCTGGTCCAAGCGCATCACGAATCCTTCCGAAATCTTTAAGGCCGGCGATACGGTGGAGGTGATGGTCTTGAACATCGATAAGGACAACCAGAAGATTTCCCTGGGCATCAAGCAGACCGAATCGAATCCGTGGCTGGCAGTCGAAGGGCGTTACTCCGTCGGGATGAGACTGAAGGGGGTCGTCAGGAATTTGACGGATTTTGGCGCTTTTGTGGAATTGGAGGAGGGGATCGACGGGCTTGTCCATGTTTCGGACATGTCGTGGACGCGCAAGGTCAACCATCCGCGGGACGTTTTGAAGAAAGGGCAGGAGGTGGAGGCGGTGGTTCTCATGGTGGATCCCGCCAATCGTAAGATATCCCTGGGGTTAAAGCAGTTGATTGCCGATCCGTGGGAGGAGATTGCCTCCAAACTTTCGGTCGGATCGATTGTGTTGGGCGTCGTGACGAAAGTGGCAAGCTTCGGGGTGTTTGTGGAAATCGAGAAGGACGTAGAGGGGCTCCTCCATATTTCGGAAACCGATCTTGCTTCGGCTCAGCTTCTTGAAAGCGCGTATCCCGTCGGCAAAAAGATCCAAGCGCGCGTCATCAAGATCGACGTCTCCTCTCGAAAGATCGCCTTGAGCACCAAAGGAGTCGGACAGATTTAAGTGGATTTGCATGAGACCCTCAGGTTTCTTTGCCAAAACACGGTCGACATCCTGTCGAAGGAAGAGCTGAAAACCCGCCTTTTGTCGGCCGAAAAAGAAAAGCGCCCCCTTCGAATCAAAGCGGGGTTTGATCCGACCGCTCCCGACATTCACCTGGGTCATGCGGTTCTTCTCAGGAAGCTGAGACAGTTTCAAGACTTGGGTCATCAGGTTGTTTTGATTATCGGCGATTACACGGCGATGATCGGCGATCCGAGCGGGAGGGGTCAAGTACGCCAGGCCCTGACGCGCGAGGAAGCCCTGAAGAATGCCAAGACTTACCAGGCGCAGGCCTTCAAGATTTTGGACAGCGGTTCCGACAAACTGGAGCTTGTTTTCAACAGCGGCTGGTTCTTTGATAAAGACATGTTTCGTACTTTTTTGGAGAAGGTCGGGACCTGTTACACCGTTGCCCGTCTGCTCGAGCGGGATGATTTTGAAAAGAGAATGAAGGCGAATGAACCGATCACCATCCGCGAGTTTATCTATCCCTTGCTTCAGGGCTATGATTCCGTGAAGGTTCGATCGGATGTGGAGATAGGCGGCACGGATCAAAAGTTCAATCTTCTTGTTGGGCGTAACTTGCAGAGAGCCTATGGCATGGAGCCTCAGGTTGTGATGACGATGCCGCTCCTTGTCGGTTTGGATGGAGTTCAGAAGATGTCCAAATCGCTCGGCAATTATGTGGGAGTCGCCGAGTCTCCCAAGGACGTATTTGGAAAGATCATGTCCATTCCCGACGGTTTGATGGAAATGTACTTTGATTTGCTGACCCCATGGGAAGGGCGTAAGATTTCGAAGGAGATACAGGAGAAAAAAGTTCATCCGAAGGAGGCAAAGAAGAGGCTTGCTTCTTTTATTGTTTCCTGGCTTTTTGGGGAAAGAAAGGGAGAGGAAGAGGCGGAAGAATTTGACAGAGTTTTTAGCGCCAAGGCGCTTCCAAAGGCGCTTTCTGAATTAGAGCTTGACGAGACAACCATTTGGATCGTGGAGCTTTTGAAGCGAGCCGGCATGTCTTCAACAGGCGGCGAGGCGAGAAGGCTCATTGAGCAGGGGGCCGTGGCTCTCGATGGTAAAAAGGTCACCGACCCCAAAGCGCACGTCGGGGTAAAAACAGGGAGCGTTTTGAAGGCAGGAAAGGTTCGATTCGTGCGGTTAAAAGTGAGAAAATAATAACTCCGAAAATGGACATGTTAAGAAATAAGAAAAATAAGAAAACCATGAAAGCCGGAAGGGCTATTTTTTCTCTCACTTCCTCATATCTTTTAAAAATTATCGCTGTTTTTCTTGTTGGTTCCCTCACTTTCGAGCAGTTCGCCTTCGCCTTTCCGGAAAAGAGGGTGGTGGGTAGTGGGTCGTGGGTGGTGGATGGGAAAAAAGAAGAAAAACTTGCAGGTTTTCGTCTGCCCGAATCGATCGCTTCCGTAGAAGATTCTTATTTTCCTTCACCCACCACCCACAACCCACCACCCACGAGCCTGGTTTACCTCCTCCAAGACCCCCATACCAATTTCTCCGGGCAAATAAACTTAGCCAAAACCATTGATTGGGTTGTGGGTAGTGGGTCGTGGATTGTGGATAAAGAAAAAGCCCCAAAAGGTTTCACCCGCCACCCTTTCTACGTCTTCTTAGAAGCAGGCCAAGGCAACCACACCCTATCTTTCCTAAAAAAATACGCCTCCAAAGAAAAAACAAAAGAAATCGCTGAAAACTTCTTAAGGCAAGGTAAACTCCATGGAAGTGAATACCTCAATCTTACCTCAGACTACGACGTCACTCTCTGGGGAGTGGAGAATCTCCCGCTTTATTTTAAAGCTCTGGAAAGCTACAAGAAGACAGCCTCCCAGAGAAACAAATTCCAAAGCTACCTAACCCAAATAGAATCCGCAATCAACGCTCTAAAACCAAGAATCTACAACCCTTCCGCCTATACCCTTGATAAGCAAAAAGACAAGTACGAAAAAGGAGAGTTGTCTCTGGCGGAATACTTTGAAGTTCTTTCCAATAGCTCAGAACACACCAAAACCTTCCCTCACCTTAAACTTCTAAACAAACTAAAGAAACTGGAAGACTCCATCGATTTCAACAAAGCCCGGGAAGAAGAACAAAAAGCCATCCACTCCCTTTCCATCCAAGACCAAAAAGAATTAAAAGACCTCGCCCAATCCACCATGAAGCCTCTACAACGGCTTAACTCCAAAGAAGACCAAGCCTTCTTCTTTCTCGTGGAGGAAAAACTAAATTCCAGACTTCCAGCGTACCCCCATCTTTCAAGTTACTTCCATTACCTAAAACTCTCAAAGAAACTCAAAGCCAACAACCTCTTAAAAGAACTAAAAGCCCTTGAAGCCCAGGCCTTTGATTCCTTGCTCATTAGCCAGGATGAAAAGACCCTCTTTCGTTCTTCCAAGACGCTGTCACTTCTCAAGAAGCTCTTTAACTTTCAACTGACTCCGGAAGAATGGCAAGAGTACCAGAAGCTTAAAGAAGAATGGATTCAAATCCCCCCCGCCCCCTTTCAAATAAAAAGGGGGTTGCTCTTTAGCTCTTTTTCTTTAAGTAAAAGAAAGCCCTTACCCCCTTTTCCTTTCAAAGGGGGCAGGGGGGATTTTATCACCGCCCTCACAGGCTTCCTCAACAAGAAAATCATGGATTTTAAGGATTATTACAGGGAAACCGTGTTTCTTGAACCCGGCTTCGAAAAAATCGAGAAAGAAGCGGAAGCCTTCTATGACCTCACCTTCCAAAGAGACCAGGCTTTCATTCAAAACATGCTCCACAAACTCTCTCAAAGCTCTCAAATCCCCCCTGCCCCCTTTGAAGGGAAAAGGGGGTTGGTCGGGTTGGTTGAACCCCAGCGAACCTCACCCCCTTTTCTTCTTAAAGGGGGCAGGGGGGATTTAAACCCCTCCACCCACCACCCTGTTTTCCTCATGACCGGAGGTTTTCATACTCCCAATCTCAAGAAACTCTTAAAAGAAAAAGGAATCTCCTACGTCGTCATCACTCCCCAAGTCTTCCACGAAACCAACCAAAAGCGCTACGAGAAGCTTCTCTTAAGCCGGGACCTTTCTTCGAAGCCCTTCACCCACGCCATTCCCCTTGGCCTGACACGTCCTTCTTACATCGGCGTTGATCTTTTGCTGTACAAAGGAGATCTAGCCCATGGTTTTGCCAATACCGGGGAAGAGCTAAACTCAAAAGAAGAAGAAAGAGCGATCCTCGAAGAAATGAAACGCCGCCTTGGAGGAAGAGACCCCCAAGTGGCCGAGCAAGGTTCTGTTCGTCCCACGGGGACGGGAGCGAGGCTGGCTTTGGAAGATCAAAAAATTCAAGTTTCAAGCTCTGGCCCTAAGGATGCAAGAATTGACCCAAAAGCTGGCAGGTTGACTCTTGCCAAAACTTTTATCAATTTTCTAAAGGCTTACTTTATTGTTGGGCTGGTTATTTTTTTCTGCTCCTGTAATTTGGGGCATCAAGATAAGAATGTTCAAAAGAACGCCTTGTCTCTCGCCGGAGAAACAAACATTCCCAAAGACTTAGAATCTCTAAAACCCTTCTTGGAGCATCAAAATGACGATGTTCGGTCTGACGCCTGGCTTTTCGCCGGAGGAACAAACCTTTTCAAAAACTTGGAATCTCTGAAACCATTGTTAGAGCATAAGGATGCGAATATTCGATCAGAAGCCTGGTTTCTTGCCAGAGAAAAAAACTTTTTCAAAGACTTGGAATCTCTAAAACCCTTCTTGGAGCATCAAAATGTCGGTGTTCAGGTTAGAGCCTGGTCTCTCGCCAAAGAAACAAACCTTTTCAAAGACTTAGAATCTCTAAAACCCTTGTTGGAGCATCAAGATAGCTATGTTCAGTCCACAGCCTGGTCTCTCGCCCGAGAAACAAACCTTTTCAAAGACTCGGAATCTCTAAAACCCTTCTTGGAACATCAAAATGGCTATGTTCAGTTTAGAGCCTGCTCTTTCGCTCGAGAAACAAACCTTTTTAAAGACTTAGAATCTCTAAAACCCTTGTTGGAGTATCAAAATAGCTATGTTCAGTCCACAGCCTGGTCTCTCGCCAAAGAAACAAACCTTTTTAAAGATTTGGAATCTCTAAAGCCCTTCTTGAAACATCAAAATAACGATGTTCGGTGTAAAGCCTGGTCTCTCGTCCGAGAAACAAACCTTTTCAAAGATTTGGAATCTCTAAAGCCCTTTTTATACGATAAAGGCAGGATAGTTTATAAAGATGCGGTTTACTGTTTATCTGAATGTAAACTCTTTGAGAAAGAAAAAGACCTGAGCCCTTATTTAAAAGATACAAACCACCTAGAAATTGCTTGTGAGGCCTTAAAAGTTCTTATTGAAAGAAAAGAGTTTTCTTTGGACCCTTACGAAAACCTCCTCCGAGCCATTTCTATTGCCGAATACGATGCTGGGCATGGTTCCTTTGTCAATAAACCTAACAGTGAACTTTTTACGGAATTATACTCCCAATTTATTTCCAGGTTAAACAATCACTATGCTCAAAATAAGCTTACCCCTCTCCAAGAACTCGAAGATATCGGACTGCCCGTCCTTCACACACTTTCTTACTACAAGGAATACCTTAAAACCCTCCAAGAAGAAGACCGGCTTCTTTTTACCAGAAAAGTTGCCGATCTCATCGTGGAGCAAAGAACGGCTCATCAAGATAAAATAATGATTGGAAGCGGTATGAAAGTCATTGTAGCGGCCCATGGAGAGCTTGGAGAAGGAGACTTGAGATTTGCGGATGCGAAGTTTATGAAGTTTCTTAAACAAATCACCGGTTTGGAAACTATCCCCGTTTTTAGAGGCTCCGAGGAAGACGTTAAGACCACCCAAGAAAAAAACAAATACCTCAAAGAACTGGAAGAGCTTTCAAGACAAAAAAAAGAATGTGTAATCATTGATCTTGGCCATGGAGGCAAAGAGCATTTTTGGTTTTCCGGTGGACAGATAGAGAGTGAAGAGTCGGCCTCTCCTTATCATCCATTGGCCGTGAGTTTTAGGGAATATGCCGAAGCCTTTGTGAAGGGGCAGTCCCAAGAAAAAGAAATAGATCTTTCACACATCGCTATCATTCAGTCCGCTTGTTATCAGTATGATCTTGTTGAGAGGATGTTCCAAGAGATTCTAAAGGTCACCAAGGAAGAGAAAAAATCCGTCAAATCACTTCCATTTGTTATGACACTAGCCAATAAAAACAGATTTGGTTTGTCAAATAAGCCAGGTACTTATACCTCAGAGCCTATTTTCAATGCCATTTATTCTCTTCGATTAAGGCATGGAATTCCTGTTCGTTTAAAGCACCTCTATCAAATAGATCAAATGATTCGAGGAGAGGGTGGGCAAAACCCGGCTATTTTTATACCGATCGACCCACTCAAAGTCCAAGAGAAATTAGGGCTTCCCAAGGAAGTGGAAATAAAGCCGTTTCTTGAAATCGGCGCAAGATTAGCCCAACCCGGATCCCGCCCCGAGGAACTCACAGAAGTTTCTGCACAAACCCAAACCGGACGGGGTCCCGAAAAGGCGAAAGGGGACACGTTAGCCAAGGGGTCAAGTCTAGACAATAGACAAAGCGGTGTTAAGGTGCCGGAGTTGGGGGGCATGCGGTCAGGAGGAGATTTGACCCCTTCCGCAGGGACCGGCCTCTTCTCTAGTGAGAGTGCCGGTGGCGGTAGTATTGCTCTACCTTCATCGCCACGTAAAAGCCGACGAAGGTTAGAAGAATCACCGCTGAAAAGAATATTAGCGACTTTTCATCCACTTTTCTTTTCCTCCTCTGGTTGGAGTATGAATCCTGATAAAATCAAGCCGGCAAATATGACACCCAATATTATCACCCATACGGTAACACATCCATTGAGTGAAATCAAACCAAGCATGTGGACTGGCAATAAGGAGAAGGTTTCTACCGGCGCGAGGCTGGCGGGGCGGGTGCCGGGGTATTTTAAGAATCCGGACTTTCCTGAGTTCCGGGATTGGCTGCTTTCTTCGGATTCGCCGCTGACTGAGAGAGAGAAGGAGTTTTTGAAGATCCGTTATTGGTGGGGGGACGCCGGGACGGTTCAATCGTTAAAAGAGGTGATCTCAAAAAAAGAAATTCGTTCCAGACTTGGCTTGGGAAGGTGGGGAATAGCAAGGCTTTCCGCTCATTTGCGGCGGAAGATAAAAGAGCTTTACCGCCTGCGCCATGCACAAAAAGGATTTTATCCTTCAAACGAAGGGGAAACGGCCGCCGGCGTCAACTTTTTGCAGAGCTCTGGTTCAAGACCGGCAAAGGTGAACCACTCCAAGAATGCCGGGGCGAGGCTGGGGGAGAAAGAAAGTCAGGTTTCAGGGGCTGACCCCTTGATCGAACCCTCTTTATTAAAAGCGTGGTGGTTTGGGCGGGCTCATCGGTATGCGGCGGCGATGGGGGTTCCCGAGAAGAAAGCGTGGGAGGTGATCGACCGCGTTTTGGAGAGGTCGTCGTGGTTTGCCTGGAAGCGCGTTTGGCGAAAGGTGTGGATGGAAGAGGCCCTGAAAGAAAGCGAAGACATTATCTTGAAAGCGAACATGATTTACACCGCAAAAAGCTTTGTTTCAAGAGAAACTTCTTTTACCAATGAGGAAAAGGAAATATTCAAAGAAGCTCATGAACGGTATTTTCGTCTGAAAAACGGCGGGAAAGCCCGGATAGAACATGACGTCGAAATCCCTTCGAAAAATTTTGATTATCCAATCCCGGCGGACTTCCTTCTTCCTCCTAACGCTTCAGGCTCGCATCCGGTTCCGGCGGTCATTCTCGTGCATGGGATGACTCACACGCGGTTTGAACCGGATCTTAATCCCTTGGTGAGGCGATTGCTGGAGAAAGGGATCGCCGTTTTGCGCGTCGAGCTTCCTTCCCATGGGGACAACCAAAATCGATTCAAAAAACCAGATGATCTCGATTGGATGGTGAAAGACTCGCTCGATTATCTTAAGAAAGATCCAAGAATCAAATCAGCGGCGATAGGCATCGCGGGTTTTAGTTTTGGAGCTTACGTGGTATTGAGATCGATTTTGGATGAGAAGATCGCTCCTTATTTGCGCGGTTTTGCGGCCATAGCGCCTCCCGCGATCCGCACGCTTACTTCGTTTGTCCATCTGGTCGTCATTTTGCGCCCGATGAAATCGCAATTGATGAGAGTTTTTGGGGAGCGCTTTTCTTGGCCGCTGCACTCTAAGATTTCGAAGCTGGCGTTAAATGAAAATAGACTGCTGGAGCTGACCCAGGATACGCCGAGTTTGGAAAAGATCGCCGTGGTGTCGATGGGAAGCGACAGAGTGATTCACGATGCTGACATTAAAATTCTCTTTGAGGTTTTTGGAAAAGGACCGTCCCAGTATCGATTTTTTAAAAAGGCCTCCCATAACCTTATTGGCCAAGACAGGCAAGAAGCCGACGCGTTCATTGCCGACCATTTTGAGAAAGCCTTGGGATCAAATGGCGCGAGGTTGGGGGTGAAAGAAAGTGTCAAAAGTCAACGACTGACCCCAGAACCAAAAGAGGAAAAAAAGAAAGAAGCCGGTGCCCGGCTGGCAATTAATCAGCTTCTTATGTCAGCGGCTAAGGAAGATGTCTATGACAAAGCGGAAAGAGCGTTTCAGCTTTATCAACAAACGCCCCAGGGCAAACCATCGTTAACATCTGATGACAGAATTAGTTTGGAAACTCTGACCATTCTTCTGCTTAAAGCTTCACACGCCCAAGCAGGAGAACAGTCTATGTGGGCGCGGTTCTTTTGCCAAATAGATTCTGTTCGAAGAGCATGGCAAGAGCAGCACTTTCCAGGTGTTATCGAATGGCTGCAAAATTTCTCGGGGGATTCGGTTGTGGCTCAGGCACTCACAAGGTTTGGAACACAGACAAGGCTATCCGATCAGTCTCTTCCTGCCAAGGTGTCAGAAATTGTATTAGCCGATACATCCGGAGAAGGCAAAGATCTCATCGCCATCCCTACGGTCCAAGACGCATCAAAAACGAAAGAGTTTATCATGATTTTGAAACCACCTACATCATTTAATCCGGAAACCATTATTGAAATTGTGAAAAGGCTCATTTATTTCGGATACCACGTCGTAGGAATCAGAGTTTATTCGGGAGAACATTTTGCCGCGCATCCTGAAATCATTGGAAGCCAATACATGGAAGCTTGGGAAGGCTGTCAAAATGGAATTCAAAAAGCGGAAGAATGGGCCGAGATCAGAAGAATCTACGACACGGATGAGTTTGAAGCGACATTCGGTGAGCGTTACAGTGATCAAATGGTAATTCCAGCCGCTGAATTAGGAAAACGCTATGGATTTTCCAACGAAGAAATTACGGCTCTATGGGAAAGAGGAAGACGAGAAGCTTTATTTCATAATGGCCGCGCCACAGGCTTAAATAAGGTAGGCTCAGGGCGAAGCGTTTTTCCGGTCAAAGATCCACGAATCAACAGTGGCAGACCCATCATCATGGTTAATGGCTATGTGCCCAGTTTATTGAAACTTTTCCAGGGGCCTGATGCCAGGACAGTGGTTTTTCTGATAAGGAATAGGGAGGATGTTCAGTTCCCTATGTCATGGGAATCTCTTCGCAAACAATTGCTTGGAAATGAAAATGATCCAAGCGCCAACCCTGCCGGCAGTATACGAAGAGATGCATGGACGGGAAATTTGCCGGTCAGACTTCAAGGCGTCTTGAACGGACAAAAAAATGTGGCCCACCTCAGTTCGGGTCCGCTCGAAGGCTTGCGAGAAGCTCACATCATGATGGGGCGTGCCATTCAAGATGCGCCCTTTGGTCAACAACTTCTTGCGGCAGGTTATCCAGAATCCCAAATCAAGTATCTCATGGGAAACCCAAAAGTGAGGTATTTGAATAAAGCAACCGGAATGTATGCTGTGGAATCACTTTTTCGATTGACGGAGTATCGAGAACCCAAAGAAGCTCTAGCAATCATCCTCGAATATTTTCCGCCGTATCGCGAATCAAATCCAGATTTAGCTTCAAGCGTTCCGTTTGACGAGTTTCTGGAAATACAACAAGCCTACCAGGAAGGAAGTTTGTCCGTGCGAACTAACCGCGTACAGGCGAATGTCGTCCAGACATCCAGCGTCGAGCCAATCTACTTTCCTGGAATACCCGAAGATGAGATGAGGCGTCTCAATGAGACAGGCGTTGCCGGATTTCAGGCAGGAGAAGCGGCGCTTATTGTTCCCGGAGGCGGCACAGGAGGGCGTTATGGTGGTTACCATCTTCCGGAAAGTCATCCTGACCGCCAGAAGGTGTTGGCAAAAGCGCTTGAGGCAGCAAATGGCCTGCGAAGTCCCTTAGAAGTCAGAGCGGCGCACGTCCTGTGGTGGTCTCGTCATCATCAAGCAAAAATTCCGATTTTAATCATGGGAAATGAATCGAACCTTCCAGCCATAAATGACGCGCTGGAAGAAAATGACTATTACGGCCTTAATCCGAAACAAGTCGACGCCTATCAGCAAAACGGTATTTACAGAATCAATCCTATGGCTAATGATTTATCCGGCCAGTCTGATGCCGCGCTGATTTTAGCCTCAAATGGAGAACCTGGTGGAATCTTTCGGGACGATGAGGGTCATGTCAGCGCTAAGCCTGCGGGTCACGTAGAAATTATTGCTCAGGCCGTCTTAAACCGCCGTCTCCTGAAACTGGCTCGACAAGGCGTCAAAGTGCTTGTAACCGCAAATGGGGATGATATGAGATTCCTCTTGGATCCTGCAAAGATTGCCTATTTCATGGAAAGTCCTGAGCAAATGATGGCTGTCCTAGCCTTAAAAGATGTGACTTATGCCATTCAAGTCTCAGGTCAAAAACATCGTTTGATTGTGCGAGGCCAAAAAGTCGTGCAATCAAGCTTGCCGAAGGAATTTCATATCGAGATAGATGGAAACCAAGCACTGAAAATCACTCAAGACGGCAATCTCGTGGATATAGCCATTGAAAGTAAAAAAGTGGAAAAAGGCGGATCCCTGGTGGACTTGAAAGGTACTGATGAAATCCGGAGGCCTGTGATTCTCGAGGGGCCGGCGTTTCCAGACGAGGCAGACCAAGGTCAATTTCCGTACTTCAACACCAATCAGTTGTATTTCAAAGTTGATGCGCTTCTTCAGTTTTTTGGTATCAGCAATTTAGATGAGTACGAAAGGATGCCACAAAAAGAACTGGCTCATCGAGTCAGGACGGCTTTATCCCAATTACCTCTTTATGTCGAAATAAAAGATGTCATTACTTCCGGAGAAGATACAAAGGAGCCTCAAACACGCAAAGCAGCCCAAGTTGTCAGGCTTATAGGAGATTTCAGCCGTGTTTTCAAGACTCGTTACATTACAATTGATCGAGATGGCGAAGAAGGCGTAGGAGGATATGGAGCGCTCAAAGAAAAACAAGATACCACCGCCGCTTCGCATTGGCTCGAGGAAACCAACAACAAACAGAGAATATTTTTATTCGACCCAACTCCGGGAAAAAGTGAATTTAATCCTACGCCGGTTGTTGCTCTTACAATAACTACAACTACAAGCGCTTCCAGTTCGCCTTACCCTCACAAAGATGACGTCAAGGAAGGACTTGAGCCCTTTGCGAACAATCAATCCAAAAATCCTGTCGTTTTAAACCAAGGCTCCCCCATCGAACAAAAAGACGAGCTCATCTTCGCTTTGAACGTCTACGACAATACACGCAAAGAAGGTTACTTCGCGCTTGCCCGAAAACCGGAAGGGACGCCCGATATTCTTGGAATTGAGTTTAATAAAGAAAAGAATACCGTCATCGTTCATTTTAGCGGCCAAAAGAAAGTCGAAGTTAAAAATTACAGAGCCATTCTTCAGAGAAAAAGGACAGCCCGGCATTATGAGAAGGGAAGTCTTGTTTTATCGAGAAAAGAGCTGATTCTCTCGGATATCGCTTTTGAGCTTAAAGAAGAGACGCTCGCCGTCGAAGAAAAGGCCAAGGGTCTCATCACCAACTCCCCTAAACTCTTGAAACTCAAGCTTCCCGGATTTATGAATGAAAACACCAAGACCACCGATGCCCTCTTTGTCGACTGGCTTATTCACGCCGCCCATAAGGCCAAGAGAGACAACGCGCTTCTTCTTTTGGAAGAAGGAAGCAGTTTCCGGATGGCGGAGATTCTGAAGAGGGCCTCCAAACTCTATCCGACAGAAAGATTTGTCTATTCCAGTGAACAAGAATTGCCCGAATCCCACAAAAATGCCAAGAGCGTCACGCTAACAGCCTTCAATCCTGAAGAGGCCCCCCACTTAGAAGAAAACCAGCTTTACCTCATCTCCCAAACCCTTGAAAAGGGCGCCATGCATAACCTGACGGCTCTTATTCAGACAGCTCTCGTTGAAGCGGAGGTGGGCCTTGAGGGAATGAGGGCAGACAACCCTCAATTTGACGGATTCAGAAATGTTTATGAAGCCCTGGGCGTGAAGATAGGGGATGACATCAACGGCTTTATCCAATTCACCAAAGGCATCGGCTTAAACCCACAGAAGATGGAACAGTGGGCCATCCCTTTTCACCGTGTCGATGAAATGCTGAGAGCTTATGCTCTGGGCGCCCGCATGGCTGAGCAGTCGGCGTAAAAAGGGTTGTAGGGGCAGGTTCCAAACCTGCCCAGAGACTGTCAAACCTGATTTGATGGACTCCCGTTTCCGAAGAAGACTTACGGAGGAAACCGCCAATGCGAGCTCTCTACGAGCTCTCTACAGCGCTTGACGGAAGGTTGTGAGAAATGATACAGTTTAGGTGTATGAATTTGATATCCGAAAGAAAGATAGAATTTATTTCTAAGACTATCACGGACTTGGGAAAAGCGATGTTCGCCGTTGGCGTTGCCAGTTACTTTTTTGAGCGGTTCCCATTCGCTTGGAGAATCGTGATGGGCGGGTTGATGGAAGCCTGATGGAAATGATCGTTGCGGCAATTGTAGTGTTGCTATTTTCTCTGGCCTATGTTTACTTTGGCCGGCACCGCCACTCTCACTAACCCCATTGGGATTAGATTCTCTCCAAATCCCCCCTGCCCCCTTTTAAATAAAAAGGGGGTTGGTCAAACCCCGCTTCCTTCAGTAGTAGTTGCTCTTTAGTTCTTTCTCTATAATGACAAATTGTAAAAATTGTAAAAAGTCGTAAAATATATTGACAATTCTTTTCACGGATGATACCTTTAAAGGCCATTATGCGGCAGAAATTGACGGGTTTTGTGAAGCCAAAGGATTGTCAGGAAAAGACGTGGCATTTGGTGGACGCGCAGGGGCAGGTGCTGGGGCGTCTGGCGTCGAGGATTGCGCGTATGCTGACGGGAAAGACCCGGACGAATTACACGCCTCATGTCGACATGGGAGAGGGCGTGATCGTCGTCAACGCTTCCCAGGTTCGGGTCACCGGAGATAAGATGAAGGCCAAGCGCTACACCTCTTTTTCGGGATATCCCGACGGATTCAAGGAAAGGCCTTACGAGAGGGTTCTCCGGGAAAACCCCGCTTATCTCTTGAAACATGCGGTCAAGGGCATGCTGCCGAAGACGAGGCTTGGGCGGCGGATGATGACGAGGTTTCTGGTTTATCCCGGGAGCAAACACCCGCATGAAGCGCAAAGGCCCAAAACCTTGGATTTTAAACTTTAGAGTTACCCCATGGACGAAATTTCTCAAAACGCGGTTCAGGAACAGAAGAGCGTGAAGCCGAAGGCGCCTCATCAGAAACAGATGGCGACGGGGCGCCGCAAAGAGGCGACCGCCCGCGTCCAGCTTTTTGAAGGCACCGGCAAAATTTACGTCAACAAACGGGAGATTCAGGACTATTTTACTCGTCCGACGCTCCGGATGATCGTGAAACAACCCCTTGAGGCGCTGAGATTACAGGACAAATTGGACGTCATCGCCAACGTTCGGGGAGGGGGCCTTGCCGGCCAAGCCGGCGCCGTTCGTCTGGCCATTTCGAGAGCTCTCACCCAACACGACCCCAGTCTCCGGCCTTTCTTAAGGCGGGGGGACTACCTCACCCGGGATCCCCGAATGAAGGAACGTAAAAAGTACGGGCGCAAGGGAGCCCGCCGCCGCTTCCAGTTCTCCAAGAGATAAGAAGGTGTGAAAAAATTCCTTCGGCCCTTTGTCACCCCCGCAATGTTTAAGCGGGGGTCTTTCACTGAGGGGCCCCTCCACGAGAGATTCCCGCTAAAACATTGCGGGAATGACAGGAGGCGATTTTTACGCGAGTCGTGATATAATGAAGGAATTTATCCCATGAAGAAACTACGCGTCGGCGTCATTGGAGCAACGGGGTACACGGGCGAGGAGATCGTGCGTCTTTTGGCGAGGCATCCTCGTGTCGAAGTCACTTATGCCTCCGGAAAAGAGGAAAGAAACCTCCGCCTGCAGGAGATATTCCCTTATCTTCAGGGACGAATCGATCTCGAATGCAGGGCCTTTTCCCCCGAAGAGGCGCTTAAGGAATGCGATTTCGTTTTCCTGTCTCTGCCCCATACCGTTTCGATGCGGGTGGCGCCGCTTTTTCTCAAGGCGGCGAAGCCGGTCGTGGATACGAGCGCCGATTACCGGTTGAAGGACGTGAAAATTTACGAGAGGTTTTATAAAACGCCGCATGCGGACCCCGTTTATTTAAAGCGGGCCGTTTACGGATTGCCGGAGCTCCATCGCGCCAGGATCAAAAAGGCGAAACTCATCGCCAATCCCGGATGTTATCCGACGGCGGCGATTTTGGGAGTCCTGCCGGGTTTTTCGGACGGCCTTTTTCATCCGAAGGGAATCGTGATCGACGCCAAGAGCGGAGTGACGGGCGCCGGCCGCAAGGCGGACAAGGCGCTTCTATTTTCCGAGGTGAACGAATCTTTCAAGGCCTATAAAGTTTTTGAGCATCAGCACGTGCCGGAGATGAACCAGGAGCTCACCCAATGGGCCAAAAAAGCCGTGGACGTGGTCTTTGTGCCGCACCTTTTGCCCCTTAACCGCGGGATTTTGAGCACGATTTATGTTTCGCTGGCGGGAAGGATTTCTACGGCAAGTCTTGTGGAGCGCTATCGATCCTTTTATGCCCAAGAACCGTTTGTGCGGGTCCTGGAGAACGGGGCGCTTCCGGAGGTGAAGCACGCGGCTCATACGAATTTTTGCCACATCGGCCTCCGCGTCGATGAAACCAAGAAGCTTGCCGTGATCGTCACGGCCATCGATAATTTGGGAAAGGGAGCGGCCGGGCAGGCGATTCAAAATATGAATCTGATGCGCGGATTCGATGAGAGGGAAGGGCTTTATTCGTGAGGATGATCGAGGGGGGCGTCACGGCGCCCCTGGGTTTCAAGGCCAATGGAGCGGCCTGCGGGATCAAAAGGTCGAAGAAAAGGGATCTTTCGCTTATTGTTTCGGAAAGACGGTGCGACGCGGCGGGGGTTTTCACGACCAATAAGGTCCAGGCGCCCTGCGTCATCATCAACAAGGAGCGCCTGAAGGATCAGAAGGCCCAGGCCATTATCGCGAATTCCGGCAATGCCAATTGCATGACGGGAAAAAGCGGTTTTAAAAATTCGGAGCTCATGGCCCGGACCGCCGCTCGTTCTTTGAAAATCAAAGCCGATGACGTTTTAACGGCTTCCACCGGAGTGATCGGAAAGCCCCTGCCGATCAAAAAAATCATGGCGGCGCTTCCGGCGCTGGTTAAGGGTTTAAGCCGGAAGGGCCACGAGCCCGCCGCCCACGGCATTTTGACGACGGACCGGGTGATCAAGGAAACGGCGGCTGAATTCCATGTCGCAGGAAAGAAGGTGCGTATCGGGGCCATGGCGAAAGGGGCGGGGATGATCCACCCTCAGATGGAACTGCCGCCGCTGAAGCACGCCACGATGCTTTGTTTTATCACGACCGATGCGGTGATCGCTTCCACGGCGCTTCGCGACGCCCTGAAACAGGCGGTCGACAAAACGTTCAACCTGATGACCATCGACGGCGACATGTCAACCAATGACATGGCGCTCATTTTGGCCAGCGGTTTGGCCCAGAACAAAAGAATCGTCGAGAAAACAAAAGAATTTCGCGCCTTTTGCGGGGTTTTGGAAGCCCTTTGCCTCGCCTTGGCCAAGGAGATGGTGAAGGACGCGGAGGGCGCCACTAAATTCGTCGAAATTTTGGTACGAAGAGCCGAAACCCGCGAAGATGCGAGGCGCGTGGCCAGAACCGTGGCCGGCTCCAATCTGGTCAAGTGCGCCCTCTTTGGCTCCGATCCCAATTGGGGCAGAATCGCGGCCGCCGTGGGGTATGCTCCGGCGCGCGTGGATCCCTGGAAGCTTCATTTGTATCTGGGGAAGGAGCTGGTGCTGAGAAACGGCGGGCGCGTCAAAAAAAAGGCGGTGATTTTGAATCGTATCTTTGCGCATAAAAATATCAAGATCACCGTGGATTTGGGGCTTGGCCGGTACGGCGCCACGGCCTATACGTGCGATTTGTCGACGAATTACGTGAGGATCAATTCGGCTTACAGGACTTAAAAGACCCTCCCCCTGATAAGGGGGAGCCGGAGGGGGTTTGGAGCAGGCTTTGTAGACAAACCCAAACCCCCTCTAACTCCCCCTTGACAGGGGGAGGAAGGTCTACGGGAAACAGAGGTGGTTATGGATGAGATGATTCGAAAAGCGGATGTGTTGATCGAGGCTTTGCCTTACATCCAAAGTTTTTATGACAAGACGATCGTAATCAAGTATGGGGGAGCGGCTCTGACGGACCCGGTTATCCGGAGGGATGTGCTGGAAGACATCGTCTTCATGAGCTACGTGGGGATGCGGCCGGCGCTGGTTCACGGCGGAGGGCCTTTTATCACGAAGCGCCTGGAAGAGCTGGGGAAGGAAGTCAAGTTCGTGAAAGGCTTTCGCGTCACGGATGCCGAAACCATGGAGGTTGTCGAGGAGGAACTCGGCAAAATCAACCGCGAGATCGTGCGGGAGATTATGTCCTTGGGAGGGAGCGCCATTTCTTTGAGCGGGAATGAAGATCATTTGATCGAGGTCAAAAAGCATCCCGAAGTGGATGGGGTGGATGTCGGTTTTGTCGGCGAAATCAGCAAGATCAACGGCGACGTCATCCAGAAGATGCTGACGAGCGACATCATCCCGGTTATCTCCCCGATCGGCATCGGAAAAGACGGTTTTATCTACAACGTGAACGCGGATCAAGCGGCGGCCGAAATCGCCCGTAACCTTCGCGCGCAGAAACTCGTTCTCCTGACGAACGTGAGGGGAATTTTGGCGGAGTTGGCGAAACCGGAATCTCTCCTTTCGCACGTCAGCGCTTCGGAAGTGGATTCTCTGATCGAATCCAAGGTCGTCAACGGCGGAATGATTCCGAAGGCGAAGGCGTGCTTGAGGGCGTTGGACCGCGGGGTCAAAAAGACGCACATCATCGACGGCAAGATTCCCCACGGGCTGTTGTTGGAGATTTTTACGGACAAAGGGATCGGGACGGAGATCGTGAAACGGTAACTGACGAAGCCAACATGGATTACCGCAAAATCATCAGGCTTTACTACGACTACGTGATCCCCTGCTACAACAAGACGCCGCTGGTTCTTGAGCGGGGAAGGGGGACCCGCGTGTGGGACGTTCACGGCGAGGAGTACCTGGATTTTTTTCCGGGGTGGGCCGTGAGCGGGCTTGGCCATTGCCACAAGCGCGTGACCGAAGCGATCAAGCGGCAGGTGGAACGGCTGATCCACGTGTCGAACAATTACTACCATGAGCTCCAGGGCCGCCTTGCCGAAGAGATTATCCGGCATTCCTTTCCCGGCAAGGTGTTCTTCTGCAACTCCGGCGCCGAGGCGATCGAAGCGGCGATCAAACTCGCCAGAAAATTCGGAAATCCGGAGAGGCACGAAATCATCACCATGGAGCAATCCTTCCACGGGAGGACCCTTGCCGCGATCACGGCAACCGGCCAGAAAAAATACCAGCAGGGCTTCGAGCCTTTGCCCGCCGGGTTTGTCACGGTTCCTTTTAACGATTTCCAGGCTTTGGAAGCGGCCGTGACGCCGAAGACGGCGGCTGTTTTCCTTGAGTTGATCCAGGGGGAAGGGGGCATCCGGGTGGCGGATCATGACACCGTTTTGCGGGTGAAGAGACTCTGCCAGGATAAAAAAATCCTCCTTCTCTTTGATGAAGTCCAAACGGGCATGGGACGGACCGGACGGATGTTTTGCTATAAGAATTTCGGGATCGAGCCCGACATGATGACGCTTGCCAAATCCTTGGGAGGCGGTTTTCCCATCGGGGCGCTTGTCGCCAAGAAGGACATCGCCGACGTGCTTGAGCCGGGGACGCACGCGACGACCTTTGGGGGCAGTCCTCTCGCCTGCGCGGCCGCTTTGGCCGTGTTTGAAGCGATCGAAAAGGAAAAGCTCGTGAGCAACGCGGTGATCGCGGGTTCTTTTTTATTCAAAAAATTAAACGAGCTGAAAAAACGGCACGCCATCATCAAAGAAGTCCGGGGGATGGGGTTGATGGCGGGCGTGGAGCTCAAAACCGAAGGCAAGCCGGTTTATGAGGAATGTTTGAAGCGCAAGCTTTTGATCAATTGCACCCAGGGCAATGTCTTGAGGCTCATGCCGCCTCTTATCGTGAAGGAAAAAGAGATTGAACGGGCCGTGGAGATACTGGACGAAGTCTTGACCATCGAAGGGGAAAAACTTTTATCCTCACTCATAAAGAAGGGAGCTGTCGAATGAAAAAGGCCAAACCGCGCGTGAAATCCAAAAAAACGAAACCCTCCTCCAAGAAATCCAAAAGGCAAAAGCCGCCGGCTCTCTTTCCGGAAAAGGATCTGTTGAGTCTGAAAGAGGCGTCGCGGGGGGATTTGGAGACCCTCTTTAAGTTGACGGATCGAATGAAAAAGGCGCCGGGGGATTTCCTGGGAAAGCTGAAAGGGAAATCCATCACGCTTCTTTTCCAAAAACCGTCCATTCGGACGAGGGTTTCCTTTCAGGTCGGCGCGAGCGAGCTGGGGAGCTCTTCGGTTTACATGGGGCCGGAGGAACTGCCGCTCGGCCAGCGGGAATCGATCAAGGACGTGGCAAGAGTCTTGTCCCGCTATACGGATGCCGTCGTGACCAGGACCTACCTGCATTCCGATGCGGTGGAACTGGCGAGGTACGCGGGCATTCCCGTGGTGAACGGTCTTTCGGATCTTTTTCATCCTTGTCAGACTCTGGCGGATCTTTATACGATCCGTGAAAAATTCGGGGAGCTCGGCAAGGTTCACATCGCTTACGTGGGGGATTCGAACAACGTCCTCAACTCTCTTTTATACGGCGTCAGTAAAATGGGGGGGCATCTTTCCATCGCGGCTCCGCGCGGCTATGAACCGAACGAGGAAATTTTAAAGGACATCAAACTCATCGCGAAGGAAAGCGGGTCCAAAATCACTTTGTCGAACAATCCCTTCACGGCCGTCAAAAATGCGCAGGTGATTTACACGGACGTGTGGGTGAGCATGGGCCAGGAAAAGCAAAAGGAGCAGAGACTGCGGGATTTTCAGCCTTTTCAAATCAACGGCGCCATTGTCGGAAAAGCGCCGCGGGAGGCGCTCATCATGCATTGTTTGCCGGCTCATCGCGGGGAGGAGATCACCGATGAGGTGATCGAAAGCCCGCGCTCGATTATTTTTGATCAGGCGGAAAACCGGCTTCACACGCAAAAGGCGCTTTTGGTTCTCCTGCTGACGCGGAAGAGCTTCCGGCAGGCGGAGGCAGTCACGCAAAATCCATAGAGGGAGAGACCTGATGAAAAAAGTCGTTTTGGCCTATTCCGGAGGGCTCGATACCTCTGTCGCCATCCGATGGCTTAAAACAAAAGGTTATGAAGTGATCGCGTTTATGGCGGATATCGGCCAGGAAAAAACGACGGATGCCGCCATCCGGCGGGCCAGGACGGCCGGGGCTTCCAAGGTGGTGGTGAGGGATTTGAAAAAGAAGTTTATTGCGGAGTATCTCTGGCCCGCTCTCAAGGCGGACGCCGTTTATGAAGGCCGTTACACGCTGGCGACGGCCCTTTCGAGGCCCCTCATCGCCGCCGAGCAGGTGGCGGTGGCTCACGAGGAAAAGGCGGCGGCGGTCGCTCATGGGTGCACGGGAAAGGGAAACGACCAGGTGCGGTTTGAGGTGACCGTTCAGGCGCTGGACGGGCGGCTGGAAATCCTCGCGCCCGTGCGCGAGTGGGAATTTAAATCCAGAGAGGAAGAGGTTCTCTACGCCCAAAGGCATGGGATTCCCATCGATGTTTCCAAGAAGAACCCCTTTTCCATCGATAAAAATATCTGGGGAGTGAGCGTCGAAGCGGGGATTCTTGAGAATCCGAATGCGGAGCCTCCGGAAGAAGCCTTTCAGTGGACTCGGGGGGCCGGGAAGCGGAACGTGAAGGAACGTTTGATCGAAGTGGAGTTTCTGAAGGGGATCCCTATCGGCCTAAACGGGAGGAGG
This sequence comes from Candidatus Omnitrophota bacterium, assembly GCA_016206825.1. GTDB lineage: Bacteria > Omnitrophota > Gorgyraeia > 2-02-FULL-51-18 > 2-02-FULL-51-18 > JACQQY01. The sequence goes on from JACQQY010000019.1 coordinate 35,104, forward strand.
AAGGAAGCGCTTTCGTTGATCGAAGAGCTCAACCAAATCGGCGCCCTCTACGGAATCGGACGGACGGATATGATGGAAAACCGCCTCGTCGGCATCAAGTCGCGCGAGACTTATGAGGCCCCTGCCGCCACGCTTCTTCTGCAGGCCCACAAGGATCTTGAGAGTTTGGTGCTGGATCGGGAACTTCTGCATTATAAGGAAAGCGTTTCTCAAAAGGTCGCCGAAATCATCTACTACGGCCTTTGGTTTACTCCTTTAAGGAAAGCGCTCGACGCTTTTGTGAACGCGACGCAGGGGAAGGTGACGGGCAGGGTGCGCTTGAAGCTTAGAAAGTATTCCGCTCAAGTCGTGGGAAGAAATTCTCCTTATTCCTTATACCGGGAGAGTCTTGCCACGTATGGGGCGAAAGACGCGTTCGACCAGCGCCTGGCAAAGGGATTCATCGATCTGTGGGCCCTGCCTTATAAAAGCAATCGGTAGGGGCAGACCTGTGTGTCTGCCCTGACCTAGGTTGGGCGAACACATAGGTTCGCCCCTATGGGAACAAATGGCCATGGGTAAATCGTTGAGAAAAGCTCTAAAAACAAACCCCAAACTCTGGGGGGGGCGGTTTCGGAAGAAAACGGATCCGCAGTTCGAACGATTCAGCTCGTCGCTCAAATGGGACGCGAGGCTCCTTCCGTATGATTTGAAAATCGATGCGGCGCATGTGCGGGCGCTTGGGCGGTGCGGGGTTTTGTCAGGAAAGGAAACAAAGAAGCTTCTGGCCGCGATCGACGCATTGGAGAGAAGGCGCCAAAGCGGTTCTTTAAAGCTGGACGGACGCGCTGAGGACGTCCATTCGGCGATTCAAATGGAACTGGAAAAGCTTGTCGGGGAGCTTGCCTATAAAATTCATACGGGAAGATCCCGCAATGACTTGGTGAGCCAAAGCGCCCGGCTTTATTGCAAGGAGCACGCCCGCACCCTTTTTTCTTTGTTGGTTCAAGTTCAAAAAGAAATCGCCGCGAAGGCGCGGGGCTGTGTCCGAGTTTTCGTGCCAGGCATGACTCATTTACAAAACGCCCAAGTTGTTTCGCAGGCCCACATTTTCCTGGCTTATGTCGAAATGCTGGAACGGGTGAAGGCGCGGATTCAAGGCGCGATGCCTTTTTTCGACGTTTGTGTCCTTGGAAGCGGAGCGCTTGCAGGAGCGGCTTTTCCTTTGAACCAGAAGCGGATGGCGAAGGAGCTCGGCCTTTCCGCCATTGCCGGCAACAGCTACGACGCTGCCGGCGACAGGGATTTTGTGTTGAATTTTCTCTCCTGTCTTTTGTTTTTGGGGATCCAGCTTTCAAGGATTGCCGAAGATTGGATGTTGAGACAGTTGAACGGAGTGTCGCTGATCGAGGTCGATCAGGCGTTCTGCACGGGAAGCTCGATGATGCCCCAGAAGCGAAACGCCGATTTTGTCGAGCTTTTGAGGGGGGCCGCCGGGATCTTTGCCGGGAATTTTTTTGGACTTGTCACGACGCTTAAAGGCCTTCCCACGTCGTACAACCGGGATCTGCAATGGGATAAAAAGTATCTTTTCGATTCCGTGGAGGTTGGCGAGGAGATCTTGCGAATGACCGCGCGTGTCGTCCGAACGTTGAAAATCAACAAGGCGAGGGCGAGGATGCTCTTGGCGGATGAGAGCCTCTATGCCACTGATTTGGCGGACTATTTGGCGAAAAAAGGAGAGCCCTTTAAAAAAGCGCATGACCAAGTCGGCGAAATAGTCCGCTTTGCCGAAGAAAACGGAAAGCCGATCTCCAAAATCGGATTGGATATTTTGCGAACGTTCGCCCCCAAAATCGACGGGGACGTCTACGGCCTCTTTGATCCGGAGCATTCGGTCAGGATGAAAAAAACGCAGGGAAGCACCCATCCCCATGAGGTGGAACGCCAAATCAAGCGGTGGGAGAGGAACTTGAACCATGCATCGATTTCATTATAAAGGCAGAGAACTGTATTGCGAAGAAACGCCCCTGTCCAAGATCGCCCAAGAAGCGGGCACGCCTTTTTACCTCTACAGCATCCGGACGTTTCTCGACCATTTTTTTAAACTGAAGGAGGCTTTCGCCCCGGCAAGGCCTCTGATTTGTTTTTCGGTGAAGGCCAATTCCAATTTGACGATTCTCAAGACCCTTGTCAAAAAAGGGGCGGGGCTCGATATCGTGTCAGGCGGCGAGCTTTTCCGCGCGAAGAAGGCGGGCGCCGACCCCCAAAAAATCGTTTTTGCCTCCGTGGGAAAGCGGGAGGATGAAATTGAAACGGCCATTCGTTCGAAGATTTTGATGTTCAACGTGGAATCGGTGGATGAGCTCGACGTGATCAATGCCGTGGCCTGCAAGTTAAAGACGACTCAAAAGATCGCCATCCGCCTGAATCCCGACGTGACGCCGGGGACCCATCATTACATCACCACGGGCGCCCGTGAGAATAAATTCGGGCTTGACGCGGAGACGGCCTACAAGCTTTTTGCCGAGTCCTACCGGTATCCCTTCCTGCGTTTCTCGGGCGTCCATATTCATATCGGGTCGCAGATCACTCAGGCCCGGCCTTTTGTCCTGGCGATTCGCAGGGCGCTTGCGTTCATCGACAGCGTCCGCTCGGTTGGAAGCCCCGTGGAATACTTGAACATCGGGGGAGGCCTTGGGATTATTTATTCGAAAGAGAAGCCTCAGACCGCTCAACGGTTTGCGGAGGCGGTGCTTCCGCTTTTTAAGGCGTATGATCTGGAGCGGGATCTCAAGATCATTTTGGAGCCCGGGAGGTTTATTTCAGGCAACAGCGGGATATTGGTGACCAAGGTGCTTTATGAAAAGCGCACGAAGCAGAAGTCCTTTGTGGTCGTGGATGCGGGGATGAACGATCTGATCCGCCCGGCCTTTTACGGCGCTTACCATGAGATTTTGCCTGTGATCAGAAGGAGGAGCGCGTCTTTGCGCGTTGCGGACGTGGTGGGGCCGGTCTGTGAGAGCGGAGATTTTTTGGCCAAAGACAGGAAACTTCCGCCGTTTGAAAAGGGGGATCTCCTTGCCGTTATGTCCTGCGGAGCTTATGGCTTCGTCATGTCGAGCAACTATAACTCGCGTCCGCGGGTGCCGGAGGTCGTCGTCAAGGGCAGGCGCTTTTTTGTGGCAAGAAAGAGGGAGACTTTCGGGGATTTGATTCGAAATGAAAAGATCGTCAAAGAGGTTCTCTCATGAGAGAGCTTTCCTTCACCAAAATGGCCGGCGCCGGCAACGATTTTATCCTGCTGGATAACCGGAGAAACCGCCTGAAAGGTGATTTTTCGGATTTGGCCAGGCGGCTCTGCCGCCGCAAAGAGTCCGTCGGCGCCGACGGCCTTTTGCTCCTTGAAAAATCGAAGGAGGCGGACGTCCGGATGCGGATATGGAATCCTGACGGAAGCGAAGCCGACATGTGCGGAAACGGCGTGCGCTGCCTCGCGAAATTTGCCGTAGAAAACCGGCTTGCCGGGCCCAGGCTTTCGATCGAAACGCCCGCTGGAATCATCAGGGCCCGTGTTTTAGATTCCCGCGTCAAAGTAAAGATGCTGAATCCGAAAGACTTAAGGCTGAACATCGACCTTCCGGCAGGCCGGAAGAAGGTGCGTCTTCACTTTATCCATACGGGCGTTCCTCACGCCGTTTTGTTTTATCCGTCGCTCCATGATTGCGACGTGGCGGGATTGGGAAGGGCCATCCGCCGTCATCCTTATTTCGGTCCCAGGGGGACGAACGTGAATTTTGTGTCTCTTCGCGTGGGAAACGGCATCGACATTCGCACGTACGAGAGGGGGGTGGAGGGAGAAACGCTCTCCTGCGGCACGGGCTCCACGGCGGGGGCTCTCATTTTGGCCGCTTTGAAGGGGTTCCGGCCGCCCGTGAGCGTTCATACGAGAAGCGGAGAGATTTTGAAAATTTATTTCAAGAGAAAAGGCCTCGCCTTTCGTGAAGTTTATCTCGAAGGGCCGGTTCAAAAAACGTTCGAAGGGAGAGTGGGCTTATGAAATTTCATGGATCGATCGTGGCGCTCGTGACTCCTTTTAAAAATGGAAAAGTCGACGAGAAAGCGCTTCGGCGTCTTGTCCGTTATCACGTGGATTCGGGAACCGACGGGATCGTGCCCGTGGGAACGACGGGCGAAGCTCCGACTCTCTCTTATGAAGAGCATGAGCGGGTGATTCAAATCGTGGTGGAGACGGCCGAAGGCAGGATACCGGTCATCGCCGGAACGGGTTCCAACAGCACGGAAGAGGCGCTCTTTTTGACCCGGTTTGCCAAGAAGGTGAAGGCGGACGGCGCGCTCCTCGTGACCCCTTATTATAACCGCCCCACCCAAGAGGGTCTCTACCGCCACTATGAAACCATCGCCAGAAAGGCGGAATTTCCCCTTGTTCTTTACAACGTGCCGTCGCGGACGGGGGTGGCCTTAAGTCCCGAGACCGTGGCTCGCTTGGCCAAGATTCCCCATATCGTGGCCATTAAGGAAGCGACGGGGAGCATGGATCAGACTTCGCAGATCCTTTCCTTGTGCGGCATCACGGTCTTAAGCGGCGACGACTCTCTGACGCTCCCCCTTTTGGCATTAGGGGCCAAAGGGGTCATTTCGGTCATTGCGAACATTCTGCCGGCTGATCTCTCGCGAATGATCGAGTATTTTTTCGAGGGAGATTTGGAAAAGGCGAAGGAGATTCATTACAAGATGTTTCCGCTCTGCCGGGCCCTTTTCATCGAGACAAACCCCATTCCGGTGAAGCGCGCGATGAAGCTTTTGGGGCTTTGCGGGGATGAGCTTCGCCTGCCCCTTTGCCCGATGGAGCCGAACAACGAAAAGCGGCTTGCGGAGGCGATGAGACGGTACGGCCTTAAAGTGAGGTGAGCGATGGTCAAGATTGCGGTCAATGGCGCCTTGGGACGGATGGGAAGCCGGATTTTAAACCTGGCTTACCAGTCCAGAGATTTTCAAATCGTCGGCGTTTTTGAACATGCCGAGAACGAGCATTTGGGGAAGAGCATGGCTCTTCTTCTTGGTTTGACGGAGCTTTCGAAGCTGAAGCTCTCCGCGGTGTCTTCCAAAGCTCTTAAAGGTTGTCAGGTTCTCATCGATTTTTCAAGCCCTCCGGGAACCCGCAAGTGTCTGGAGGCCGCTTTGAGAAGCAAGACGGCGATGGTCATCGGAACGACTGGGCTGGGTCCGGACGGTGAGGAAGCGATCCGCCGGGCGTCGAAGCGCTTGCCCCTCCTTTTTTCTCCCAACATGAGCATCGGGGCGAATTTTCTCTTTGAGTTGGCGCGGACCGCCGCCGCGAGGCTGAAGGCCGGCTACGACATCGAGATCATCGAGGCGCATCACCGGTTGAAGAAAGACGCGCCGAGCGGCACCGCCAAAAAAATTGCCGAGGTGATCGCCAAAGAAAAAGGCTGGGACCTTGATAAAGTCGCCCGATTTGGGCGTCAGGGGGTGACGGGGGAGCGCGCGAACGAAGAAATAGGGATTCACGCCGTGCGTGCCGGAGACATCGTGGGCGATCACACCGTTCTTTTGAGCGGCGCCGGCGAATCCATTGAAATCACCCACCGCGCCCACTCCCGCGACGCCTTCGCCCGCGGCGCCCTCGCCGCCGCCGCCTTCCTTGCCGGAAGGCCTAAAGGTTTGTACGACATGCAGGATGTTTTAAAATGAGCTTTTTTCTCGAAGAATCTGCGAGGCTCAAAAGTCTTCCGCCTTATCTTTTTTTGGAAATAGACAGGGCAAAGCGCCGGGCAGTCGATAAGGGAGTAAAGGTCATTGATTTTGGCGTGGGGGATCCCGATGGGCCTACGCCGGATTTTGTTCTTCGGGCGATGTCCCGGTTTATGAAAGAGGGGAAGAATCACCATTATCCGCTTGACCGTGGAAACGCCCCGTTCCGTGAGACTATCGCCCATTGGTTTAGCCGGCGCTTTGGCGCGGCGGTGGATCCCGATCAAGAGGTTCTTCCCCTTATCGGATCCAAAGAAGGGATCGCCCACCTGCCCCTTGCCTTCATCAATCCCGGCGACACGGCGCTTGTGCCGGATCCCTGCTATCCGCCTTACAAGAGCGGGACCCTCTTTGCCGGGGGCAAACCCTATCTTTTGCCGCTTCGGGAATCCCACGGTTTCCTGCCGGACCTGGAAGGGATTCCAAGAGAAGCGGCCCGGAAGGCAAAAATGATCTTCGTCAATTATCCGAATAATCCCACGGGAGCCGTCGCTTCCAGATCCTTTTATGGGAAGCTCGTTTCGTGGGCGCGCCGTCACCGGATTTTGATCGCGGCGGATCTGGCCTATTCGGAGGTTTATTTTGGAAAGGAAAAGCCGCTCAGCGTCCTGCAAATTCCGGGCGCGAAGGAAATCACGATAGAATTTCATTCGCTGTCCAAGACGTGCAGCATGACCGGCTGGAGGGTGGGATTCGCGGTAGGCTGTAAGGAAGCCATCAACGCCCTCTTACGGGTGAAATCTAACATGGATTCGGGGGTTTTTACGGCGATTCAACTGACCGCCGCCGAAGCCTTGAAAAACAGCTTCCGTTTCTCCGAAAAGACAAACCGGGTGTACCGGAAAAGACGCGATCTGCTGGCGGCGGGATTGAAAGAGCTGGGTTTTCCGGCGAAACCCAACCCGGCGACTTTTTATCTTTTTACGAGGCTTCCCCACGGGCAGGAGGACTCGGCGCTTTTTTGCAAGGATCTGCTTGAAAAGGCGGGTGTCGTTGCGACGCCCGGGGTGGGGTTTGGAGCTTCGGGGGAAGGGTACGTGCGTTTTGCGCTCACGGTGCCGGAGCCCGGCATCCGCGAGGCTCTCTCCCGGATGAGGAAAATACGGTAAAATGGCCGTCGTCTTTCTTGGGATAGGATCGAATCTGGGAGATCGGGAGGCGAACGTCCGGCGGGCCGTCGACCTTCTTAAGGAAAACGAGGCCATTCGCGTTTTGTCGGTTTCGGGCTTGGTCGAGACGGAACCGGAAGGAGGTCCCCCTCAAGGGAAATACCTGAACGCCGCCGCCAAGATCGAAACCGACCTTCTGCCGCTTGAGCTTTTGTCCCAGCTTAAGATGATCGAAAGACGCCTTGGCCGGGTCAAAGGGGAGCCCAATGCCCCGCGACCGATGGATCTTGATATTTTGTTTTATGACGACGTGGTTATCTTCGAAGGAAGAAACCTTTGCTTGCCCCATCCGCGATTGGAAAAGCGGTTTTTTGTCTTGAAGCCCCTTCTTGAAATAGCCCCCGATTGGATTCACCCGAGGCTTCGCAAATCGGTGAAGGTTCTCCACGATGAGTTGACCCATGAGAGTTGTCCAGAATCCCGCTAAGCTTCAGACGGCGCTTGCCCGTTTGAAAAGGCAAGACAAGAAAATCGGCTTTGTGCCGACGATGGGGTATTTGCACGAGGGGCACCTGTCACTCGTTCGGCTTGCCCGGAAGGAAAACGACGTCGTCGTCGCGAGTATTTTCGTGAATCCTTTGCAATTCGGCCCGAGGGAGGATTTTAAAAGGTATCCGAGAGATTTTCCAAGAGACGCCCGGCTTTTGAAAAAAGAAAAGGCCGATTTTCTTCTTGCGCCGGCGGCTGAAGAGTTTTATCCAAAGGATTTCCAAACGGAAGTGAAGGTGACGCGCCTAAGCGGCCGGCTTTGCGGCGCTTCAAGACCCGCTCATTTTGCCGGGGTATGTACGGTGGTTCTGAAGCTTTTGAATATCGTGAAGCCCGATCGACTGTATCTCGGACAAAAAGATTACCAGCAGGTCCAAGTGATTGGGCAAATGATCAAAGACTTAGGTTTCTCTGTCATGATCCGCATGGCGCCCATTGTGCGTGAGCCGGACGGTCTTGCGATGAGCTCTCGAAACGTTTTGTTGTCAAAAAAAGAGCGGGAAGAAGCGCCTTGCCTTCACCGCGCCCTTTGCGAAGGGGCGCGTCTTGTGAAAAGAGGCGTACGCGATGCCGGGGGGCTTCAGAAACCCATGCGGGAGATCCTGAAAAGGGCGGCATCCGCCCGGGTGGACTACCTCGAAATAGTCGATGTCCGAACCCTCCGGCCTGTGGTAAAATTGAAAAAAGGTCAAAAAGCGCTTTTGACGGGGGCGGTCTTTTTTAAAAAGACGCGCCTCATCGATAATGAGCTTGTGAGGGTGTGACATGCTGAGAGTGCTCATGAAATCCAAAATCCACGGAGCGACGGTGACGGAAGCGAATTTGAAGTACACCGGCTCCATCACCATCGACAAGAATCTTTTGCGGTGCTCCAACATCTGCCCTTTTGAGCGCGTGCAGATCGTGAACCTTCATAACGGCACTCGCGTGGAGACCTACGTGATGGAAGGAAAGGCGGGGTCCGGAACGATCTGCATGAACGGCGCCGCCGCCCGCTGGGCGCAGGCGGGGGATAAGGTCATCATCATTTCTTACGGGCTCTTTGGCGAAAGCGAGACAAAGGCGCACAAACCCAAGATCGTCTTTGTTGATCCTCAAAACCGCCCGAAAAAGACTTAACCCTTTATGATTAAAGTCGGCATCATCGGCTGTGGGACGATCGGAAGCGCCCTTTCTCTGGCGTGCCGGACCCGGTTTCGTGAGGAGGTGACGCTGGAGGCCGTTTCGGATATCGATCTTTCCCGCGCCCAGCGCCTGCAAAGGAAACTGCATCCCAGGCCGAAAATCCTAACCACCGACGAGATCATTCGCCACTGCGACTTGATTATCGAGGCGGCTTCGACCACGCTTGTTTATGAAGTGGTGAAGAAGGCCCTCTCTCTGGGGAAAGAGGTCATGGCGATGAGCACGGGAGGGCTTTTGGGAAAGGAGAAGGAGCTCTTTGAGCTGGCCAAGACGCATCGTTCCTGTCTTTATTTGCCGAGCGGAGGCGTGGTGGGCGTCGACGGCTTGAAGGCGGCTAAAATGGGAAAAATCCATTCCGTTTCTTTGACCACGCGCAAACCCCCGCAAGGGTTCCTGGACGCCCCTTATGTTTTGAAACACCGGATTCGCTTGAACGATCTGAAAGACGAGAAAGTTCTTTTTGAAGGAGACGCGGCGGAGGCCGTTCAGTGGTTTCCCAAAAACATCAACGTCTCGGCGACCTTAAGCCTTGCCGGCTTGGGGGCCCGCAAGACGCGCGTGAAGATCATCGCCTGTCCTCATATGAAAGTGAACGTGCATGAGCTGTATGTTCAAGGCGACTTTGGTTCTTTCTATACGCGCACGGAGAATTTTCCGTGCAAAGAAAATCCTAAAACGAGCCGCATTGCCGTGCTTTCGGCCGTCGCGACGCTTGAGCGGATTTTGAAGAACGTTAAAATGGGCACTTAGTTTGTCATGTTCAAGCGGACTTTGAGCGACGGGGAGCTTGTGGCCGGGTGCATCCGGGGCGAGAAGGCGTCTTGGGATTTGTTCGTCGAGCGGTTTTCGAAGCTGGTTTACTGGAGCATCCAGCGGACGCTTGCAGGCGGCTCATGGAAAAAGCGAACGGAAGTGATCGACGAGATTTTCCAAGAGTTTTTCAAAAAGCTCCTTGAAAAAGAGACGCTTAGGAAAGTGCGTCAGGCGGATAATGTCGGAAGCTTTTTGGTCGTAATGGCTTGCCGGAATACCCTGGATATGCTCAAGTCTTTGTCCCGCCGTGAAAAGCGCATGACCACTTTGCCGTCCGGCGCCGAAGAGGAAGAGGTTCTGCCCGAGCCGCTCTATGCCGTGGCGGGCCGCGATCCGACGAATCCGGCGGAAGAGGCTGTCTTGCGTGAAACCGGAACCTTGATGGAGGAAGTCCTTTCTCAGCTCTCCACGAAGGAGCGCGCCTGTCTTGAGCTCCATTATCTCGATGGAAGGACCCACGAAGAGGCAGGTCTCATCCTCGGGCTTCCGCATGACACGGTTTCGACGATTATTCGGAGAACGCGTGAAAAATTAAAGAAGAAGTGCCTGGAGAAGGGCCTCGATTAAAAATTTTTTGAACGAAAAACGAGCCTTGCGTCGTCTAATAAAGTAGGGGGGCTCAAATGGATAAAGTCGATCTGTCTATTAGAAACCATCTTGCGAAGCTCCGGCCTTTGCCGAAGCGTGAGGGTCTTGCCGCCGGTTATCCCGCGGATGAGGACTTCTATCGATTCATCACCGGCCGCATGGAAGGGGTGGAGCTTGAGCGGATGGTGGAGCATCTTCGAACCCACAGGGAAGATCAAGAGCTCGTGTTAAATATCCGTGAGCTTCTTGAGAAAGACTTGCCCCAAGGGACGGAAGCGCCTCGAGAGGCCGTTCAAAAAGCGAAGGCGCTTTTTCCGGAAGGCCAAAGGTTGGGCTGTCCTCATTGCGGAAAGGCTATCACCCCCTTTAAGAAACCTTTGTCTCGGCAGAGAGGGTTCAATGTCCTGTGGCTGGGATTGGGGATCGTTTCCTTTACTTTGTCTTTCGTTTTTCCGCGGTATTTTCTGCAATTTCTTGTTTTGACCTGTCTTTTTGGGGTGAAATGGATTGTCGACCAGAGAGTGACGAAGACCCAAATCATGGTTTACAAAGCGTTACAAGAGACGCAAGAGACTGAAGGGACAGCGTCACGGGTGTCAAACCGTATTTCCGGGATGTAGCGCAGTTTGGCTAGCGCGCCTGGTTCGGGACCAGGAGGCCGTGGGTTCGAATCCCACCATCCCGATAGTATTTTGAGA
>JACQQY010000020.1 GCA_016206825.1 Candidatus Omnitrophota bacterium
CAAGGGGGAGGCATCGGGGAGTTTCATTGAAAAATCCATCGAGGCCTATCAGGCGGCATTGGCGCGCGCTCCGACGTGGGCGGAAGGCTGGTTTTATTTGGGGAAATCAAAGATGCTTGCGGGAAGGCCAAAAGAGGGCTTGGAGGACATGGAGCGGGGCGTGCGTTTGTCGCCTTACAACCGGGACCTTTATTTGTACTTGATCGTCCATTGCCTGCGCGAGGCGGACCGGACGCTTCTGAGCGAGCGCAAGCGCGAGTACAGAGAGAGGGCTAGGTTTTGGATGGGGAGGGCTTCCGTGCTCAAGAGGCCTTTTACCCGAGAGGATTATGACTTTATCGGGTTAGGTGTGGAGAAGCTCAACCAAAAAGATCGAGAAAAAATAAAGCGCTTGATCGATGAAGACGAAGAAATAAAATTCAAATCCCCCCTGCCCCCTTTCAAATAAAAAGGGGGTTGGTCAAACCCCGCTTCCTTTAACAAATAATAATAAAAGGAAGCTCTTACCCCCTTTTCTTTTCAAAGGGGGCAGGGGGGATTTAAGCTCTTCTCACTTTAGCATTTTCAACACTTCCGCCGCGGCGCGGGAGGAGGCGCCTTTTTCGCCGAGTTTTTGGGAGACCCGTTCCAAATCTTTCCGCATGGATTCACCGGCTTTTTCGTCCGTCAGGAGGCGCATGGCCTCTTCGGCGATCTTTTTAGGGTTGGCGTCGTATTGAAGCAATTCCGGAAATTTTTTCTCTCCCAGCAGGATGTTGGGCAAGCCCAGGTAAGGAATCCGGATAAGGGTCCTTGCCGCAAGGTAAGTCAGAAAGCTTCCTTTATTTAAAATAATAAGAGGCGTTCCGAGGATGGCGCATTCGAGCGTCGCGGTGCCGGAGCAGGCGATGGCCAGCCTGCTTTTTTGGACGGCATCGTAACGGTTTTCGGAAACGAGGGAAAGCGGGATGTTATCCTGCCGGAGATAGGGGTCGTAGGTTTCCGGCGGAAGCGTGGGGGATTGGATGAGGAAGAAAGAAACGTGGGGGAGTTTTTGGGAGATGATCTTTGCGGCTTTCAGGAAAATGGGGAGGAGGGTGTGGATTTCTGTTTTGCGGGAACCAGGGAGGAGGGAAATGGCGAGGGGTCCCGTGGAGCAGGAATGCTTACGTTCGATCATGTCTTTTAGGGGATGGCCGACCCAAGTGACGGGGATGGAGCGCTCTTCAAAGAGCTTTTTTTCGAATTCGAAGACGACAAGGACTTTTTGGACGGTGCGCTTCATTTGAAGGATGCGGTTGGGTGCCCACGCCCAGAGCTGGGGGGCGATGTAGTAAACGATGGGGAAGCCGAGCGCGTGGATTTTTTTGGCCAAGCGGAGGTTGAAACCCGGGTTGTCGATTAAGACCACGACGTCAGGCCGCGTTTCCTTTATGTTTTTTAAGATCGTCATGGCGGCTTGATAATAAGCGGGGATTTTTTGGACGGCTTCGGTAAAGCCGGTGGAGTGGAAGTGGGCGATGTCGAGAAAGCGCAAGGCCCCTGTCTCGCGGATTTTGTTCCCGCCGACTCCGTAGATTTCGAGCGGCTCTTGGGAGCGGGCTTTCAGCTCTTGGATGAGGTTGGCGCCGTGCAGGTCGCCGGAGGCTTCGCCGGCAATAACGTAGATTTTTTTGGCCATGACGATGGTTATGGCTGACGCCGGATTTGTTCGGAGATTTGAAGCGCGAGCGCCAAGGCGGCCTTCGCTTCTTCGCCCGACACCAGGGGGCGTCTTCCCGTCCTCACACAATCAATGAAATCGAAGAGCTCTTCCTTTAGAGAATCGCTTTTGGCGATGTCGATTTTCTTGTGGTGGATGGCGCCGTTTTCCTTGGTGTAAATCAACGTTTCCTGGGCGATGGTGTCGATGGAGATGTAGGCGTCGTCCTGGAAGATGCGGATTTTCCGCATGGTGTCTTTGGTGACGCGGCTCGCCGTGAGGTTGCAGACCGTGTTGTTTTCGAACCGGATCCTCGCGTTGGAGATATCCTCCGTTTTGGAAAGGATGAAAGCTCCCACGGCGTCGATATTTTTCACCGGCGACCGAACGAGGTCCATCACGATGTCGATGTCGTGGATCATAAGGTCAAGGGTTACGCCGACGTCGGCGATCCGGGGGTCATAAGGCCCTAAACGGTGACATTCGATGAAGCGCGGCGTTTTAACGACGTTTTTGACGGCCCGGATGGCGGGATTGAACCGCTCGATGTGGCCGACCTGGAGAATGAGATTCTTTTCCTTTGCCAGCGCGAGGAGCTCTTCCGCTTGGCGAAGATCGGTGGTGATGGGTTTCTCGATCAGAAGATGAACGCCGCTTTGGAGGAAGTCTTTCGATATCCGGTGGTGTTCGTGAGAGGGGACGACGATGCTCGCCGCTTGAGCCAGAGGCAGCAGCTCGCGGTAATCCGTGCAGGCGCGGGTTCGGCAGGCGGCGGCGGTTTCTTTTGCCCGGTGTTCGAGGATGTCGCAGACGCCGACGAGTTCCACTCCGGGCAGTTTCGAATACACTTCCGCGTGGCGCGAGCCGAGTTTGCCGACGCCGACGACGGCGACTTTGATGGGCCGGTTGTTCATGGATTTAAACTATAGCACACGAGAGAAAAGATGTCGACTTCGTGATAGAATACCCCTGCCATGAGCCATTACCAGCGCATGATCGGTTTCGTCAAGCCCCACGTCGGGAGGCTGGGGCTTGCTTTTTCCTGCATGGTGGCGAACTCCGCCCTCAGC
>JACQQY010000021.1 GCA_016206825.1 Candidatus Omnitrophota bacterium
GACCTTTGCGTGGAGCTCTTCATAGAACGTTCGAGACAACCGCGATAGGATGCTTAAACCGGCGGCCGTCGAAAGCGGGTTGCCGGACAAGGTGCCGGCTTGATAAACTTTGCCGAGAGGCGAAAGAAAATTCATGATTTTGGCGCTCCCACCGAAAGCGCCGATGGGAAGCCCGCCTCCTATGATTTTTCCCAAAAGGGTGATGTCGGGCCGAATCTCATAGAGGCGCCCGGCCCCGCCGTAACCCACGCGGAATCCCGTAATGACTTCATCCAGGATGAGAAGAGACCCCGTCCGTTCCGTTTCTTCGCGTAAGGCCTCCAGGAAATCCTGCCTCGCCGGCACCACCCCCATGTTGCCCGCCACAGGCTCCACAATGACCGCCGCCGTATCCTCCGTCCTTCTAAAAAAAGAACGGACGGCCTCCGTATCGTTATAAGGCAAAACGGCTGTTAACCCGGCGATCTCGGAAGGCACGCCCAGAGAATCAGGAGAACCAAAGGCGGCCGCGCCGCTCCCCGCTTTGACCAAAAGGCCGTCGGCATGCCCATGGTAACAACCTTCGAACTTAACGATGCGGTTTCTCCCCGTCACTCCCCTTGCCAGGCGAATGGCGCTCATCGCCGCTTCCGTCCCGGAGCTCGTGAAACGAACTCTCTCCATAGCCGGAAACGCCTTCTGGATGGCCTTCGCCAAAAGGGTTTCGTTTTCGGTGACCGTCCCGAAACTCGTGCCTTTCACAGCCTGCTTTTGAATCGCCGCGGCGGTCTCCTCGTGCGCATGGCCGAAGAGAACCGCGCCCCAGGAAAGACAATAGTCGATATACCGCCTTCCCTCCGCGTCTATCAAAAACGGCCCGAAGCCCCGATCCATAAAAATGGGCGTGCCGCCCACCTTTTTAAAAGCACGGACAGGACTGTTGACCCCTCCGGCAAGATGACGCTCGGCCGATTGCCATAGTTTTTTCATGACTTTGCTTTCGTCCATTCGGCCAACTCCTTCGCCCAATACGTGATGATGAAATCCGCGCCCGCCCGTTTTATCCCCAGGTGCGTCTCCTGTACCGCTTTTTTTTCATCGAGCCATCCCCTTTGCGAAGCGGCCTTGATCATGGCGTATTCCCCGCTCACGCTAAAAGCGCCCAAGGGGCAGTCGAACCGATTCCGGATTTCCCGGATTACGTCTCCAAAACCAAGAGCGGGTTTTACCAAAAGCATGTCTGCCCCCTCTTCGAGATCCGTGAAAGCTTCGCGCAAAGCCTCCCTTCCGTTCGCCGGATTCATCTGGTAAGTGGACCGGTCCCCAAAGCGGGGACGGTTCTCCGCCGCCTCCCGGAAGGGCGCATAAAAAGAAGACGTGTATTTGACGGCGTAGGATAAAATCGGCAGGGTCTCAAACCCCTTTTGATCCAAAAGCCCTCGAATTGCCCTCACTCTCCCGTCCATCATGTCGGACGGCGCCACGACATCGGCCCCCGCTTCGGCGTAGGATAAAGCGACGCGGGCCAAAGCCAAAAGCGAAGCGTCGTTCACCACGCGGCCTTTTCCGTCCATACGACCGCAATGCCCGTGCACAAGGTATTCGCACAAACAGACGTCGGCGATCAGAAGGAGACCCGGACACTTTTTCTTGATCGCCCGAATCGCTGTTTGGACAACGCCCCTTCCGGCCGCCGCCGCACGCCCCGTTTTGTCTTTCCCGGCGGGAATGCCGAAAAGGATGATCCCCGGAATTCCCAGAGCCTCCAGAGTTTCCGCCTCGCGCGCCGCCTCTTTCAAGGGGAACTGGTACTGCCCCGGCATCGAGGGAACCTCAAACGGCTTGGACAATCCCTCTTTCACAAAAAGCGGCTGGACCAGGTTTTCGACCAATAGACGATGCTCCTGGACCAGTCTCCGAACACCCGCGCTCTCCCGAAGCCGCCGGAGCCGCAGTTGGGGGTATTTCATCGCGGCAGGCTCCTCATCGATTGCACCAAACCCTCTATCGTAAACGTCCGTGCTTGGCAATGCGGTTCAAACCCAAACCGCCGCAGGGTCCGTGATGTCACGGGTCCAATGCTGGCGATTTTGGCCTTTCTTAAAATTTTTCTTGCTCTGGAGCGCCCGAGAACCTTCAAAAAATGGATCACCGTGGATGCGCTCGTAAAGGTCACGAAATCCACCTTCTCTCGAAAGAGATTACCGTCCGACAAAGAGAGCTTAGGAAGCGCCGTTTGGTAAGCCGTGATGCGTGTCACTTCCGCGCCCATTTTCCGGAGCCGCTCCTCCAGAAAAGGCGGGGCGATATCCGAACGAAGGAGCAGTATCTTCACCTCCTCCAAGGAGGAAAACCTCTTTCCAAATTCTTCGGCCAGCGCTTCCGTCTCAAAACGCTCAGGCAAAAGATCGGGAACGACACCGCGTTCCGCAAGGGCACGGCCGGTCTCGGGGCCAACGGCGGCCACCTTCACCAAGCCCAGCGCCCGCGCATCCTTCCCCAGTTTGGCAAGTCTTTCAAAAAAACTCTCCACCCCATAAGCGCTCGTAAACACCAGCCAATCATAGCAGGAAAGACAGACGATCGCTCGGTCTATCTCCGCGGCACTTGCCGGTTTTTTGATTTCAATGACCGGAAATTCGATGACACGGGCTCCCAGTTCCTCGAGCCTGTCTTTTAAAACACCCGCCCTATCCCTCATCCGGGTCACCGCCACCGTCTTTCCAAAAAGAGGCAGGCCTTCAAACCAGTTGAGCTTATTTTTCAAACGGACGACCTTCCCGACAAGAATGATGCAGGGCGCCTTGAGTCCCGCCTTTTTGACCTTAGGCTCAATATCCGCCAACGTGCCGGCGCAGGACTTCTGGTAAGGAAGCGTGCCCCAATGAATGACGGCCGCCTCCATATCGGACGGCATGCCGTTCTCAACGAGACGTCGAACGATCTTCCCTAAATTGTAAAATCCCATGTAAACCACAAGCGTGCCGCCCAAACGGACGAGACTCTTCCAATCCACAGAACTCAAATCCTCGTCATCCGCGCGATGCCCCGTGAGAAAAGTGACGGAAGCGTTATGATCCCGGTGGGTCAACGGAATGCCCGCATAAGCCGCGCAGGCGGCGGCGCTCGTCACCCCCGGCACCGCTTCAAAAGGCACGCGATGCCGAACCAAAACCAGCGCCTCTTCTCCTCCGCGTCCAAACAAAAAGGGATCGCCCCCTTTTAACCGGACAACCTTCCGGCCTTTTCTCGCCGCCTCAATAATCAAACGGTTGATTCGATCCTGGCTCATCGGACGATGGCGAAAACCCTTCCCCACACAGATTTTCTTCGCCCCCTCCTTGGCCCAGCGGAGATGCTCCGGATTCGCCAGCGTATCATAAACGATCAAATCCGCTTCCCGAATGAGCCGAAGGGCCTTCACGGTCAAAAGCCCCGGATCCCCCGGCCCCGCCCCCACGAGATAAACTTTGCCCTTCATCATGTCCCTCTCGCCTCTTCCATGAAC
>JACQQY010000027.1 GCA_016206825.1 Candidatus Omnitrophota bacterium
GGTCACCGCCAAGGCCTACCACGACGAAACCCTCCCCCAGGAAGCGGCCAAGACCGCCCACTTCTGCTCCATGTGCGGCCCCCAATTCTGCAGTATGCAAATCACGCAGGACGTGCGCGACTACGCCGCCGAACACGGCCTGAATGAAGAAGAGGCCGTCCGAAAAGGGCTGGAAGAAAAGGCGGAAGAGTTTAAAAAGACGGGCCAAGAAATCTACCGGTAGTGAAACCCGAACTTGATTTCAAGCTCCTCCTTCCCCAAAAGGGCGAGGATTTCTTCCGGAAGGCCGCCGAAGCCTGAGGCGCGCTGGACGGCTTGCATGCAGTAAGCGGCGAAGACGGGGCTTCCACGGCTCTCCACAACCCGGACGATTTTCACTTCTCCGTTTTTGTTCAACGTGAAGCCGATGACGGCATCGGCCCCGCGAAAATCCTGCGGATATTGAAAGGCGAGGTAGGGAAACCATGCCAGCCACACTCTCTCCTTTAAATTTTTCATGTACTGCCCCATTCCCGAACCGGTCGCCTCAAACGAAACCAATCCATAAAGCTTCGCGCCGCGTGAGCGCGCCTTCGCGGTTTCCTCGGTCGTAATCTTGTCTTTTCCGGTCAGGCCTTGCGGGGAAACCTGGGAAGAAACGCTCTCCTTGCGCCGCGCCGGCGTCTTCTTCCTGCGTTCGTAAAAACGATCCTCCTTCTTTCCGGTTTCCTTCCGACCCGCCGCCCCCTTCTCCCCGCTCAAGTCCGGGGAGGCTTGTTTTTGTGGAAGAGAAACCGGCGAGGGAGGCGAAGGCGCGGCGGGGATTTCCGATTTCCTTTGAGCTAATTGATCCGCCGCGCCGACGTTCCGAACCGCCGGGGCCGTTTCCGCTCCGGACTTATCGCGTGCCAAGTCTTGGTTCAAGGCATCGCGGGAGGCGATCTTGCGAGTCACGGCCGGTTTCTGGGGATGAACTTTGGGAGGCGCTTCCACAAATTCGAATTGAAGCGTTTGCTTCTCTTGTTGTAACTTTAACGCCTGCGCATGGAGGCGATCCGTCTGCGCCTCGTGAAGAAGCGCGCGATCGAAGGAGAAAAAAACGGCGGCATTTATAACGACTGAGATGAAAAACGAATTGACTCCAGGGTCCCACTCTCGGTTTCTCATGCTTTGGCAGGCAAAGGCGGCGTCTTGTTGTCCCGGCAGGGCTTCACCCTCTTTGGAATCTCCACCTCTATCTCCCCCTGCATCAGGAGAGCCTGGCATCCGAGCCGGTAAGGGGCCGGAAGGTCGAAGGCTTCCAAAACCTGTTTCTCGGCCTCCTCCATGGACGAAAGGTTTTCAGCCCCTCTCAGCACCTTCACGCGGCAGGTACTGCAGGAAGCGTTCCCCCCGCAGGTGTGGTAAATGGGCACATGAAATTCCATCGCCGCCTCGAGCACGGAAAACCCCCGCGGCACATCCACCCTCATGTCTTTAGGTTGAAAAGTAATTGTCGACATAGTCCTATTCGTTACTGGTTTTTTCTCAAAAACTCCAGCACTTCCTCCGCATGTCCCTCGGGTTTCACCTTCTCGTAGATCTTCTCTATTTTACCATCCTTCCCGATGACAAAGGTGGTTCGAGCGACACCCATGTACTCTTTCCCATACAAGCTCTTCTTCACCCAAACCCCATACGCCTGGCAAACCTTCTTATCCGGATCGCTTAGGAGAGTAAAGGGAAGCTTGAACTTCCCGATGAACTTGTTGTGAGAATCAACCCCGTCGGGGCTCACCCCTAAAATCACGGCGTCCTGAGTTTCAATGGTTTTCAAGTTATCCCGGAACCCGCAAGCCTCCGTCGTGCACCCCGGCGTGTCATCCTTCGGATAAAAATACAACACGGCGCGCTTTTTGCCCTTAAAATCCCCAAGAGCCGTTTCCTCCCCATTGCTCGCGGACAACTTAAACTCGGGCGCCCTCATTCCTTCTTTTAACTGAACCATGTCAACCTCCTTCGTTATCCTCCAACGGCCAAGCGGTTATTTCCAACTTATTCCCGTCCGGATCCAAAAAATACACCGACCACGACCTCTCCCGTTTTTTAGAATAAAGAATGGGGATGCCCCTCTTCTTCAACTCATCCACCGTTCCGTCAAAATCTCCGGCGTTCACGCGAAACGCGACGTGATTCCCCCCCAACCCTTTATCCTGCAACAAATGCCTGCCTTCCCCCTCGGCCCCTTGAATCAAACCGATGAGCGAAGAACCGCAATCGAGAAAATACTCCGCCCCCGGCTTCTGGCGCTCGCGCCCGCTCACCTTAAGCCCCAGCACCCGGGTGTAAAACTCCAAGGATTTTTCCAAATCCCCCACATTGATCGCCGCGTGGTCGATCCCCAGAACGCGAATCATCTTAAAGCTTCAGCCTCTTTTCAATCTTCCTTTGTTTGAATACGAGGTATTCCGTATAACCCGCCTCTTTCGCTAAGACCCACGCTTTGTCATAATCCCTCCCCACGTCTTTGGGATCATGGGAATCGGATGAAAAAGTGATAGGGACCCCCGCCGCGCAGTAAATCTTAAGGACGGAAAGCGAAGGATAAATCTCGTTCACGGGCTTCCGCAAGCCGGAAGTGTTGATCTCGATGGCCACCCCCGCTTCTTTGAACGCACGGGCGGTCTCTCCCACCTCCGCGGTGAGATCGCCGCTCGCCCGGTGGCCGA
>JACQQY010000022.1 GCA_016206825.1 Candidatus Omnitrophota bacterium
AAAGAGGGTCATGTTGTGGTTGGAGGTAAAATCGAGGTACTCGCTTCCTTGGAGTTTTCCTTGTCATAGGAATTGTTTGGCGATTTGTTGTCTTATTTCTATTGGGGCGTATTTCCGAAGAAAGCTAAAAGACTCATTCCCGCGCCCACCTTCGAGGAAGACGTAGTGAGCAGGGTTTCTTTGGAGAAGAATATCTAAAACTTTTGAGAGATTAAGTTGTCCGGAGAAGTTGGTGTGAGGATCTTGGATTAAGAAAACCGTTGCCTTCCAGCCCTCTAGCCCTCCAGCCTTCCAGTTATCTTCTACAATTCCAATCGATTCCGGCAGACGAACCCCAAGAGGAAGCGTTGTTTCCTTTCCTTCCACCTTCCCCCTTCCACTTTCGACCTTCAGTTCCGGGTTGGCGAAAGAAATATGTTCCGCCAACAGGGAACACACCAAAACAAAAGAAACAATCCTTAAGAAACCATGCCTGCGTTTTCTGCTTTTTAAAAGATTATGGTTTTCGAGCATAAAAAATCTTCCAAGAAAAGGCAACCCTCATTCAAATTGTCGCTTGCGCTCCTATCCATTGGTATTACCGCCGCCACTAAAGATATTTAGTGAAAAAAGGAACTAAAAGAGTTCCACGTAGGATCTACGTGGAAGTGAAGGGCAGGAGCTATCGCTTCCGGCGATTGGACTGCACGATGCTGATGGCGGCCCTTAATTCCCGGACGATATCTTTTTCGATATTCTCCTCGACGATGGCCTTGCGGAAAAATTCCCGCCCCGATTCGGTCGTCATGTACATGGGCCACAACCGATTGAGCGCCAAAGCCTTGATGTCCGCCTTCACGCCGTCCGAGAAACGAAACCGCTTCTCTCCGGCCAAAAGGCCCTCCAAGGCTTGGTGCGCCAGCTCTTCCATGTAGTTGGTCAGGCGATTTTGTTGGGACTGTTTAACGGTTTTTGTCATTGAATTGCAACCTTGTTTATTTAAGTATACACGACCCAAACCCAAATTACAAATTCAATTCAAAAAAATTTTCAAAATTCTTCTTTTCCGCCGCCAAGGGTCATAATCCCGTCTCTTTAAACCATAACCTATTTAAAGTAATCAAGTTATAGAAAACCTTGGTGGGTCAGTGAAAAATGACTTCCGGAAAAGCCTTGCCGGGTCTTGCGAAATAGTAGCCCTGGCCAAGATGAACGCCGCAGGCGGCGGCCGTTTGGCACTCTTCTTTCGTTTCGATCCCCTCCGCGGCCGTCAGGGCATGGAAACCGCTTGCGAAGAGGAGCATCGAACGAACGATCTGCTGTTTGGTTTTGCTTCGATGGATCTGCCGAATAAGCGAACGGTCAAACTTCATGTAATCGGGCTTCAAGATCGCTACGTCCCTTAAGCTCACGGCGCCCCCGCCGACGTCATCGATGGCCACTGAAACGCCCTCTTTTTTCAGCTCAAACAAAGCGTCCTTTATCTTTTGGAAAGAACGCAGGATGCTCTCCTCCGTAATCTCAATGACAAGGCTCTTCAGGCCGATCGCTCCTCTCTTCCGAAAAAGCCGCTTCATCACGCCGGGAGTAATCAGCGTTTCGTGATTCAGATTGAGAAACAGTTTCTTGTCCGTCCCGATCCCCTGGCCGCTTTTTAAAACATGCTCCACGCAGAGCTCGTCCAATTCCTGGATCTTCCCGTACTCCCTTGCCGCCGCAAACAAGAGAGACGAATCCTTAAGGGGACTGTGGGAAAACCCGCGGGTCATCGCCTCGAAACCTATCACCTTCCGTTCCCTTAAGTCAACGATGGGTTGATACAACGTTTCGATCCTGCCTTTTTCCAAGACTTCCACGAAGAAATCGCGGTACTTTTCCTCGTGACCTCTCCCAAAACCTCCTATTCGAACGCTCTTGGCCGTCTCCGAAACGCCTTGGTCCTTATCGTCGTTCTCCCGGCGGGCTTGGCGTCTGTCTTCCATGTACCGGCTTCCGGGCAGTTTCTTCATACAGCGCTGGAGGTCGCTGGCGATGGCGCTGATCTCCGTAATCTCCGAAAGAGGGCGCGTGCCATTCTGCACGACGGCGATCGAAACCGCGATGAGGGGGTAACGGGTCAAAACGCCTTCGTCGCTGCGCTCAAGGAGATGCCCTTCTTCCCGGTGGCGGCGGTCATAGAAACGCGGGGCGGCTTCGTCAAAAAGCTCCGCGATCCTCCGCGAAATCCCCTCCGCCGCATGAGGATGCGTGACGACGATAAAATCATCCCCTCCCAAATGGCCCACAAAATCATCGCTTCCCCCTTCTTCCTTAACGGCCCTTTGAATGATCTTAGCCAACCGCGCGATCACCTTATCGCCGCGGGCATCTCCATACACCTTGTTGAAAACCCCCAAATGCGAAAGATCCGCGCAGCAAACGGCGAAGCGCTTCCTCGAAGCGATGGCCCTCTCGATCCGCAAAAGGCTCGAGCGCGCGCCCGGCAGGTTCGTCAACGGATTCAAGTCGAGCTCATTATAATTTTTGGCCAATAACCTGCGAATGGATAAAAGGAAATTCTTCCACTCGGGCGGCCTTTCAAAAAAAAGATCGATCAAGCCGGTTTTCCTTCTCCGCAAGGCGTGTCGGCGCGCGGCCAAAAGCGCCACCGGGACGTATTTCAACACCATGTCCCTTTTGATGGCGAGCGCCGTCCGCAGGCCCTCCCCCCTTTTAAAACCCTCATCGATCACCACCAGATGCGGCACTTCGTCAAACACCTTTTGCATCACCTCGCCGTCGGAATAACACAAATCGAAGCGCGAGGCGGAAAGCTTCTCGGCAAGGGCGGCGCGCAGAGAAGGGTCGTCCGTTACCACTAAAATCTTATGCTTGGTTTTGGGCATAACGAACCCCCGCTATCAAAAGCGTCATATCGTCGTGCTGATCCGCGCGGCCGACAAAACGATGGACGTCCGCCATCGTTCTTTCAAGGAGCGCCTCCGCCCCAAAGGAACGATAAGCGGCCGCGACCCTTTGGAGCTTTTCAACCCCGTATTCCTCTTTCTTCCGATTCCTGGCTTCACTGATTCCATCCGAGTAAAAGATCAGCCGATCGCCCTCTTGCATTTCCATCTTGAGGCGCGGAAAAGAAACGCCTTCCACGATCCCCAGGGGAATCCCCGTCCCTTCCGTCAAAAAATCAGTTTCCCCTTTTAAGTTTACCCGTAAAACCGGCAGATGGCCGGCGCTCGATAAAAGCAACTCTCTATTTTTAATGTCAAACAAAGCGTAAGTCAAGGTCACAAACAAGCCCCCCGCTGATTCCAACGCCAGAGAATCATTCAGCGCCTGAAGGGCCTCCGCGGGATCCGTTGTATCGCGGGCGAAAAATTTAAACTCCGACACGGCCTTCGCCATGAGCAAAGCGGCGGGAGTGCCCTTCCCCGAGACGTCGCCCACCATGACGCCCATCCGGCCGTCCGCCAAAGGCATGAACGCGTATAAATCACCGCCCACGGCCTTGGCCGGTTTCATGTAAACGGCCAAATCCAGCCCCTCCCGCTTCGGAAGGACGGCGGGCAGGAAGCTTTTCTGAATTTGGCTGGCGATCTCCAGCTCTCTCTCGACGATTTCCCTTTTTCTCACCTCCTGCATCACGCGCGTCAACGTGCTCGCCGCATAGAGAAACGCAAAAAACACGCAAGGGTAAAAAAGGTCGAGCCAAATACCCCATTTCAGAAAAACTCCCGTCACGCCCCCTATAAAAAGGAAGAGGACCCCCAGCGTTCCCAGCAAAGCCAAGACCGGCTTCAAACGAAAAGCGATCCACAAGACGCCGGCGCCGAACACCAGAAGCAAAAACAAATTAAAAAGGCGGGAGGGCCTGTGTATAAAATCTCTCTGCAGAAGGCTCGACAACACGTTGGCATACATGCCGACCATCGGGTAAACGGGCTCGATGGGAACGGGGCTCGTGTCATGCGACCCAAGAGAAGTAAGCCCCACAAAGCAAATCTTGTCTTTGAACGCTTCGAGATCCAAGCGGGGTTTCAACCCCAACCGTCCCTCCAAATAAGCGGCGAGGATGTCATAATACGAATAGTGCCGAAACGTCTTCTGCCAAGGCCCGGCGTAGTTGACCAAAAGGCATCCCTCCCCATCCAGAGGAACGGCCCGATCCTTGGAGAACCGCAGGCGGCCCTTGGAAAGGACGACCTCTTCCTCTTTGACGCCGAAGAGGTCCTTGGCAATCTGCAGGCTCAGTTGATACTGCTTCCGGCCGTCCTGAACGATAAAAGGATAAACGCGGCGCCGCTTGCCGTCCAGATCCGCCTTCGCGTTCACATGCCCCACGCCTGCGGCCGCTCCCGTATATGAAGGAAGAAGAGGGGCTATCTTCTTTTCGGCGGCAAAAGCTCCGTCTTGGGGCCTCGGCTGGTAAAATGCCTCCGCAAAGTAAACGTTCTTGGCGCGGGCGGCCGCCTGCGCCACCGCCTCATCCCCTTCCCTCGGCTCCACAAAAAGAAGATCGAACCCCACCGCTTTGGCGCCGTAATGACCCAAGACGTCGATCAGCTCGGCATGGTAATGACGATCGAACGGCCACGCGCCCAAATTCCTAAGCGTGTCGTCCCAGATGTCGATGAGAACAACGTCTTTGGAAACCGGCCTCGCCCCCCTCACCTGGCACCGCCAGTCGTAGGTCTGAAGCTCGTAGAGTTCAAAAACCCGGAGGTAAGAAAAAAGAAGGGCTAAGCCCAGAAGGAAACCAAAGATGAGATACCGGAAAAACTTATAGAAGTCTCTTTGCCGCAAGGCGTTCGTTTTTCTCCTTCGCCATTTCTTCTTTTGACTTTTCCTTTCCTTTGATCAAAATCTTCCAGGGGTGATACTTGATGTCCTGGCTGAAATCCCTGAAATTCTCGGAGGTTTCCTCCAAATTGTCCATGAGCCTGTCTATCTTCTGCCGGTTTTCCTGGAGGGTGACATCGACGCTCTGCGCCACGCGGCTCAAGTCCCTTGCGGTCTTGCCCACGTCCTCGGCGACCTTCGCGCCGAGCTCGATGAGCTCCTCGAGACGCACCGGATCTTTGCCCGGGATCATCTCCCCTTCTTTCGCATAAGGAGCCTCCGCCGTCCCCGCTTTAATTTCAACGTACTTCTCGCCCATGAGCCCCAGCGTCGTGATAAAAGCCTGCGAATCCAAGCGGACCTTCACCTCCCGCCGGACCCAAAGAACGAGTTCCACCAGCGTCTCGTCCCCGTAAAGGACGTGAATGTCCTTCACCTCTCCCACCGTCACGCCCGACAAGCAAACCGGCGCATGCCTCTTAACACCCGCCGTAAAACGAAACTGAGACTTAATCGTATACCCTTTTTGAAGCGGGCTGAAATTTCCTATTTTCAACAAAAGCCCCGTCAACAACCCCAAACAAACCAAAACCATCAACCCCGTCTTCGTCTCATTCGACATCTTCATCCCTCACTCTCCTTGAATGGTGCGCGGCCACGGCGTTCCTCTCGCAGGGAGCGTCCAAACGTTGTGGTCCGCACTGATTTCTTGCTGTCCCAGCGACCGAGAGAGGAATGCCGTGGCAGGCGCATGCCTACTCTGCGGAACCGCCAAACAAAGAAAGCCCACAGCCCTTCTCACCGAATCCCCGCCGTTAAATGCTCCAAATAATCGTCCCCCTGCTGAAAAAAGGAAACCGGCCCCTCCGCCTCTCCCGCGATGAACTGCCTCACCAATGGATTTTTGGAATTTCGAATCTCCTCCGGCGTCCCCATCTCCACCATATTCCCCTGGTGAAACATCACGATCCGGTCCGCAATCCTGAAAACGCTCGCCATGTCATGCGTCACGACGACCGAGGTCATGGACAACTTCTTCGTCAAATCCACCACCAGCTTATCAATCACCGCCGTCATGATCGGATCAAGCCCCGCCGTCGGCTCGTCGTAAAAAACGATTTTCGGATCCATCGAGATCGCGCGGGCGAGCCCCACCCGTTTTTTCATCCCCCCGGAAAGCTGGGAAGGCATGAGATTCTCGAAACCCCTTAAGCCGACAAGCTCCAGCTTCATCTTCACGATAATTTGAACGATATTCTCGTCGAGCTTCGCGTGCTCCCTCAAGGGAAGGGCGATGTTCTCCCCGACCGTCAAGGAATCAAAGAGCGCCGCTGATTGGAAGAGCATACCGAATTTTTTCCGAATCTCGTCCATCTCCCCTTCCGGGGCGGAGGCGAGGTTCTTGCCGAACATCCAAACCTCGCCGGAGTCCGGAGAGATCGAACCGATCAAATGCCGCAAAAAGGTGCTCTTCCCGCACCCCGAGCCCCCCATCACCACCAGCGTCTCCCCCTCATACACATCAAGGCTGATCCCGTTCAAAATCCGCCTCCCCCCAAAATCCTTCACCAGGTCCCGAACCCTGATCACCGCCTGTTTGCTGTCAGCCCCCGCCTCCATCTCACCCCCCAAATGCATAACTCAAGAATGGGCGCGGCCACGGCGTTCCTCTCGCAAGGAGCGTCCAAACGCTGCGCTCGGCACTGATTCCTTGCCGTCCAAGCGACTGAGAGAGGAATGCCGTGGCAGGCGCATACCCATTCTGAGCAACCACCGAAAAAGAAAGGCCCCGTCTCGCCGAACGTTAAAGTATGTCCCCAAACAAAAATCTATCCCCTCAAGTCTTCGCAAAATAAAACACCCCTGTCAAAATCGCATCCGCCAAGATAATGAGAATAAAGGAAATCACCACGCTCCTCGTCGTGGACCGCCCCACCCCCTCGGCCCCTCCTTGGGTCGAAAGCCCTTCCCTGCAGGCGGTCATCGTGATGATCACGCTGAAAACCGCGCTCTTCAAAAGCCCCGTGAGGATGTCCTTCTTCTCCAGGAACTGAATCGTCGTATCGACGTAAAGCCCCGAGGGCAGACCCAAATTCACCGTGCCGATGACATACCCTCCCAACATCCCGATCAAATCCCCCAAGAGGACCAGACACGGCAGCATGACCAGAAGCGCAAGGAATCGCGGAACCACGAGAGTCCGCACGGGATTGAGACCCATGGTCTCAAGCGCCTCCACCTGCTCCGTCACCTTCATCGTCGCCAGCTCCGCCGTAATCGCCGCCCCTACGCGCCCGGCAATGACAAGGGAAGTCAGCACCGGCCCTATTTCACGGGTTACGGAAACGCCGACGAGGGAAGCCACGTAGATCGTGGCGCCCCACTTCTCCAACTGATAGGCCGCCTGCATGGCCAAAACCATGCCGATAAAAAAATCGACGAAGAAAACGATGGGAAGCGAATGGATCCCGCCAAAAACCGTTTGCGCGAAAAGGTTTTTGCGTGAAACGGGCTTTTTGCGAAAAGGGCCGCAGAAGATCCAATAAAGCGTCTGGGCCAGAAGAAACAAGGTTTCTTTCGTTTGATTCCAAAAAGAAAGGGAAACTCTCCCGATGGACTCTAACAGCATGGAAATTTAAGAAGGCTGTTTGACCTTATCGACGGCTTCTTCCCGCGTTTCGGCGATCAGAAAGAATTGATCGAGCTTCGTGATCTCAAAAAGGCTTCTCACCTTATCGGACATCCCCGAAAGGCCCAAGAGCCCGCCCTGCGCCTTGACGCGCTTCAAGACTTCCACCAGCGTCGCAAGACCGGAACTGTCGATATAGGAAACTTTCTGCAAATCCACGACGACCCTTTTAAGGGACTCGCGTTCAAATAACTTTCGAAGCTCGGGAGACGTATTGATGTTGATCTCTCCCGCCACCTCAAAAACGTTCACCCCGTCCTTCTGAAAGGTTTTCGCATCCATAGCTCTCTCCCTTTAACGGCTCAAAAATCTTATCATGCAAACCCGATTTCCCTTAGGATTATATTCCACCTTGTCCATGAGCTTCCGCATGAGATAAATGCCGCGGCCCCGGTTCTTCAACGAATGATCTTCCCTCGTGCAATCCGCAAGCTTCCCCGGATCGAATCCACGCCCTTGGTCCTCCACCGTGAGCGCCACCTTCTCATCATCGAACTCCACCAGCACCCGCACCTTGAGATCCCTTCGAAAGCGGTTCCCGTACTTCACCGCGTTGATGAGCGCCTCCTCGAAGCAAAGGCGCAGGTCGAACAAGGCGTTTTCGCCCAATTCCAGCGGTTCCAAAAAAGACAAAACCCCGGCGCTCGCTTGGGGAACCTCGGCAAAATCACTTGGGACGAAAAATTCTCTTCTGGCGCTTTTTGCCATTTTCGGAAAAGGGGCAAGACCCCATGGTTTGAAAAACTCCCATCGCCCTGAACTTTTCATAACGCCTCTCAGCGAGCTCCGGCGCGCTCGCCTTCTTCAAGTTCTTCCAATGCCTTTTAAGAGCCGCCTTGACCGCCTGGGCCGTTTCGCCCGGATTTTGATGGGCTCCGCCCAACGGCTCTTTAACGACCTCATCGATCACCCCGAGCTCCAACAAATCCTTCGCCGTGAGCTTCAAGCTGGCGGCGGCCTCGGGCGCCTTGGTCCGATCCTTCCACAAAATCGCCGCGCAGCCCTCCGGAGAAATCACGGAATAATAAGCATTCTCCAAAACCAGCACCGCATTCCCCATGCCGATCCCCAAGGCGCCTCCCGAGCCGCCTTCGCCGATCACGCAAACCAAAATGGGCACCGTTATCTTCGACATCTCCCTCAAATTATAAGCGATGGTGTACGCCTGCCCCCTTTCTTCGGCCCCGACTCCCGGATAAGCCCCCGGCGTGTCCACAAACGCGGCAATGGGAACGCGAAACTTCTCGGCCAATTTCATGAGGCGAATGGCCTTGCGGTAACCCTCCGGATGAGCACTGCCGAAATTGCGCAGGATGTTTTCTTTGGCGTCCCTCCCCTTCTGGTGGCCCAAAACCAAAAATGTCTGCCCGTCAAGCTTCCCCAGTCCCCCGACGAGCGCCTTGTCATCCGCGTAGGTCCGGTCCCCATGGAGCTCCACGAAATCGGTAAAAATAAGCCGGACGTAATCCAGCGTGTAAGGGCGCTTCGGGTGACGGGCGATCTGCACTCTCTGCCAAGGGGTCAAACCCGAATAAATCTCCTTCTTCAAATGCGCCAAGCGCGCCTCGAGCTTCTTTACCTCGGACTCGAGGCCCAGCTCGCCGCTGGAGCTTAAACCCTTAAGCTCCTCTATCTTTCTCTCGAGCTCCACAATCGGTTTTTCAAAATCAAAGGTCGCTATCATTGGCTTTTTAGTCGACGATGGTCACTTCCGTGCCGGGCAATACCACGTCAAAAAGCTCCTCCACGTCCTCATTTCGCATCCGAACGCATCCGGCAGTGACCTGACGGCCCAGCTTCTCGGGCTCGGTTGTCCCGTGAATCCCATAACTCTTTTTTGTCAAACCCAGCCACCGTGTGCCCAGAATGTTCTCCGGACTCCCAAAAGGGACTACGGCGCCCGCCTTGTACCACGCGGGGTTCACCAATTTGTCCGCGATCTTAAAAACCCCGACGGGCGTGGAATTATTCTCCCCCGTGGCCACCACGTAGGTCTTCAAAACCTCTTCATCCCCTTTCAACAGCAGCGTATTTTGGGATTTGTCCACCACGAGGTTGAACGTATAGGCGGGAATTTTAAGCTTCTGACCCGGCAAAAGAATGTCGCTTTTCAAACCGTTTGCCTTCTTAATGAGAGCCGCAGTCTGCCGGTATTTCTTCGACAAACGAGTCAGGTGATCTCCCGGCCGGACCTCATGAATAACCGACTTTCTATCGATCAAACCAAGCAGAGAAACCGGGGTTTTCGCCGCCTCGGCATAAAGGGACGCGTCGGGCCCAAGAACCGGCCCCAACACCAAAGCCGAAGCGAAAACGCCCGACAAAACGACGGGAATTATTTTTCTATTCAACCAAACCTCTCATAACCATCTGAAACACGCCATCGCCACGACAATGCCGACCGCTCCCCCCGCCAGCACTTCTATCGGGGTATGGCCAAAGAGCGCCTTCAGCCGATCCGGGTGAAGCCCCTTTTGGGTATAAAGGTCCTCCACAATCTGATTGAGAACCTCCGCCTGCCTTCCGCTCTGGCGCCGCACCCCCTGCGCATCGAACATCGTGATCATGGCAAACACGAAAGCCAGCGTAAAAAGACCCGTGTGAAACCCCTCGCTCAACCCCGTGGCAACGGCCAGTCCCATCGCCAAAGCGGCGTGGGAACTGGGCATGCCTCCCGATCCGACAAACCATTTAAAATTGAACCGCCGCTCGCGCAGAACCCCCAGCGTTACCTTCAGAGTCTGAGCCGTCAGCCACGAAAAAAAAGCGGCCATGAACACCCTATTTTTGCCTATTTGGATAAAAAAGGAATCGGAACCGTCCACCATATCCGCTTATTATATAATCCGTGCCCCCTACTTCCCAATACAAAATTGATTAAACAAAACCTCAAGCAGGTCGTCCGTGTAAACCTCCCCCACCAAAACCCCTAAGTCATAAAGGGCCTCTCGAATATCCACCGCCACAAGCTCCGGCAAAAAACCCTCCCGGCAAGCCTGCACGGCGCCTTTTAAATGACGGAGCGCCTTCTCCAACAAATCCTTTTGCCTCACCGAACTGACCACCACCTCATCGGAAACCTGCATGGCGCCTTTTGTGACCAACCGAAATATTTCGTCTTCTAACATCCTCGTTCCATCCTCCCTGACGCAGGACGTTCGGACAAAAGAATCCCCTTGAAGCTTTTGCTCAAGTTCCTCACCGTCAATTTTCTGGGGCAGATCGGCCTTATTCACGACTACCAGCTTCACCGCGCCATTCAAACGGCCAAACCACTCCGTATCCTCTCTTGTCCATTCTTGACTGCCGTCCACCACGTATAAAAGGATATCCGCCTCCCTCATCGCCCGTTGTGAACGCCGAATCCCCTCCTTTTCAATCGGGTCCGTCGTCTCTCTCAAGCCTGCCGTATCCCAGATCCTCATCGGAAACCCACGAAGCCGCACTTCCTCCTCCACGACATCACGGGTCGTTCCGGGATAAGGGGTGACAATCACCCGGTTAGAACCCGCCAATTTATTCATCAAACTCGACTTGCCCACATTGGGCCGGCCAAGGATGGCCGCTTTGAACCCCTGCTTGGCCAAAATTCCCAGCCGGGAACCATCCAAAAGAAACCCGATACCCTCTTCGAGCTTCTTCAATCTCTCCTCAATCCGTGAAAGGCCATCCGGCTCCAAAAAGTCGTCAGGGAAATCGATGGAGGCTTCCAGATGGCTCAAAACGTGAAGAAGCTCTTCCTTCATCGCCTGGATCTTCCTCGACAACGCCCCTTCCAACTGCGCCGCGGCCCACCGGCTGGCCAACTCCGTCTTTGCCTTGATAAGGTCCAAAACCGCCTCCGCCTGCACCAAATCCACGCGGCCGCCTAAGAAAGCCCGCTTCGTAAACTCCCCCGGCAGTGCCAAACGCGCCCCCGCCTTTAAAGCCAGCTCCAAAATCGCCTGCAAAACCGCCGTCCCCCCATGGGCGCTTATCTCCACCATATCCTCCCGCGTATAACTCTTAGGCCCCCGCATCACCATCATCAACGCCTCATCCACCACCCCGTTTGAGACGATCCACCCAACCTGCACCGTAAAACTCCTCTGTTCCCGCACCGACCGCCCGCTTTTGGACCGAAAAATCTTATCCGCAACTCCGATCGCCTCGGGACCGCTCAAACGGACAATCCCGATCCCCCCTTCGCCCGGCGGCGTGGCAATCGCAGCAATCGTATCCTCATCAAACTGCCTCAGCATGTTTTTTCACGTCTCCCACCAGAAAAAGCGATCCCGTCACCAAAATCAAGTCTCCAGGGCATGCCAGCGACTTGGCCTTTTCCAACGCCTCCGGCGCTCTCTCACAAACCATCACTTCCCTGGAAGAATCCCGATGCCGAACCGCCTCAGCCAGCTCCCTCGCCGGCAAGGCCCTTGGATTCTCGGCCTGGGCGGCAATCACGCAAGAACATTCCGGCAAGAGCTCCGTCAAGATCCCTTCCAAATCCTTGTCCGCCGACACGCCCAACACAAGGACAAGCCTCTCATACGAGAAATGCCTCTTCAAAGCCGCGGCAAGTCTCTTGGCGCTGGCCGGATTCTGCGCCCCGTCCAAAATCACACGGGGGCAGTCCTCGATCTTTTCAAGCCTCCCCGGCCAGCGGGCATCCAACACGCCCTGGCGGACGGCGCTGTCCGACACCTTCATCCGGCATTTCTTTTCAAAGGCCTTCGCAAGCCCGATGGCGCAAGCGGCATTTTCTATTTGGTGAACGCCCAGAAGCCCGATCTCCAAATTAAAATAGTTCCCGAAAGGCGTGCGCGCGTCAAACCGTTGAAAATTTTCCCCAAATTCCCTTTCAAAGATGCGGATCTCCCTCCCCACGCGGATAAGCTCCGCATCCTTCTCCGCCGCCGCCCGCCGGATCACGTCGTCCACCTCAGGTTCCTGCGCGCCCGACACCACCAGCTCCCGCCCCTTGATGACGCCGCATTTTTGCACGGCGATCTTTGCCGGCGTCCTGCCCAGTTTGTCCGTGTGCTCAAGGCTGATGGGTGTCAAGCCGACCACCCTGGACGGCGCGATATTGGTGGAATCAAAAAGCCCGCCGAGCCCCACCTCTAAAACAACGGCTTGCGCTTTCATTTCCTTGAAATAAGCGAAGGCCATGGCCGTTAAAATCTCGAAGTACGTCGGCGGATTTTTCTTCCAAGAAGGGACGTCCAAAATCTCCTTAAGATGAAGGACGTGCTCCGCAAAACGAATTTCATTGATGGGAAGACCGTTGACCTGGATGCGCTCCCGGATATCCACGAGGTGCGGCGAAGTGTAAAGCCCCACCCTCCAATTCTCCATCCTTAAAATAGAGCTTAAAATCGCCGCCGTCGAACCCTTGCCCTTCGAGCCCGCGATGATCGCCGACTCATAAGCATTCTGAGGATTTCCCAGCTCCTTCACGAGCGAGCGCATGCGGTCGAGCTTGAACGCCTCCGGATACTCCCAATCCGTCATCCGCTCGTAATTGATAAAGGAATCCAGATATTCGACGGCCTCTCGGTAAGTCATTCGTTCGTTTTCCTGTCACCTATTGATCTACGGAAAAGCAATAAGAACCCTTGTCACAAGAAGCTGAGCCGTGGAATCAAATCCCCCCTGCCCCCTTTCAAATAAAAAGGGGGTTGGTCTTTCGCTCTTTCTCTTTAGTGGAAAGAAAGCCTTTACCCCCTTTTCTTTTCAAAGGGGGCAGGGGGGATTTGAGCCCTTCCACTAGGAGCAGGCGCATCCGTTCTTCTTATGTTTCATTGCTTTTACGTAACTCAATAAAACAAAAGGAGCTGCCTCCCGCTCCCCGCAGCTCCTTTTTAAATAAACGAAACAAACTACTGTTGTTTCTTACAAGCCGGGCATTCCTTGATGCAAAGGCACCCGATCAACTTCACAAGCCCCGCCAGCCCCACGAGGCCATAGACCACACGGCTTGCGACGGTCATCCCGCCCAAGAGCTTCGCCACCAGGTCAACCTGCGCCGCGGCCAAAAGCCCCCAGTTCAAAGCCCCGATAATGAGAAGCGCATCCACGATCTTGCAAAAGAAACAGGTTTTCTTCCCTTCCACCCCGCACCTCCCCCACTTCAAAATCCCTACGGTTAATGAAGAGAATTATACCACTTCCCCCTGCGCAAACAAAGACTGTCTTTCGTTCAACCGTTAATGCTTAAAATGCCGGATCCCCGTCAACACCATGCTGATCTTAGCCCGGTCGCAGGCCTCGATCACGGCTTTATCTTGAATGGATCCGCCAGGCTGGATAATCGCGCGAATCCCGTATTTTTTAGCCAGCGCGATGGAATCGGGCTTGGGGAAAAACCCGTCGGAAGCGAGAACGGCTCCTTTCGCGCGTTTGCCCGCTTTTTTTAAAGCGCTTTCGCAGGAATCCACGCGGGAGGGCTGTCCCATTCCGATGCCCAGCGCCACACCCTTTTTGGCTATCACGATGGCGTTGGATTTCACATAACGGCAAACCTTAAAAGCAAAGAGAAGGTCTTCCATCTCAAGCGGGCGCGGCGCCATACGGGTCACCGCCTTGAGATCCGATCTTTTCGGATCCAAGCGGTCGATTTCCTGAAGCAAAAGCCCGCCCTTCACCTTTTTGTAATCCCATGACTCCTCTCTCTTGCTTTTACCGATGGACAATAACCGAAGATTTTTCTTGGTCTCGAGCCGTTTCAGCGCATCCGGGGTAAAGCCTCTCGCCAGAATACACTCCACAAAACCGCTCTTTAAAATTTCGGCCGCCGTCCTGTCGTCGACGACGCCGTTCAACCCAATGACGGAGCCAAAAGCGGAAAGCGGATCGCAGAGGTACGCCCTTCTGAAAGCCAGGTGGGGACGTTCGGCGACGGCAAAACCGCAGGGACTCGTGTGTTTGATAATCGCGCAAGCGAACTTGGGGAAGGCCCCCGTCATTTCCAAAGCCGCGTTCAAGTCCAAAATATTGTTGAAAGAAAGCTCCTTGCCGTGGCACTGCTTGACCTTCGCAAGGCCGGCTCCCTCTTTTCCCGCTTCCCGGTAAAAAGCCCCTTTCTGATGCGGGTTTTCACCGTAACGCAAATCCTTGATCTTCTCGAATTCAAAATGAAGGCGCTCAGGTAAACCCCCTTGCGATAAAGCCGCTTTCTGAAAATACCGATGGATAAAACCGTCGTATGAAGAAGTAAGCTCAAAAACCTTCGCCGCAAGTCTCCGCCGCGTCGTCTCGGCAAGCGCCAGGCCGTTCGCCTCCAATTCCCGCATGACCGCCGGATAATCCCGTGGATCCGAGACCGCCGCCACGTACCGATAATTCTTGGCCGCGCTCCTCAAAAGCGCCGGGCCCCCGATGTCGATCATCTCGATCACCTCTTCCTCGCGGCCTCGGGTCTTTGCCGCTTCGGCAAAGGGATAGAGATTCACGACTAAAAGATCGATAGGCTGGATCCGATGGGAGGAGAGCGTTTTGACATGCTCCGGATTGTCTCTCACGGCAAGGAGGCCCGCGTGAAGCGCCGGGTGGAGGGTTTTGACCCGCCCGCCCAGCATCTCGGGAAAATGAGTAAGGCTCGAAACCTCCTTTACGCGAAGTCCGGCTTCCTTAAGGAGTTTGGCCGTCCCACCGGTGGAAATGATTTCGACCCCTCCGCCGCTTAGAAACTTGGCGAACGGGACAATCCCCTTTTTGTCATAAACGCTGATGAGGGCCCTTCGAATTTTCCGCATAAACGTATTTCTTAAACTCCTCTCGCAGCGCCCGCGTCACCGGCCCCGGCCGGCCGTCCCCAATCTTGCGCCCGTCAACTTGAACGACCGGTAAAACTTCCGAAGAGGTGTTGGTGATAAAACTCTCTCGGGCGTTGTAAACATCATGCCGCGTAAGAAGAGTTTCTCCGACCTTGATGCCCTTTCGACGCGCCAATTGTATCACAACGTCCCGGGTGACGCCTTTCAAAATACCCGAATAAACCGCCGGCGTTAAAAGCTCCACTGCCCCTTCCCCAAATTCCGCGCCGCCGACGACAAAAATATTGGAAATCGTGCCTTCCACAACCGCCCCGGCCTCCTGCAGGAAAATCATTTCATGAGAGGGACGCCGGGCGCTGGCCAAAACCGAGAGGATGCCGCTCACATACTGGCCGGCCTTCACCTCCGGACTCTCCGCCCGCAGGTTCCCGCGCTTCGCCGCCGCCGTTTTGAGCGACGTTCCCCTTCTGTACCACTCAGAAGGATGCGAGACAAACTCCCTCAGCATGACGACCAACGCTCCTTCCCCTGGCGTTTTCCAGAAAAGCGTCAACCTAAGGAGAGCGTTCCGCAAACCGCTCTCACGCAAGCCTTCTTCAACCCACTCCTTCAATTCATCCTTCGAAAGAGGCAGGGAGCGCCCCAATCCTTTGCAAGACCCGGCAAGCCGTTCGACGTGGCGGTCGAGACAAAAAAGCCTCCCCCCGTAAGCCCTTAAGGTCTCAAAACACGAAGCCTGATCCAGACAATCAACCGGCAGCCCCCTGCCTGGCCAGGAAGCTTCCGGCGGCGTCTTTTCCAAACGCCGCAGAAAAAACGGCTTCTGCCTTATAAAGAGTTTCGGCATATTCTCTCTCCGGCAGGGAATCGGCCACAATCCCGGCGCCCGCGTGAAGATAGGCCCTCCCGCCCTTCACCACCAAACTCCGAATGATAATATTAAAATCCATATCCCCCGTAAAGCTAAAATACCCGAGCGAGCCGGTATAAGGACCGCGTGCGACGGGCTCCAACTCATCGATAATTTCCATGCACCGGACTTTGGGAGCCCCCGTGATGGTGCCGCCGGGGAAAAGCGCTTTTAAAACGTCCATCCCATCCAAATTCCCCTTAAGCGCTCCGCGAACGTTCGAAACAATGTGTTTCACATGCGAATAATTTTCAACCGTCATCAGCTCATCCACGCGCACGCTTCCGTATTCGCACACGCGCCCCAAGTCGTTGCGCTCAAGATCCACCAGCATGATGTGCTCGGCCCTCTCCTTCTCATTCAACAAAAGCTCCAGAGAAAGGGCCTTGTCCTCCTTGTCATTCCGCCCGCGCGAGCGCGTTCCGGCTAGTGGACGGGTTTCGACAACGCCGGATTCCAGCCGCACAAGCCTTTCCGGAGAACCGCAGACGATCTGGAAATCGCCCGCATCCAGAAAACCAAAAAAAGGCGAAGGGTTGACGTCCTTGAGCCGCCTGTAGACTTCGAGCCCGTCCTGGTCGAACGGGAAAGAAAAACGCTGGGAAAGATTGGCCTGAAAAATATCACCCCGCCGGATAAAACGCTTGGTCTCCTTCACCTTTTTCATAAACCCCGCGCGGCTCACGGAAAAATCCACGCGAAGAGCTTGTTTCCCATTTCGTTCCGCAGAATCCAAACGAGGAACACGGTCTTTCGTCTTCGACAAAGCCCGCTCCAAGAGCTCAAGCTCCGTCTTGGCCCGGTCATAACTTTTCCTCACCCCTCCGTCCGCATCCACGCAAACGAACGCAAAAACCTTCCCGGAGGCATGGTCAAACACAATCCCTTTGTCGAAAAAAGCGAAGTAAATATCGGGCAAACCAAGATCATCCGCCGCCCGTTGAACCAACTGCGGCTCGATGAGATTTTTCGCCTCATAACCGACGTACCCCACCGCCCCTCCCACAAAAGGAGGATATCCCGGCAAGCGAGGCGCGCGATGCCTTTTTAAAATACTCCGGACAGCGTCAAAAGGATCTTCGACGCTCAGCCGCCCCGCTCCCTCACCGGCGCGCCAACGAACTTTTGAGCCCTTGGCGGTAAGAACCAAAAAGGGGTGAACGGCGACAAACGAATAGCGGCCCGTTTTCTCCGATTGGCGCGCGCTTTCCAAAAGGACGCTGGGTGAACCCCTCTTTCGAAGAGAGGCATAAACGCGGAAAGGATCTTTCCAAAAGGGGACCTGCCTAAAAAGCGGCGCCCGAATTCCACGGGAAGCGTAAGCTTTAAACTCCGCAAAGGAAGGGAACATGGAGAAAACGCAAATAATTCAAAAAACCAAAATGAGAACGAGCAAGAAGGCCATGGTCAAGGAACGAGGGTCAAAAAAACCGCAAGCATCCTCCCCCTGTCAAGGGGGAGTTAGAGGGGGTTTGGACTTTTGTCTACAAACCCCGCTCCAAACCCCCTCCGGCTCCCCCTTATCAGGGGGAGAGACGCTCCCTTCCAACCACAATCCTATCTCAACCTTTCACCCCCTCATCTTAAAAAACTAGCCTTGCGCTTCTTCAAGCGGATCTGAAGCTTGAGCTCTTCGATCTCCTCGCCCAAAGGACGGATCTTCTCGGAAAGAAGAAGCACCCGCTCTTCCCACTTCTGCCGCTCCTGCGAAGAAATCTCGATCCCCTTGCTTTCGCGCAAAACCCTCCTCACGTCCGCGAGCGTCCTCTGATAACCCTTCAGTTCCGTGAGCTTCGCGGCCAACTGCGCCGTCAGCGTCTCCCACTCATGCTTCAAAATACTGCGGTTGGCCTCAATGGCCATCCGGTACTTCTCCATCTTTTCGTTCTGGGCCCGGGCGTACCCGTCATACTCCCGGCGAAGCTTGTCCGTCTGAGCGTCGAGAGACCTTTTCTTGCTCAACAAATCCTGCTTGATGAGATGGATCTGCGAGTAGCTTTCATTCCGCAGTCCGATCATGCGCTTAAAGCCGGCGTCCTCTTTCATCAAACGATCCAGCTCCTCCGGCGCATTGAGCGAACACCCGGCCAAAGCCAACAAAAAAACAAGAAATAAAGAAACCAACGAGCTTCTACGCATAAACCATCATTATACGCCAAAAAAATAAGAGGTAAGAAATTTTCTTACCTCTTATTCGGCGGCCGCTCCAAAACGTCTATTTCTTCGGCCTAAAACTATCCACTAACTGCCCCACCCATTTCCCCGCCATCTCCTTACAGCCAAGCCCGATCGCCAGGCCGATCCCGAGGGCCAAAGCCGCCAGAACCGCCTTCAAGGCAAGCTCCAAAATCGACGTGTCGATCCTAAGCTGTGTCAAAGCCTCGATAAACACGAAGACCACGATCGTCACCTGCGTCGCCTGGCCCAGCGAACGCGCCTGCTGGACTCCGGCGTTCGCGGCGGTCGTCCGAACGATGTTCGCCATCACGCTCGCGAAGAAAATCCCAAGCACCAGGATAAAAACGCCGGCAATCACGTTGGGAATGTAAAGGATGACACGGTTCAAGAGCTCAGCCGCCACCGTCAACTGCAGGGCGTTCACGGCCGTCAAAATCACGACCAAAATCAAAAGCCAATAAACCAGAACGCCAATGACCTCCGAAAGGGTGTAATTGATGTCCCCCTTCGTCAGGATATTGGCTATCCCGATTCGCTCGCTCACCATGTCCAGCCGCGCCAGCTTCAAAAACCGGGTGATCACCTTTTGCACGATCGTCGCCAAAAGCCACCCGACAACGAGAATGACGATAACGCTCACGAGCGTCGGCAGAAAACCCAAAACCCTCGCCCACATCGCCTGAACCGGTTCCATAACAGTCGTCCAATCCACTGGAGGTACCCTCCTTTCAAACAATCTTTAGCAATACCCCACTCTTTTCAATCAATTTTAGCAAAACTAAGCACCCTTGTCAAGCCAACTCTTTCTTCGACGCAATCCCCTTCTTCTCATCAAAAGCATAAAGGATCGGCACCCCCGTCCCCAAATTGAGCTCCAAAACCTGTTCCTTGGTCAACTTGTCCAACTGCATCACGATCGCGCGCAAGCTGTTGCCGTGCGCGGAGACAAGAACGTTAAGGCCCTTCTGAACGTCCGCCAGAATCTTCGTTTCAAAATAAGGAAGAACCCGCGCCGCCGTGTCCTTGAGGCTTTCCCCACCCGGCGGGGCAACGTCATAAGACCGCCTCCACAATTTCACCTGGTGGTCTCCGAATTTCTTGGCCGTTTCCGCTTTGTTCAGTCCCTGGAGATCTCCATAGTGCCTTTCGTTCAAAGCCTGATCCTTCTCGACAGGGATATCCATCTGCCCCAAAACCTCCAGCATGATGTCGAGCGTCCGCTGGGCCCGTTGGAGAACGGAGGTGTACGCTTTATCAAAACGGAGCCCTTCCCGCTTCACCTTCTCCCCCGCGCTCCTTGCCTCCTGAACGCCCTTTTCGGACAAAGGGACGTCGATCCACCCCGTAAAACGATTCTCCAAATTCCACTGCGACTCCCCATGCCTCACCAACACCAGCACAGACATAATTTCCTCCTAATCATTTCTCTCTCACCTAATTACAAATCACCAAATGCTTCTCCTTCGGCAGTTTCTCCGAAATCGTCTTCAACACTTCTCCCCTCAACAGCCGCTCCAACCGCCCGCGCCTCGTGGCGCCGATCATCACCGTATCCAAACCCAAATCCCTCGAGGTCTTGACGATGATGGAGCCGGCATCTTCCCCCAAAGCCCACAAGGGCACCGACGTAATGCCGCTTTTCTCAAACCCCTGCATCGCTTCGTTCAACATCTTCACCGCATGAGACGAAGGCTCCACTTCGGACGGATAAGCCCACCCCGGAGGTTTTTCCTCGACAAACAAGGTATAAACCACGCTTTCTTTCTTCCCCCTGGCATGCAAAGAAGCCTCTTCCACAAGGGACGCGCTCGGCGTCTTGATCGCCACAAGCGTGGATCCCTTGTAAAGCGGCATGAGGTCGCGCGCCTCTTCTACGGTCAGCACGTTGATTCCCAACACCTCCGGCACGACTACGCGGACCTTCTCCACCCACCGGCCGGCGGCGCGGACGGAAAGACCTATCGCCAAAATGCTCGAAACAAAAATCACCGCGTTGTGCTTTTGATAGATAATGGTCAACTCGATCAAAACCATCGCCGCCGCGGCAAACCCCAAAACCGCCCGTTCATACTTTTTGATGTCGACATGCCAGTTGGTACAGCACGAAGCCAGGTTCAACGTGATCGCCCCCACCACGCCGATGGCATACAAAGCCGCCAGATGCGTCACGTCGTGCTCCAAAACCAGAACGACGCAGGGAACGCAAACCGCCGCGATAAGACTGAACCACGGCATGCCGAAGCGGTTCAACCCGCTGAAAACCGGAGGAAGCTCCTTGTCCTTGGACATCAAAAACATGATGCTGACCAAATCCATAATGGCCGTATTGCAGGCCGACAACAGCAAAAAGCCGAGCACGAGAGCAATGACGTTTCCAAACCAAGGACCCACGTAATAATCGCCGATCACCCGGATCATGTCTTCCGTGTGGCCTTTCAAGCCGGGAATGGCGTTCATCGCCGCGCCCAGAATCAGCGAGATGACCGTGACCTCGATCAAAACCGGAAAAATGGCCCTGCGGGCCGTCCGGCCGACCGGCTCGACCATGATGCCGGTGGCGTTGGCTATCGCTTCGACTCCCGATAAGGCCAGCACGATACCGACAAAGGTGGTCCAATGCGAGAAAAAGGGCCCTTCGGGAATGCTCACCTGGACGTTCTTTAAATGAGGAAAAACAGCCGCGCAGAGAACCAGAAGAAGGGAGACGGCCAAAACGGCTATGAGCGTCGCCACATTGCCGCTTTTGGTGGGGCCAAAAACGTTGAGGAGTCCGATTACCACGAGGGACCCGACCGCCCACCACTCGGGATGGGCAAAACCCAGATAATGAAACGCGTCCAAACTGCTCAAAGAAGCGGTGACCACGTAATCCGCGATCAAAAGGAGAGCCCCTACCACCGCCAGCGTCTTCGAGCGGGTCCTAAGGGCCGAATAAACGCCGCCTCCGTCGGGATAGGCCTTGCAAATGATCATGTAACAAAAACCTATCACCGTCGTCAAAACGCTCATGGCGATCAGAAAAAACATCGAGGCGTGCCCCGCGAGCGCGAAGGCAATCCCCAGGACATAAGCCTTCGAGGTCCCCCAGTCCCCATAAAGCATGGAACCGGCCTGGTACCACTTAAGCTCTCTGGGTCTCTCGACTTTTTTCAAAACGAATGCCATAGCTATAAAAAAGGGAGCCGCCAAACGTCCGTTTGGCAGCTCCCCCCAGTTTTTAATCCGTTACCGATTAATCCCTTCTCCGGCCGAAAAGGCGGAGGAGCAGAAGAAACAGATTGATAAAATCAAGATACAAAACCAAAGCGCCCAGGATCGCCGACTTTCTCTGGACCTCGGCGGTTTCAAAACCCATCGCGTGAATGGATTTGAGCTTCTGCGTATCGTAGGCGATCAGCCCCAAAAAGACGGCTATCCCGACGAACGTGGTGATCCACATCACGGCGGGGCTTTTCAAAAAGAAATTCACGACGCTGGCGATGATGACGCCGAAAAGACCCATCGTCAAAAGTCCGCCGATGGAGGTCAGATCCCGGCGGGTCGTCAGGCCATACACACTGAAGAAAAGAAACGTGCCCGCCGTGATGAAGAAAGTGGAGAGAACCGAGACGCCCGTATAAATCAGGAAGACGGAGGTGAGCGTCACCCCGTTCAAGAGCGAATAAGCGCAAAAAAGAAGGGTCGCCAGCCCCACGCTCATCCGAAGCGCCGCCGCCGAAAGCCACACCACCAGCGCCAACTCCGCGACGATGATGCCGATGAAAAGCAGGTTATTCGTAAAAATCGTCTTGAGGAGGGCCGGCTGGGCCAACAACCACAACGCGCCAAGCGCCGACAGCCCCAGCCCCAGCGACATCCATAAATAAACCTTTGAAATAAAATTTGATTCGGAAACCTGCGTTTCCGTGCGCGCCGCCGTCCTTGCGTCCATCTTTTGTATCCCCCTTCTCAAATTCTGGTGACCGGTTACTTATTCGATCGGAATCCTGATCTTCGTCCCCTTCTTCGGGCGGTTCGGATCCTTGATCACGTCCTTATTAAACTCGTATATCCGTTTCCACTGATGGCCGTCGCCGTATTCCTTTTCAGCGATCTTCCACAAAGTATCTCCCCGCCCAATGACATAATCCTTCATCCCCACGCGAACGGCGCTTTCCAGGTCCCGCCTTTCCTCGATCACCCTGTCTTGGAAAAGATGCGCCTGGGAGGCGGGGATCATCACTTCCTCCACCTCGGCGACCATGAAGTGAGCGTTGCGGTCTCTCTGCAGACCCACCAAGTCATCCGGCGGCGCCATCGCGTCCAGCTTCCCGCGGCTGATAATCCGAATGCGGTCCTCCGCAATGCCCTGATCCATCAAGTACTGCTTTGCCGCCAGCGCCCGGCGCTCGCCCAGTTTCCGGTTGTATTCTTCCGAACCGCGCCTATCGGCGTTGCCCGTGATCAAAATATCCGCATGGGGATTTCTCTGGAGCGTATAGAGGGCGCTTGACAATATCTCGCGGGCGTCATCCCTCAAATCCGCTCTGTCAAAATCAAAGTAAATCTTCACGTTCTTCAGGACTTTCTTGATGACGAGCGACGGCTTCATCTCGCCTTCGGTCGTCTTATAATCGAAAATGACCTTCCGAACGTAAATGAAACCTTGATTCCCCCAGGGACGCATCTGCCCGGGGATCTCCGGCCACCACCAATAACCGCTTTGTTCGTCATCTTTCACGGGGCCGGGTCTTGCATCGGTGGGCCACCAGGCGAATTTCTTAGCCATGGCCTCATCCTGAGGAGTGCGCGCCTTGGGAAAATCGACGCCGGGGTGCTGGTCCTGGGGCCTTGAGACGGACGCCGTTTCCGTTTTGGGAAACTGCCCCAACGAATCCCCCGAAGAATCCCGCCAACTTGAGTCTGAATGAGCGAAGGATGAAACCGCAAAGCTTACAAAAAGCCCAACGGCAAATGCCCAAAAGGTTTGACGCGAAAAACGCTTCATAAGTCACCTGTTTTCTTAATGGGTTGGTTAAAAACCTTTGAATAAACCTTTCTCTGAAGAGACGATAGACCACTTCGGAACGAACTCTAGCATACTAAAAAACCCTCCAAACCGTCAACACAAAAACCCAAATCCCCCCTGCCCCCTTCTACACCCCATTCAGCGCATCGATCAACTGCCTGAGCCGGCCGTAGCTGGAGCGGTCAAAATAAAACACAATCCGCGAGAGAGCAGGGTCTTGATTGTCATCCAAACGAACGTCCTTCAAGATTTCGAAGCCGCCTTGCGTGAGAACGTCCCGAAAATCGCGGTTCAAGCGTTCGAGTTCGGCCGGAGAAACTGGTTTGTTCAGGCGAATCAGGTACTGATCCCTCAGAAAGCGGGAGGAGTGGTAATTGCCGTAAAACTGCGTGATCTCACGAACGGCCGCATCC
Source organism: Candidatus Omnitrophota bacterium (assembly GCA_016206825.1). Lineage (GTDB taxonomy): Bacteria > Omnitrophota > Gorgyraeia > 2-02-FULL-51-18 > 2-02-FULL-51-18 > JACQQY01. Next base: position 23,768 of record JACQQY010000022.1, read on the forward strand.
GCATCTTGAAAATGCCTCATGAGAGAAAGATCCGCCGGGTCGATAAGTCCGTCCTCCGCCATCGTCTCCCGGAAAAGACGGATCGTCGACCGCCAAAAACCGCTCTTCGGAGGGTCCACGAGAACCAAAGGTCTTGGTTTGGCCTTTCCCGTCTGAACCAGCGTAAACGACTCGAAACCCTCGTCAAACGTTCCGAATCCTCCAGGAAAAAGCACCGTGGCCGCCGATTCTTTGAGAAAAAGGAGTTTCCGGGTGAAGAAATACTTGAAGTAAACGAGCTTGGGATTGCCGCGGATGATGACGTTCGCCTTCTGCTCGAAAGGCAGGAGGATATTGAGCCCGAAGCTGTTTTCGGCGCCCGCTCCGCGCATCGTCGCCTCCATGATGCCGCTCGCGCCGCCCGTGATCACCATCCAGCCCTGCCTGGCGAGTTTCTTCCCGAAGCTTTCCGCAAAGCGGAAATTGGGATGGCCGGGCCGGGTTCTTGCCGAGCCAAAAATCGCCGCTTTGGGAATCGAACGGTAAGGCTTAAAAATTTTAAAAGCGTACTGGAGCTCTTTTAAAGCGGTGTTGAGAAGCTTGACGTCCAAAATGTCAAACCTCTCCCTGCGAAGCCGCATCGCCGTCGAGACAAAATCGTAATAAATATCCTCTTCCGTCCCGCGCGGAACCTCGCCCTCCATGAGCTCCGCCAAATCTTTCCGAAACTGCTCAAACCGCTTCTCGCGATGATCCATCCGTCCCTTTTGTCATTCCGCCAGCACGTAAGAAAAAATGAGCGGCGCGACGATCGTCGCGTCCGATTCGATCACAAAGCGCGGAGTGTCCGCGTCCAGCTTCCCCCATGTGATCTTCTCATTCGGCACCGCGCCGCTGTAAGAGCCATAGGAAGTGGCGCTGTCCGAAATCTGGCAAAAGTAACCCCACAAACGGCACTTCTCCCGCAAATCCTGAGCGATGAGAGGCACCACGCAAATCGGAAAATCCCCCGCGATCCCCCCTCCGATCTGGAAAAACCCGACTGAATTTTCACGCGTGTTCGCCCGGTACCAATCGATCAGCGCCGCCATCTGCTCGAGGCCCGATTTCACCACCTGAAAATTGGACACTTCCTTTCGAAGGACGTTGGCGACAAAGATGTTGCCGAGCGTCGAGTCCTCCCACCCCGGAGTGAAAATCGGAAGATCCTTCTCGCAGGCGGCCGCGACCCACGAATCCCGCGGATCGATTTCGTAAAACTCCTCGACTGCGCCGTCCCGGATGAGTTGATACATGAACTCGTAAGGGAAATAACGCTTCCCCTCCTTGTCCGCCTTTTGCCAATAGCGGAGTACCGTCCGCTCGATGCGGCGCATGGCCTCTTCCTCGGGGATGCAGGTGTCCGTCACGCGGTTCATCCCGCGGTTCCGGAGCTTCAACTCCTCTTCCGGCGAGAGATGGCGGTAATGCGGCACCCGCTCATAATGGTTATGGGCGACCAGATTAAAAATATCCTCTTCCAAATTAGCCCCCGTCGCGCAGAGGGCGTGAACCTTGCCCCGGCGAATCATTTCCGCCAAGGGGATGCCCAGTTCAGCGGTGCTCATGGCGCCCGCCAGCGTCATGAACATCTTACCGCCTTGATCGACATGCCGCTTATAAGCCTCAGCCGCATCGATCACGACCGCGGCGTTGAAATGGCGAAAATGATTTTTTAAAAATTCCTTGACGCTCTTATAATCTTGAATTTCCCGGGGGATCTTCGTCTTCGGAATGTGAGTCTGTACGGGCATGGGGCCTCCTGCCATTCAAACTCGTTTAGGTTCGGCAAATCACGCTTCTCTTCAACGGTTATAACACGAATTGATGGGCCGGCAAAGATTTTTTACTTCTTCTGCTTCATCCAATTAAGGGCGCTTCCCGCCCGGAACCACCTCACCTGTTCTTCCGTGTAGGAATGGACGAGCTCCGCCTTCTCTTCGGACCCGTCGGCATGCGCCAGCGTCATCAGAAGCGTCGATCCCGGCCCGAGCGTCCCAAGCGATCCGATCGACACCCGGTCATCCGCCCGGACCTTGTCATAATCGGAAGGATTTTTAAATCGAAGCGCCAGCACTCCCTGTTTTTTTAAATTCGTCTCATGGATGCGCGCAAAGCTCTTGGCGATGACCGCCCTGCCGCCCAGAAAACGCGGGGACATGGCCGCGTGCTCACGGCTCGACCCTTCTCCGTAATTTTCATCGCCGACGGCCGCCCAGCCGATCCCCTCGCTTTTATAATCGCGCGCCGCCTCGGCAGGGGCCGCTTCTTTGCCGCCTTCGAGCCAATTCTTCGCCGTGCCGGGTTTTTCGGTGAAAGCGTTATGGGCGCCGAGGAAAAGGTTGTCGGATATTTTATCCAAATGGCCTCGGTAACGAAGCCACGTGCCTGCTGGGGAAATGTGATCCGTCGTGCACTTGCCCTTCGCTTTGATGAGCACAAAGAGCTTCTCAAAATCCCGGCCGTCCCAGGGGAGAAAGGATTCGAGCTTCTGCAAACGCTCGCTCGCGGGATGAACGGCGACCTCGACGGCCTTCCGCTTCTCCTCCGACAGCGGCATGATGAAACCGGCCCCGCCGGCGGCGTAACCCTGGGCCGGAAACTCCGGCGCGGAGGGCGGAGACAAGAGAAGGGCTTGGCCGCCGGCCCCTTCCAGGGAATCTTCGAGCGGATTAAAATCCAGACGCCCCGCCAAAGCGAAAGCGGTGACGATCTCGGGAGAGCCGATAAACGCAAGCGTCTCGGCGCTTCCGTCGTTCCGCCCGGGGAAGTTGCGGTTAAAAGAAGTGATGATGGAGTTACGCTCTCCCTTTTGGACGTCCTCCCGTTTCCACTGGCCGATGCAAGGCCCGCAGGCGTTCGCCAGCACCGTCCCGCCGATCCCTTCCAAAAGAGCCAACTGCCCGTCGCGCCGGATCGTGTTGTGAATCTGGTCGGAGCCGGGCGTGATCAAAAAATAGCACTGCGCCTTGACGCCGGCTTTCTTCGCTTGAAGCGCCACGTGCGCCGCGCGGCCGATGTCCTCATAAGAAGAATTGGTACAGCTCCCGATCAAAGCGGCGGAGAGCTTAAGCGGATACCCTTTTTCCCTGGCGTCTTTCGCCAACTGCGAAACCGGCCTCGCCAAATCCGGCGTATGCGGTCCCGTCACGTAAGGCTCCAAGCTCGAAAGATCGATTTCGACCACCTCGTCATAGAACCTTCGGGGATCTTTTTCGACTTCGGGATCGCCCATAAGATTCTCGCGATACTGCTCGGCGAGTTTCGCCGTCTCCTCCCGCTTTGTCACGCGAAGGTAACCGGCCATCCGCTCATCGAAGGGAAAAACCGACGTCGTCGCTCCCAGCTCGGCCCCCATGTTCGTGATCGTCCCCTTGCCCGTACAGCTAATGGAACGCGCGCCGGGGCCGAGATACTCCACGATCTTGTCCGTGCCGCCCTTCGTGGTGAGAATCCCGCAGAGCTTTAAGATCACGTCCTTAGACGAGGCCCATCCGTTCAAACTTCCTTTCAAATAAACGCCGATAAGCTTCGGACACTTCACCTCCCATGGAAGCCCGGACATCACGTCCGCCGCATCCGCCCCGCCCACGCCGATGGCGAGCATCCCCAGACCGCCGGCATTCGGCGTGTGGGAATCCGTCCCGACCATGAGCCCGCCGGGGAACGCGTAATTTTCCAAAACGACCTGATGAATGATGCCCGCCCCCGCCTGCCAGAAACCCATCCCGTAGCGCTGGGCCGCCGTGCGCAGGAAATCATAGACCTCTTTATTGGTTTGGAGAGCGCTTTGGGTGTCCTGCGCCGCGCCGACCCTTGCCTGTATGAGATGATCGCAATGGATCGTCGTCGGCGTTGCCGTGGAATCCTGCCCGGCCAGCATGAACTGCAAAATCGCCATCTGCGCCGTCGCGTCCTGCATCGCCACCCTGTCGGGCCGCAGGGAAAGATAGCTCTCCCCCCGCGCGAAATCCTGATGCTTCAAATCCGTCACGTGCGCCGCCAAAATCTTCTCCGCGAGCGTGAGCGGCCGCCCGAGCTTTTTTCTCAGAAAATCGCTTTTCTCAGAAAAGGCGGAATAAAGCGTTTGTATCGGATTCATCCTGTCGTCCCTTCTCCGTTCCCTGCAGCACTAAAGCCCATTTTAGACAAAACATGCCTGTTTTGAAAAGCACATTCCATGCGCGCTCTTCTCTTATTCCCTTATCCAATCGGGTGGGGACATTCACCCATCACTTATAAGTCCGCTCGCTGCGTTTTCTCAAATCCAGAACAAGGACCACTTTGTTCTTATCGTCCACGTCATAGAGAATGCGATACCGGCCCACTTTCACGCGATATTGAGCCGTGTAGTGGTATACAAATATCGGTGGTTTGATTTTGGGTTCACCAAAAGGGCGGGGGTTATCGGCAAGAGACTCCAAAGACTTGAGGATGGTCTCACGTGTTTCCTTCGAGTCAATGGAATCAAGCGCTTTGTAAAATTTCTTTTCAATGGAGGGAGTCGGAAAAGCGACAAAATATTTCACTTGCTTTGGGCTCTTACTTTCGCAATGAGATTCGCGACGGGGATCAACTTGGCCCCCTGCTTATACGCTCTCCGCCCCTCCTGAACAAGCGCAAGGGTTTCCGCGTCTTGGAGCTCATCCATCATCTCCACAAGCTCGAGCATGTCTTGATAGGCGATCACGACGCTTTTTGGATTCCCCCGCTCGGTAACGATAAGCGGTTTCTGCGCCTTCAAATGCTCCGACAGATGCTCCCGAAGCTCTCTGACACCTACATGCTCCGCATGCAATAAAGCCGTGCCGAACGTCATGGACCTTCTCCTTTCTGTAGTATCAATTCAGTACACCTCAATTTTACCGGACAAACCCCTGTTCGTCAAGAATTCCCTTACGCATAAAATATAGAGAAGGCCACCCCCCTGATAAGGGGTAGCCGGAGGGGGTTTGGAGCCTGGGACTTTCGCGGTACTCTAAATCCCCCCTGCCACCTTTGAAAAGAAAAGGGGGTAAAGGCTTTCTTTTCACTAAAGAGAAAGAGCCGAAAACCAACCCCCTTTTTATTTGAAAGGGGGCAGGGGGGATTTGATCTACAACTACGAACTTTCCATCAGTCGAACGGTTTTCCTCCAATCCTGGATTACGCCGCCATCTGGATCGCCAAACGGGCGCCTTGGGCATATTCAACGAATCGGGTGAGACGGGCGGCGGCCTTACAAGTCGTCATCACAGCAACCGCGAGAGCCACTAAAGGAGGAAGAAGGAAAGCGGCGAAACTCCATTCTCTCTACGCCGCGATCTCCGCCACTCGACGGCTCAAATATTCCCGGTACCCTTCAAGAGAAAACCTTTGAAACGGCCTAAAAGCCAGAGCGCCTTGATAAAGAGGGAGGTCGTTCAGATTTGTGACCGCCTTCAGCTTGCCAAAAAGAACGGGATCCAATTCCACAGCACCCCGCCTCACCAACCGCCAAACTTGTCGAATCTCCTCCGTCAACGCATCGGACCTCGCCGCCATAAGGTGCAAAGCTAAAATGACAAAGAGAGGATAAACCTCCCCTTCCCCAAAACCCGGCAGAGAGGCGAATCCGGCCTTTTCCTTATGAGCCTCCTGCAAAATCCAGGCTTCGGGCTTTGAAATCACAACCGTCGCGCGGCCTTTGTCCTTCCAACAAACAGGATCGCCAAAAGCTTCATAAGAAACCACTCCGTCCTTTTCTTTCCTTAAAAACTCGACTCCAACGTTCGAACCGGCGACACCCCTCAACTTTTCTATTTTCTTCGTGATAAAAGAAACCTCCTCCGCCATCAACTTTCCTTCCTTCACCACTTGAAACACCACCGTCCGCCGTGGATGCCGACCGTCAAATCTTTCGAGAATGCCGGCGGCCCGCCTTTCCATCCCTTCCTCCTCCTTCGCTGCCGTTTCCATCAAGGAAACGAATTTTTTTCTCGATCCCACTCTTCCCGCTCCTGCCGCCATCGCCCTTCTCACCACCCCCGGGGGAATCACCGCCGTCCCCAGCCGCGCCCCTTGAGAATCGTAGAAATGAACCGTCCCATCCAAACGAGCGCCAAGGCTGGCCGTCACCCTCACAAGACCTCCCAAAATTTGGAAAGGGGTAGTATCTTTTATTCCTTTTTGATGCAAAAGCACTTTAGCCAACAAAAACATCGACTTGAAATCCATGCGTTTGGATCTTCCAAAGCCCAGCCTCGCCCCACGCACCAGCGAGTCCTCGACCTCCCGCCAAATAAAAGCCTCTATCTCAGATGCAGCACGACGAGAATCCCCTGCAGGGAAGAGGCGCACCTGCTTCGCAAACCAACCCTTCCGATACGCATCCACCACACGGAGAAGGCTCGCCCCGTAAAAAGGGCGCTCTCTTTTTACGCTCAGAAAATCCCCCACACCCTTTTCCTTTTTCTCCCCCCCGCGCTTTCCTCCCCTTAGAAAATAAATATTCATTTCCGTCACAAGCTTCCTTTTTCCGTCCAGTTCCACTTCCGTCTTCCCTTCCACAAAGGCTTTCCTAAACGGGTCTCCCACGTCTCCGACAAAAAAGAAAGCGGGATTCCTCAAGCGACCATGGATCCGCGTGCCCAAAGATTTCAAAGTAGAAGCCAGCGTTTCATGCAAATCCCCCGTTCCCTCCAACGAACCCAAAGAACCCTCCCCACCGCTTGCGGTGTTCATCTTATCGTAAAGAAGAGTGCCGCCTCTCGAATCAACCAATCCCAGCCAGTCTTCGGAAAGAGGGGGCTTAAAAACCAATGTGCCCCCCGCAACCGCAAGGTCGCCGACCGATAAACCGCCAAAGGGATGGACAAAAGGCTTAAACCCTTTGGGAGTGTCAACAAACAAAGTGACGTTCTCCGCTTGATCCACGAGCAAGATAAAAGGATCCCGCACCCATAAAGTTCCTTTGTTGGGATTTGCTCTCACAACCTGTCCTTCTCGATTTTTCGATTCCACCCACGGATTCTCCGCCTTTTGGAAACCCAATCCTTCCAAAGGCAGCCTCTCAACCGGAGGAGACCCCACAAGCTCCACCCCCTGTCCGCCGAACTTAACGGAACCTGCTTGGATGCTCTTTACCATCGTCCCACTTGAAAAAACAATGGAGGGTCCCGTCTCAAAGAAAATCTCCCATTGACCAGTTACAACGTTTTCGACCCAGTCTTTCAACAGCCCCTTATGAACGCCGTCTTGCTGAACCTCATCCTGCCGATAAGTCATTGTAAACTCTTTCCCCTTGAGAAGATTGAGCAGATGGATCACTTCGTCTCTTTTCATCGCCAAACTCGTTTCTGCTTTGTCGTTTCTCAAAAGACCCACAACCCCCGCGGCCGCCAGACTCCGGATAAAAAACTGACCGGCTTTCTCCTGCCGGATGCTCAGGTACGGATAAAGGCGCCGGACGTCCGCCGGCAGGCTAAACTGCAGGGAACCTTTCTCATCTCTCCCCACGAAAACCTGATTTCTCAAAGAAGGCACATCCGCAACCGAATAGGGGGGATTCGCCAAAGGCAATTCGGCGTAAAGCAAAGGATTGTTAATATCCGCGACGTAATAGGCATCCGGAGAGCCATTCCGCCCAAGGGTCTCCGAAAAGAGAGGGTTGAATTTAACCAAATCCTTGCAAAGGCCCACCACCAACGGGTATGAAAACCTCCCGGAAGGATCGGCTATAGAGATAGGAAAGGTGCGCAAACCCGGCGTACAAGTCACACGAGCCACCTCGCCATTTTCCAATGTCTCCAATTCCCCCAGCGCCGTCACTCCGCCCCCCCCCCCCACCTCCAGCCGCGCCCCGG
>JACQQY010000023.1 GCA_016206825.1 Candidatus Omnitrophota bacterium
CCGATCGTGACGCCGTAGCCCCTTTCGAAAGGCTCGGCGATAAATTTCCCATATTCGGCGGTCAAGGTCTCTTCATCGCACACCAACTTCTTAGGTATCTCGAACGATCTCAAAGCAATTCCCATTGTCTTCTAGTCTCCTTCCTTAGATCTTCCGGATGACCCCTCTGGGATAAAAAACATCCCGACGGGTTACTTGGAATAAAGCTCGACGATCAACTGCTCTTGAATGGGCATTTGGATATCCTCTCTCCCAGGAAGCCTCTTCACCGCCGCCCGAAGCTTCTGAGGATCCACCTCCAGCCATTCCGTCTTCTTCTGATCTTTAAACTGCTCCAGAACCGCCTTGAAGCGTTCTTTTATCTTCTCCGTTCCTCCGGCGCAAACCACATCCCCCGCCTTCACGGGAAAAGAGGGAATATTCACGGGCCTCCCGTTGACCGTTATATGCCCATGGCGCACCCCCTGCCGCGCCTCATTGCGGGAAGCAGCCACGCCCATCCGATAAACCACGTTATCCAAACGCCGTTCCAATAAACTCAGAAGCGCCGAACCGGTCATGCCCTTGGCCCGGCCGGCCTTCCGAAAATAAAACTTAAACTGTTTTTCCAAAACGCCGTAAATGCGCTTAACCTTTTGTTTTTCACGAAGCTGCAAAGCATAATCCGAAAGCTTCTGGCGGCTTTGGCCATGCATGCCGGGGACGTATTCACGCCTCTCGACGGCGCACTTGGGCGTATAACAGCGGGCCCCTTTCAAAAAAAGCTTCATCCGCTCGCGGCGGCACAAACGACAAACCGAACCGATATAACGACCCATAACTTTACACTCTCCTTCTCTTCGGAGGACGGCAACCGTTGTGCGGGATAGGCGTCACGTCCCTAATAACCGTGATGTGAAGCCCTGCGGCTTGAAGCGCCCGGATGGCGGACTCCCGGCCTGATCCGGGGCCTTTGACGTAAACCTCAACGGTCTTCACCCCGTGCTCCATCGCTTTTTTTGCCGCCGCATCGGCAGTCACCTGGGCCGCGAAAGGCGTGGATTTTTTGGATCCTGAAAATCCGGCCGACCCGCAGGTCGACCAGGCGACCGCATTGCCTCCTTTATCGGTAATGGTGACGATGGTGTTGTTGAAAGTGGCCAGAATATGCGCAATCCCCTCGGTTAGATGACGCACAACCTTCTTTCTGGACTTAAACTTCTTCGACTTTGCCACGCGAAACCTCCTTTAATTTAAGCCTTCTTTGCCTCGGCGGCGGGAACGGGCGCTTTTTTCGGGGCCTCTTTCTTCTTTTGAGCGCCGATGGTCTTTCGCGGACCTTTTCGCGTTCTCGCGTTGGTGCGCGTCCTCTGGCCTCGAGCCGGCAAACCTCTTTTATGCCTCATCCCCCGGTAGCATTGAATATCCATCAACCTCTTGATATTCATGCCCACTTCACGGCGTAAAATGCCTTCCGTTCTGTAGTCCTTTTGAATGATGGCCGTGATGCGCGAAACCTCATCTTCGGTCAAATCCTTCGCACGGATGTCCTGGCTGATCCCGGCCTGATTCAAAATCTTAAGCGCCGAGGACCGGCCGATCCCATAAATGTAAGAAAGCGAAACAAAGGCCTTTTTTTCCTTAGGAATGTCCACCCCGACGATTCTTGGCATAAGATTTTACCCTTGTCTCTGCTTGTGTTTCGGATTAGAACAAATCACCCTCACCACTCGCTGGCGCCTGACAATCTTGCAGTTATCGCAAATCTTCTTCACGCTTGCGCGAACTTTCACGACCGTTCCTCCTCACTTCACGCGGTAAATGATCCGGCCTCTCGTCAAATCGTATGGCGAGAGCTCCAGCATCACCTTATCCCCCGGCAGGATCTTGATAAAATTCATGCGCATCTTGCCCGATACGTGGGCCAAAACACGATGGTGATTGTCGAGTTCGACCCGAAACATGGCGTTCGGGAGCGATTCGGCCACTATCCCTTCCGCTTGCACCGCGCCTTCTTTGGGCATCTCTTTCCTTCTCCCCTACCGGGTGATGACTTCCGCTTCCTTGGTTCCCACAATAACCGTTTCTTCAAAATGGCTTGAGCGCCGGCGGTCTTTCGTGACGACGGTCCAGCCGTCGGACAAGACTTCCACCTGGAACGTGCCCATGTTCACCATCGGTTCGATCGCAAGCGTCATCCCCGCAACCAGCAAAGGCCCCGTATGGGGTTTTCCGAAATTAGGAACCTGCGGTTCTTCGTGAAGCTCACGGCCAATGCCGTGTCCCACGTACTCCCGCACGACGGAAAAACCATGGCCTTCCACACAGCTCTGGACCGCCCAAGAAATATCCTGGAGCCGGTTGCCCTCCACAGCCCTCCGAATCCCCTCCGCCAAAGCTTCTTGCGTAACCTCCATCAAACGGCGGCTTTCGGCTTCAATCACCCCGACGGCCAACGTCCGGGCGGCGTCCGCGCAAAACCCATCCAGCTTCACCCCAACATCGATCCCTACGATATCCCCTTCCTTCAACACCCGAAAACCGGGAATGCCGTGCACCACTTCTTCGTTCACGGAAGCGCAGATGCTGGCCGGGTAACCGTAGTATCCTTTGAAAGCGGGCTCCCCTCCCTCCGACCGGATCCACTCTTCCGCTATTTCGTCAAGCTTCCTCGTTGCCACACCCGGCTTGGCTTCCGTCTGCAAAAGCCGCAGGACCTCCGCCGTCATCCTCCCGGCCCGGCGCATCACCTCAAGCTCTTCCTGCGTTTTAATGGAAATCCTGCGCTCCTTCACCATGGACATCTTGACAGCAATCCCTGCCGGCTTTCGCTCAATGAACCAGCCGTTTCCTCTTCTCGAACAAGTCCGTCAACTCCGCGTTAAGAGCCGCGGCCTCTAAATCCCCCGAAACCTGCACGAGGATCCTTTCTCTTTCATAATGATGAATCAAAGGAGCCGTCTGCTCCTCATAGACCCTCAAACGTTCCTGAATCGTCTCCTCCCGGTCGTCGGGACGCTGAACCAATTGTCCGCCGCAGGCGTCGCAAACGCCCTCCATCTTGGGCTTAAAATTAACGACGTGATAATTCCTGCCGCAGCGGCCGCACACCCGGCGCCCCGAAAGCCTGCGAATGATGACGGCAAGGCTTGTCCGAAAATAAAGAACGATGTCCAGCGGAATCTTGAGCCTATGAAGGCCCGCATCCAAACTCTTGGCCTGGTCAACGGTCCTCGGGAAGCCGTCCAGGATAAACCCATTTTTGCAATCTTCCTTTAAAAGACGCTCCTCAACCAAAGCAATCACCAAATCATCCGGCACCAGCGCCCCTTTTTCCACGTAACTCTTCGCCTGCGCCCCCAAAGGAGTCGCGTGCCTGATCGCTTCCCTCAGCATGTCCCCCGTAGAAATATGGGGGACCTGAAGATCCCTGCAAAGAACCCCGGCCTGCGTTCCCTTCCCCGCTCCCGGCGGACCCAATAAAACTAATCTCATTTTAACGGGCCTGGCGGGCTCGAATACGCCCCCGCTTCATGAAACCCTCATAGTGCCGCATCAAAAGCTGAGACTCGATCTGTTTGATCGTATCCAAACTGACCCCCACGACGATGAGGAGCGCCGTCCCCCCGAAAAAATCAGCGACCTGATACGGAATCGTGAGCCACTTGCCGATGACGTCCGGCGCCACCGCGATAAGGGCCAGAAATATCCCGCCGGGGAGGGTGATGCGATTGATGATGAAATTAAAGTAATCGGCGGTTGACGCCCCTGGCCGCACCCCGGGTATAAAGCCGCCGTATTTCTTCATGTTGTCGGCCACGTCGACCGGATTAAAGGCGATGGCTGTGTAAAAATAACTGAAAAAAACGATCAAAAACATCGTCAGTAAAATGTAGAACCCCTTCCCCGCCGTCAAAGCGGCCGACACCTGCTGAATGAACGGATTGGGAATAAAAATCCCCACCGTCGCCGGAAAAAGAAGGATCGACTGCGCGAAAATGATCGGCATCACGCCGCCGTTATTCACCTTAAAAGGAATAAACGTCGACTGCCCTCCAAAAACCTTGCGTCCCACGACGCGCTTGGCGTACTGCACGGGGATCTTCCTCTCCCCTTGAGTCAGCATCACGACCGCAACGATGGCCGCAACCATCACAAACACCATGAACAAAATCGTAAGCGGCCGCATCTGCGACGGCCCCGGCCTCATCAAGGTCACCACTTGAAAAAGAGCCGTCGGCGCCCTTGACAAAATTCCCGCGGTGATGAGAAGCGACATGCCGTTCCCGATCCCCTTCTCCTGAATCTGCTCGCCCAGCCACATGATAAAGGCCGATCCCGTGGTCAGCGTCAAAACCGTCAAAAGCCTGAACGGCCATCCGGGAAACTGGATGATTTCAAGCCCCCCGAACCTTGCAGGATTCTCGAGCCACAATGCGATGAGAAAAGACTGGATGACGGAAAGGAGAACGGTGCCGTAGCGGGTATACTGGATGATCTTCTTCCTCCCCATCTCCCCTTCCTTGGCCAATTTCTCAAGCGCCGGAATCACCACCGTCAAAAGCTGCATGATGATCGAGCTCGATATATACGGCATGATTCCCAAAGCAAAGATGGTCAATCGCTGAACCGCCCCGCCCGAGAAAAGGTTCATCACTCCAAAGAGGTTCCCGCCCTGCGTCTTGGCCAAATTTTCAAAGAAAAGCGCGAGTTTCGCCCCGTCCACTCCCGGTGTGGGGATATATGTGCCGAGCCTATAAAAAGCGATGATCCCCAGCGTCACCAAAATCTTCCGGCGGAGATCCTGAATCTTCAGTGAATTGACAAAAGCTTGCAGCATGCTTACCCTGCCTGCCGTTTAGGCAGGCCTGCCTGCCGCCACGCAGGCCTTATTTCTTCGGCACTGCCGCCAAGGGTCTGGATCGTTCGAAGAGCGGCTTTCGAAAAGGCATGGGCCTTCACCTTGAACGGATGCTTCAAATCCCCATCAAGCATCTTCACCAGCGACTTCTTCTTTCGGACAATGCGGGCTTGCCTCAAAATCTCCGGAGTAATCTCCGTCCCCGAACCAAAAATCCCCAAGCGGGAAAGGGAAACCACTTCGTATTTCGGCTTGGGAATAAACGTAAAGCCTCTCTTGGGAATCCTCCGGATAAGAGGCATCTGCCCCCCTTCAAAACCGGGCCTCACTCCTCCGGAAGCCCTCGCATTTTGCCCTTTCTCGCCGCGGCAGGACGTCTTGCCGTGCCCGGAACCTCTGCCCCGCCCCACCACTTTGATTCTCTTCCTGGAGCCGATAGGCCTCTCCAACTCATTCAGCATGAAGCTCGTCTCCCCTTAAGTTCTTTAAACCGTCCAGGGTCGCCCGAACGACGTTAATCGCGTTATCCGACCCCAAAGACTTGGTCAAAATGTCCTTAATCCCCGCTGATTCGCATATAGCCCGCACGGCCCCTCCGGAGATGACGCCCGTCCCCGGCATCGCCGGTTTCATCATCACCCTGGACGCCCCAAAATGCCCGATCACCTCGTGAGGAATGGTCGTTCCTCTCAAGGGCGCTTTGAAAAGGGACTTCTTTGCCTGGGCAATTCCCTTCCGGATGGCGTCCTGAACTTCATTCGCCTTCCCGATCGCAAAGCCCACGCTCCCTTTTAAATCGCCTAGGACCACAAGAGCGCTGAAAGAAAAACGCTTTCCGCCCTTCACGACCTTCGCCACGCGGTTCACCGCCACCACCTTCTCCATAAACTGCGGTTCTTCCGCTCCCCTGCCCGGTCTCCTGAAACGCTCCGGCTCCCTTGCTTTGATTCCCGCAGTCTCTCCGGGAAGAACTCCCCCCGCCGGCGGGTTCAAAGGCGCATCGCGCCTTTCCGGCCGATTAGCCGTCTTCGTCTTTGGCTTAAAGTTTTTGTTGTCCACTCGATAAGATTCCTTTTTTTAAAAAACCAGCCCGCCCTCTCTCGCCGCCTCGGCAAACGCCTTCACCCGGCCATGATACAAACAACCCGCCCGGTCAAAAACGATCTTGCCGATGCCCTTTTCCTTGGCCTTCCCGGCCACAAACTTTCCGAACAAAGAAGCGGCCTTCACATTACCGCTTTCCGGCAAACCGGCGCTTTGACGATACTCAGCCGAGCAGGTTGAGAACCCCAAAATGGTTTTCTGCGCCCCATCATCGATAAGCTGAGCCTCCAGGTGTTTCAGGCTTCTGAAGAGGCAAAGCCTCGGCCGCTCGGCGGTGCCCCTGACCTTCTTCCGGATGCGCCAATGTCTTTTGATCCTATTGGAATTCGTTCGGATCAGGGGTCTCATGCCTTAGCCGCGGCCTTTCCCGCCTTCCTTCTGACGGCCTCGCCCAGGTAACGAATCCCTTTACCCTTGTAGGGCTCCGCCTCAAAAACCCGCCTAAGGCCTGCGGCGAACTCGCCCACCTTCACCTTGTCCATCCCCCGCACAAATACCTGCGTGGGCTTGGGGGCCTCCACCGAAATCCCCGGGGGAACTTGGAAAACGACGGGATGAGTGAATCCTAATGATAAACTTAAAGCGCCGCCCTGGATCTGCGCCTTAAAACCAACGCCTTCGATCAGGAGCTCCTTCGCAAAACCTTCCGTCACTCCCCGAATCATGCCGGCCGCGATGCTCCGTGTCGTGCCATGAAGCGCTTTCTCCGCTTTTTGCTCAGCCGCGCAATGAAACGTCAAGTGATTATCCTTTACCTCGGCCTTCACGCACGGGTGAATCTCCATTTCCAGCTTCCCTTTCGGACCCTCCACGGCCATCTTACTGCCCGAAAAAGAAACCTTCACGTTCTTGGGAACCTCAATTGGCTTTTTTCCGATTCGCGACATACCCTCACCACACCTTGAGCAGCACTTCGCCGCCTATTCCCTTCTTCTTGGCCTCTTCACCCGTCATCACTCCCTGGGACGTCGAAAGAATGCTCACTCCCAGCCCTCCCAAAACAACGGGCACCTTTTCTCTGCCGGCATAAACCCGAAGGCTTGGACGGGAAACACGCGCCAAATGGGAGATCTTCCGTGTCGGCTCACCCGCTTTTCTTAAGTAAACCCTCAAGATCCCCTGCCTTCGATCCTCAATCAAGCGAAAATCGTAGATAAACCGCTCGCGTTTGAAAATCTTCACGACCTCCGCAAGAAGGCCGGAGGCCTTTATATCCACCCTGTCCTTACGGACGCGGCTGGCGTTTCGAATCATCGTGAGCGCATCAGCAATCGGATCGGACAATGCCATCGTAAACCTCTTTCACCAGCTTGCCTTTAAAACACCGGGGATCTCGCCCTTTGACGCCAGCTCCCTGAAACATATACGGCAAAGTTGAAATCTCCGGTAATATCCCCTTGTTTTACCGCATAACCGACAGCGGTTATACCCCTGCGTCCGGAATTTCGGAGGACGCTGCTGTTTGATGATCAGTGATTTTTTTACCATGCCTACTTCCCTCTAAAAGGAACCCCCAAGAGACGTAAGAGCTCGTAGGAGGCCTCTTTCGATCCGGAACCGATGACCAGAGTGACGTCCATTCCTTGAGCGCGGGTCAAACGATCGGTTTCGATTTCCGGAAAAATGTTCTGTTCCTGTATTCCAAACGTGTAGTTCCCGCCGCCGTCAAAACCCCTGGAATTCAAACCCCGGAAATCCCGGACGCGCGGCAGAGCGATGCGGACAAGACGCTCCAAAAACTCGTACATCCTTCGCCGCCGAAGCGTCACACGGCACCCAACGGGCGAGCCCTGCTTGATTTTAAAATTAGAAATGGCCTTCTTTGCCCGCGTGATAACGGCCTTTTGACCCGTAATCTGGGTCAGCTCGTTTTGCGCCGTTTCCACGACCTTAATGTCTTCCGCTCCCTTCCCGACACCCATATTCACGATGATCTTTCGAAGCCGCGGAACGGCCAGCCGGTTCCGATACCCGAACGTCTTCATCATCTGGGGCACCGCTTCCTGATGGTAGAACTCCTGCAAGCTGGGCTTCCGGTTTTCCATTTTAGGCGATCACCGCTTTATGCTTGGCCGATATCCTTTGTTTGGAACCGTCTTCGGCCGTCATCACTTTCATTCTCGTCGGCTTTCCGGAAACAGGGCACAAAAGAGCGAGATTTGACAAATGAATCGAGGCTTCGCGGGCGATAATCGCGCCCTGGGGGTGCTGGGGATTCTTGCGGATATGCTTCTTCACCAAATTGACCCCTTCCACCAGAGCCCTCTGCCTCCCGGGGAAAACCCCCAGAACCTTGCCGGACTTCCCCTTGTCCTTTCCCGCCAGAACGAACACCCGATCGCCTTTTTTAATTCGAAGACTCATACCCTACAAGACCTCCGGCGCCAACGAAATAATTTTCATAAAACCCTTATCCCGAAGCTCTCTCGGAACAGGCCCAAAAATACGCGTCCCCCGAGGATTCTTCTGGGCATCGATGATCACCAACGCATTCGAATCAAACCGGATCGAGGTCCCGTCGGACCGGTGAATCCGGTTCGTGGTCCGAACCACGACGGCCTTCACCACTTCCCCCGCTTTGACGGCGGCATCGGGCACCGCCTCCTTCACGTTGGCGCTGATCACGTCGCCCACTTCCGCCGAGAGCTTCCCTGACCGGCCCAAGACTCCGATGCACGAAGCGCGCCTCGCGCCCGTGTTATCCGCCACTTCCAAAAGTGTTCTCATCCGAATCATGGCTTAAACCTCTTTGGCCGCAGCGGGTTCGCTCACGGCCGGCTCCGGCTGGGCGGTCTTCAAGATTTCAGCCGCTTCATCCTTAAGCTCCGCTTCCGCTTTTTCACGGCCGCGGCTTATGACTTCCACCAAACGCCATCTTTTCTCTTTGGAAAGAGGCCTTGTCTCGGCGATCCGCACCGTATCACCGGCCCGGGCATCGTTCTTTTCGTCGTGCACCTTAAACGTCACGGCCTTGTTGACCACCTTGCCGTAATGAGCATGACGGACCCGGCGCCTCACCTGCACCACCAGGGTCTTCTGCATTTTATCGCTCAATACGACTCCGATACGCTCTTTCCGCGAATGAAGCCGCGGCGCCGCCGGGTTAGACATGTTGTTTTCCCTTTGACCGATTTTCGCCGATAACCGTATGGATCCGGGCAAGATGCTTCCGAACGCTCTTAAAAAGGTGCGGTTTATCGATCTGTCCCGTGATCTTTTTTTGACGCAGCTCAAACCATTCTTTCTCAAGCGCCCTCTGTTTTTCCACGAGCTCCGAGGCCGCCAAATTCCTCAAGTCCCGCGCTTTTGGCTGGGTCATGCTCCGCTCTTTCTGGACACAAAACGCGTCCGAAAAGGAATCTTGGCGGCGGCGAGTCTCATCGTTTCTCTCGCGAAATCCTCCGGGATTCCTTCTATTTCAAATAAAATCTTTCCGCTTTTGACTACCGAGACCCAAAATTCAACGGCTCCCTTTCCCTTTCCCATGCGGGTCTCCGCCGGCTTCCGGGTCACCGGCCTGTCCGGAAAAACCCGGATGGTCACCTTCCCCTGCTTCACGTTACGGGAGATCGCGACACGGGCGGCCTCTATCTGCTTATGAGTCAACCAGCCGTTTTCCAACACCTGCAGGCCGTATTCGCCGAAACTCATCGTCGAACCCCGCTGGGCCTCTCCGCACCTTCGCCCGCGCTGCATCTTGCGGTATTTTACCCGCTTAGGCATGAGAAGCATGCAAAGCCTCCTCCGCCGGTTTTTCGCCCGCGGGCTTCTCTTCCACGATTTCCACTTCCTTCTTCGGGGCTCTCGTTTCCGCCTTTTTCATGATTTCGCCTTTGTAAATCCAAACCTTCACCCCGATTTTTCCGTAGGTCGTGAGCGCTTCGGCAAACCCATAATCGATATCCGCCCGAAGCGTCTGAAGCGGCACCTTGCCCTCCGAGTACCCTTCGCTTCTGGCGATTTCGGCTCCCGCCAAACGGCCTTTGGTTTGAACCTTCATTCCTTTGCCGCCGGCGTCCATGGCCTGCTGGATGGCCTTTTTCATCGCGCGGCGAAAGGCAATCCGCTTCTCCAACTGCAGCGCGATGTTTTCGGAGACGAGCTGGGCATCCAACGCCGGATTCTTAATTTCCCGGATATTGATGTGCACCTCTTTATTTCCGATCACCGTTTGAAGCTCCTCGCGCAAGCGGTCGATATCGGCGCCCTTCCGGCCGATAATCACTCCGGGCCGCGCCGTATGGAGATTGACCCGCACCTTTTCGCTGGCCCGCTCAATCTCCACCTTGGAAATGGCCGCTTGCTGGAAAGACTTCAAAACGTGCTTCCGAATCTGCAAATCCTCATGCAAATATTTGCCGAAATTTTTCTTGTCCGCATACCACAGCGAACTCCACGTTTTGGTGTAGCCGATTCTGAAACTCACCGGGTGAACTTTTTGTCCCATTTAACCCCTCGCTCCCGCCGTTTTTTTCTTTGCCGGAACGGCCGGGGCCTTGGCGGCCTTTCGCACGTCTCCGGACGGAGCGGCGGCCGATTTTCTCTTCACCTCGTCCAGCTCAATGTGGATATGGCTTGTGCGCTTGTGGATCATCCCCGCCCGCCCCATGCTCATCGCCCGATGACGCTTCATCGTGGGACCTCCATCGGCGGTGATCTTTGAGATAAAAAGATCCCGGGGATTCGCCCGATGATTTTTTTCTGCGGCGTCCACCGCTTGGTTCAACAGCTTCAAAACAAGGACGCGCGCCCGCCGCGGCGAACCGCCGAGGAGCGCCCATGCCTCCGGAACGCCTTTTTTGCGAATCGGGTCGATCACGTACCGCACCTTTCGCGGAGATATCCGAACAAAGCGCGCCGTCGCCTGCGCAATCATCCCCAGCATCTCCTTAAGTCAACTCGGCCGAGGTCTTCGTCATGGCCCCGTGCCTCTTAAAGGTCCTCGTCACGGCGAATTCACCCACCTTGTGGCCCACCATGTTTTCCGTGACGAAAACCGGCGTAAAGGTTTTTCCGTTATGAATCATGAGCGTAAGCCCCACAAATTCGGGCGTGACGGTCGAACGCCGGGACCATGTCTTAATGGGCTTACGGTCGCGGGTGCTTTGAGCCTTCGTGACTTTCTCCAGCAGTTTCTCATCCACATAAGGACCTTTTTTGACAGAACGGCCCATTTAGCGCGGCCTCCCCACCATGATATACCTTGAAGTCTGCTTCTTCTTTCTGCGCGTTTTAAAGCCCTTTGCCAAAACGCCGCTCCTGGAGGTAGGATGACGGCCCCCCGACGATTTGCCTTCGCCGCCGCCCATGGGATGATCCACGGGATTTTTCGCGACGGCGCGCGAAGCAGGCCTCCGCCCCATCCAACGATGGCGTCCCGCCTTTCCGATCGAAAGATTTTCATGATCGATGCAGCCCACCTGACCTATCGTCGCATAACAATCCGAATGAATGAGGCGCACCTCTCCGGAAGGAAGCTTTACCTGGGCGGTGTCTCCCTCTTTTGCCATGAGGATCGCGGAGGATCCGGCCGACCGCACGATCTGCCCTCCTCCGTTCCGATGCAAAGCTACGTTGTGAATGGCCGTGCCCAGAGGGATTTCCTTTAAAGGGAGCGCGTTGCCCGGCTGTATCTCGGAACCGGGACCGCTCGCCACTTCCTGCCCCACGCTCAATCCGACGGGAGCCAGAATATAACGCTTCTCTTTATCCGGATATTCGACAAGCGCGATCCTTGCCGTCCGATTGGGATCATACTCGATGGAGGTCACTTTCCCGGACACCCCGATTTTATCCCTTTTAAAATCGATGAGGCGGTAAAAGCGCTTATGCCCGCCTCCTTGGCGCCTGGCCGTCATGCGCCCCTGGGAGTTACGGCCCCCCGTCTTCTTGACCGGTTCCCTTAAGGATCTCTCCGGCCTTTTATGGCGCGGAACCAATTCCGAAAAATCCGGCAGGATCGTCCATCGCAAGGAGTGCGTTAAAGGTCTAAACGTTTTTACGCCCATGGTTATGCCAAGTCTATTTTATGACCGTGCCGCAAGGTAACGATCGCTTTTTTCCACTCGGGTGTCTTTCCCAGGTGATGGCGGACTCTCTTTGATTTCCCCGGAACGATTTGGGTGTTGACGCCCTCTACCTTTACCTTGTAAATCTCCTCAACGGCCTTTTTAATTTCAATTTTATTCGCTCCCTTGGCGACTGAAAAAAGGTACTGGTTCCGTCCGGCCAAACGAGCGCCCTTCTCCGTCCGCAAAAGAGTTTTGACCGTTTGAAACGAATCCGTCATGATTGAAGCCTCTTCAATAAACCCGTGTACGCGTCCTTCGTCATCAAACATTCCCGGTGCGAGGCGATATCCAGGGCGTTCACGTCCTTCGCGCTTTTAACCGCGACGCCCCGGAGATTCCGCGCGGCAAGGATCCAAGGGGGGTTCTTCTCATCCGTCAAAAAAAGCGGTTTTCTCAATTTAAAAATATCCAGCACGCGCGCGACTTCTTTGGTCTTGGGCGGCTTGATCTCCAATCGATCGACCAAAATAAGCTTTTTTTTTGCGGCCTTATCTTTTAAGACTTCCAACACCGCTCTTCGCTTCATCTGAAGAGGCAAAGAATAAGCATAATCCCGTGGCGACGGTCCGAAGGTCACCCCGCCTCCCCGCCATATAGGAGAACGGCGTGAACCATGCCGGGCCTGACCCGTTCCTTTTTGCCGCCAAGGCTTGCGCCCTCCGCCCGAAACATGGCCGCGATCCTTGGTGGAAGCCGTTCCCTCCCTCTCGCCTGCTCGATACATGAGCAGCGCCTGGTACACGACGCTTCGATGCACCGGTTCTTTCCCCGAGAGCGCGGCGTCAAGCTCGAGCTTCCCAACGGCCTTCCCCCCCATGTCAAAAACCGATAAAGCTGTCTCTTCGGTCCGCGCCTCTTTCTTGGGCTTCGCCCTTTTAGGCGCCCGGGAAACTCTGCGCGGAGAACGCGCGGGGATCGCTTTACTTCTTGGGCTTTTCTTCTTTTTTCTTTCCAACATCTTTTTTCTTTTCCGCCTTCTTTTGCTCGACTTTGACCTTGATACCTTCGGGCTTCTTCAGCGACTTCCGGATAAAAACTAGGCTGTTGTCCCCGCCGGGCACGGAACCCTTGACGAGAAGCAGATGCCTCCCGGCGTCCACCCGCAAAACCTCCAAATTTTGCAGAGTGGCTTTGGCGTCTCCCAAATGGCCGGGCATGCGCTGGCCCGGCCAGGTCCGGGAGGGAAAAGAACTCGCTCCCGCCGAGCCGATCCGGCGGTGAAACATGGAACCATGCGTTTTGGGACCGCCGCGCCAATGCCAGCGCTTGACTCCCCCCGCAAAACCCTTTCCGATCGAAGTCCCCTGCACGTCGACCAAATCACCCGCTTTAAAAATATCCGCTTGGACCGTCTGTCCGATTTCGTAATTCTCCGAAGGCGATAAGCGAATCTCACGAAGCCACTTTTTGAGCGGCAGCTTTTTCTTTTCCATGCCGATCCGATAGGCCTTGCAGGCCTTTTTGGGCTTCAACTCCCCGTAACCCATCTGGACGGCCTTATACCCATGCTTCTCGGGAGTCCGGAGATCCGTCACCAGACACGGCCCCGCCTGCAGCGCCGTCGCCGGCACAAGCCTCCCATCCGGCCGGATAAACTGAGTCATCCCGATCTTCGTCCCCAATAGGGCCTGCATCTATTTAATCTCCACGTTCACGCCTGCCGGAAGATCGAGCTTCCTCAGCGCATCGATCGTTTTGGCGGTCGGATTCAAGATATCCAAAAGCCTTTTATGCGTTTTAATGAAAAATTGTTCTCTCGATTTTTTATCGATGACGGGCGAACGATTGACCGTCACGAGCTCGGAATCGGTCGGCAAAGGAATCGGGCCGGATACCTTGGCGCCCGTGCGCTTCGCGGTATCCACGATTTCGACCGCCGATTGATCCAACACCCGGTGATCGTAAGCCTTCAAACGAATTCTGATCTTTTGTTCCTGAGACGCCATAAAAACCTACTCCAATATCTCCGACACCACCCCTGCCCCGACGGTGTGGCCTCCTTCGCGGACGGCGAAGCGAAGCTCTTTTTCCATCGCAATGGGGGTGATGATCTCGGAGGTGACGGTGAGCGTGTCTCCCGGCTTCACCATCTCGTCGTCCTTCGGGAGTTGAATCAGGCCCGTGACGTCGGTGGTGCGGAAGTAAAATTGAGGCTTGTAGCCGTTAAAGAAGGCCGTGTGACGGCCTCCTTCTTCTTTGGTGAGGATGTAGACCTCGCCCTTGAATTTCTTGTGAG
>JACQQY010000024.1 GCA_016206825.1 Candidatus Omnitrophota bacterium
AAAGGCAATAGCGGTTATAACGCGGAAAAGGACAAGTATGAGGATCTGATTGAAGCGGGCGTTATCGATCCTACGAAGGTGACGCGTACCGCATTGCAGAACGCCGCGTCCATTGCGGCGCTCCTCTTGACGATGGAGACGTTGATTACGGATCTGCCGGAGGAGAATAAGAACCAGCCTCCCATGCCCCCAGCCGGCGGAATGGGCGGTGGAATGTATTAATCGTTTTTTGGCAAACGGCTGGAGTGGTTCAAAACCCGGGTTCTTCGATAGAACCCGGGTTTTTTATTGTCTTCAAAGCGCCCCGTTTGGTAAAATGGATGTTTATTCTTAAGCAAAGAGGGAGGGCGCGGCAATGGTTAAGCACAGTTCGTGGGTTTTGGGTGTTTTCCTCGTTTTCACGTCTCTTTCCGTTCAGGCGGCGGAACAAGTCATTAGGCGTTTCGAAGGAAAAGGGGAGGTCACGAGCGCTGATCCTTTGTTTTCCCGCGTGACCATTAAGCACGGCGCCATGAAGGGCTTTGCCGAAGAAAGGGAGACCGAGTTTTTCGTTGATTCCGCCGGGCTTTTGAAGGACATCCACCGGTACGATCTGGTGGAGTTTACGGTGGCGGATCGAAAAGGAGAAGTCCTCGTTGAAAAGATAAAGAAAGTGGGCGAGGCGTCCCCTCCACCAGGGAAGATCGAGATAGGCAAGGCGGTTCGGGATGTGGTAGTGGCGACGGGAGAAGTCGCCAAGGGAATCGCGAGCCCCATTCCGCCGGTTCAAGAGATGGTGAGCGGCGCCGCGGGCGCCGCATCCGAAACGACAGCGGTGTTGAACGAGGCGTCGATACCGGAACCTAAACAGGAGTTTTGACGATGGGTCTTTGGATTGGGCGGGGACGGAAGGCGAGACGGGCTTATGGTTTGGATGAAATCGCTCTGGTTCCGGGAGAGCTGACGATCAATCCCAATGAAACCGACCCTTCCTGGGAAATAGCCGGCAGGAGGTTCCGCGTTCCCATCATCGCTTCGGCGATGGATGGCGTGGTGGACGTGAATTTCGCGGTTCAACTGTCGAAGCTGGGGGGGCTTGCCGTTCTCAATTTGGAAGGGATCCAGACGCGCTATGAAGATCCGGGGGAGGTCCTGCAAAAAATAAGGAACGCGGGCCACGAAGAGGCGACACTGCTCCTCCAGGAAATTTATAGAAAACCGGTCCAGGAAAAGTTGATCGCCAGGCGCATCGAAGAAATCAAAAGGAAAGGCGGCGTGGCCTGCGTCTCCAGCATTCCTCAGAAAGCCGAGGCCTTCGGGAAGATCGCCCAGGAGGCGGGCTGTGACATCTTTGTCGTCCAATCGACGGTGACGACGGTCAAACATCTTTCGACGGAGTACAAAACCCTCGATTTCCATCAATTTTGCAAGTCGATGAAAATGCCCGTCATCATCGGAAACTGCGTCACCTATGAGACCACCTTGGAGCTTTTGGAAACGGGCGCCAAGGCGCTTTTGATCGGCATCGGCCCGGGCGCCGCTTGCACGACGCGGGGGGTTTTGGGTTTGGGGGTGCCGCAGGTGACGGCCACTTGCGACGCGGCCGCGGCGCGGGATTTCTTTTATAAGAAAACGGGCGCCTACGTTCCGATCATCGCGGATGGGGGGATGACGACGGGCGGCGACATCTGCAAGGCCTTCGCGTGCGGGGCGGACGCCGTGATGGTCGGTTCCGCTTTTGCGCGTTGTAAGGAAGCGCCGGGCGGCGGGTACCATTGGGGGATGGCCACTCCTCACGCCAATCTCCCGCGGGGGACACGGATCCACGTGGGAACGACGGGCGCGCTGGAAGAAATTTTATTCGGGCCGGCGCGAATGGATGACGGCACCCAAAATTTGATGGGCGCCCTTCAGACGTGCATGGGCAACGTCGGCGCGAGAAACGTCCGGGAGCTTCAGCTCGTGGACATCATCATCGCCCCCTCCATCAAAACCGAAGGCAAAGTCTTCCAGCAGGCCCAGCGTGTGGGAATGGGCAAGTGAAACCTCTCTCGACGTTAGAAATCGCTTCCAAAGCCAAGCCGCGGCAAATTTTTGAAATTGCGAGCAAAGCCGGCATCCGAACCGAAGAGCTGGATCCCTACGGCCATCTCAAGGCGAAGGTGTCTTTAAAGGTTTTGGAGCGGATCGAGACGAAGCCCAACGGCAAGCTCATCTGCGTGACGGGGATGACCCCCACGAAGGAGGGAGATGGAAAGACCTGCACCAGCATCGGTTTGACGCAGGCTCTGGGTCTTTTAAAAAAAAGAGTGATCTTGTGTCTGCGGGAGCCGTCCCTTGCCCCCATTTTCGGCTATAAAGGCGGCGCGACGGGCGGGGGCTATGCGCAAGCGCTGCCCATGGAGGACATCAACCTTCATTTTACGGGCGACATCCATTCCGTTGAAATTGCGCACAATCTGCTGGCCGCCATTTTAGAAAATCATCTTCATTTTGGGAATTCTCTCCAAATCGACCCGCGTCATATCTTCTGGCGGAGGACGCTCGATATCTCCGACCGTCAGCTTCGGGAAGTGACCGTCGGGATGTCCAAGTCCTGCCGTTTTTCGAGGCGCCGGACGGGGTTTGACATTACCGCGGCGAGCGAAGTGATGGCGGCGCTGTCGCTCGCGCAGTCGATCCATTCCCTTAAGGCGAAGCTTTCAAAGATATCCGTTGCGCTTTCCAAGGGAGGGGAGCTTGTAACGGCGAAAGATTTAAAGGCGGTGGGGGCGATGGCCGTTTTGATGAAAGAGGCGATTAAGCCTAATCTGGTCCAGACCCTCGAGGGCCAGCCGGTGTTTATCCATACCGGGCCTTTCGCCAACGTTTCCCATGGAAACAGCAGTCTCTTGGCGACGCTCATGGCTTTAAAACTGGCTAATTACGTGGTGACGGAGTCGGGTTTCGCGGCGGATCTCGGACTGGAGAAACTGTTCGACATCGTTTGCCGCGAGGGGGGCTTGAAGCCGAGCGTCGTGGTGATGGTGGTTTCCGTCAAGGCACTTAAGTCTCACGCGGGGGAGGCGCTGGGCCTGAAGAAACTCACGGACGTTTTTCGGGAAGGGTTCGCCAACGTGGAACGGCACGTCCGGAATATCCGGCGTTTCGGGGTGGAGGTGGTTGTGGCGATTAACCGCTTTCCGGAGGATACCGACGAGGAAATCCGCATTGTGAAAAATTATTTTACGTCCGAAAGGGTGGAATGCGCCGTTTCAGAGGTTGTCCGTCATGGGGGAAGAGGGGGGCTTGAGCTTGCCGGAAAGGTTCTGAAGGTGATCGCCGAAAGGCCCAGCCAGTTTCGTTATTTTTATGATTTGGATCTTGCTCCCCAGGAAAAGATTCAAAAGCTTGCCGTCGATCTTTTTGGCGCAAGCGGGGTCGTCTATTCGGAAGAGGCCAAGGCCGATCTTGAGATGATCCACCGGTTGGGGCTCCACGGCCTGCCGGTCAACATCGCGAAGACGCCTTATTCCTTTTCGGATGATCCACATCTTAAAGGAGCGCCTGCGGGATGGAAGCTCAAAGTCAAAAGGGTGATGCCTTACACCGGAGCGGGTTTTCTTGTGGTCGTTTGCGGGAAGATGATGCTCATGCCCGGCCTTCCCGAGCGGCCGATTCTGGAAGAGATGGATTTGGCGGATAATGGACAAGTCAAGGGGATGTTTTGAGTTTGAGAACGCTGCGCTGGGTCGGTATTTAGACGCGCTCGGTTCCTCCCGCCCCGCTCCGGGCGGGGGGAGCGCGGCGGCGCTCGCGGGCGCTCTGGGCGCGGCGCTCGTGGAGATGGCGGCGCGCATCAACTACCGCCGCGGGAGAAGGATTTCCTCTTCCGGTATCGCCGCGCTTAAGAAAATCCGGACAAGGTTCGTCCGGCTTGCAGGCTTGGACGCGGCGTGTTTTGAGAGGCTCTCCGGATTTTCCAAGGAGGAAAGAACCGGCACGGGTTACGGGACCGCGTTAAAGAAAGCGGCGGGCGTTCCGCTCGAGATGAGCGAGTTGACCGTTCGAGCCGCCAAGAGCGCTTATCAAGAAAAGGGCGCGACGAGTTCGTGGCTCATGAGCGACTTGGCGGAGGCAGGGCTTCTTTTGGAGGCGGCTTTCCGTTCCGCCCGGCTTCAAGCGGAAGCCAATATCGGCGGGATCCGCGACAAGGAATGGGTCCGCCGCCTGCGGGGGCATTTGGATCGATTGGAAAAAGAGATTTCTTTTTATCGAAGGAAGCTTGCGGGATGAAAACCGAAATGAAAAAAACGGCCCGATTGTTAAAAGGAAAAGAAATAGCCGAGGATCTGATCGGGGGTCTCTCGCGTCCTATCGAGGGAATCCGGAAGAGCGGCGCGCCGCTTTGTTTGGCGATGCTTCAGGCCGGAGCGCCCCGTGACGTGGTTTTGTACGCCAAGTCGCTGGGCGCTCTTCTGAACCGGCTTCATGTCGAGCAGATAAGCCGGGTTTTTCCTGAGGGCGTTTCCGAAGAGACCTTATTGGATGAAATCGAGGCTTTGAACGCCGACGAGAACGTGACGGGCATCATGGTGTTTTCGCCGCTGCCCGCTTCCCTCAATGCGGTCTCCGTGCTCAACGCGATTCACTTTTTAAAAGACGTGGAGGGGCGCCGGGTCCAGCGGGGAGTGAACGGCCGCATCCTTTCGCCGACGGCAAGCGCCGTTTTGGCGCTTATCGAGAAAACGGGCTGTGAGATTGCCGGCAAGGAAGCGGTGGTGATCGGACACAGCGACCTTGTGGGAAAGCCCGCCGCTATTTTACTCTTGGATCGGATGGCGACGGTCACCGTGTGTCATTTGGGAACCAGGAGTTTACGCGAACACGTTTCGAGGGCCGACATCGTCGTGGCGGCCGCCGGGAAGGCCTGTCTCGTCAAAGGGGATTGGATCAAGGAGGGGGCTATTGTGATCGATGTGGGCGAAAACCACGTGGCAGGGGAATTGGTCGGGGACGTGGAATTCGAAGCGGCTTGCGAGCGGGCTTCCTTCATCAGCCCCGTGCCGGGAGGCGTCGGCCCGCTCACGAACGTGATGTTGGTGAGAAATCTGCTGAGATTGCACGAACTGCAAAGAGCGACATGAAGATGACGGAGCTTTTTAAACAAAAGGATTTTGTGATCACGGCGGAGCTGGGTCCTCCCAAAGGAACCAACATGGAACCCTTCTTCAAACAGGCGGGGTTTTTGAAGGGGGTGGTGGATGCGGCGAACGTGACCGATCAGCAAAGCGCGCTCATGAAGCTGGGTTCTTTGGCGGCTTGCCGTCTTTTGAAGGATTTCGGCATCGAACCGATCATGCAGATGACTTGCCGCGACCGGAACCGGATCGCGCTTCAGTCGGATGTTTTGTCCGCCGCTGTTTTGGACATTCAAAATATTTTGGTGTTGACGGGGGACCCCATCCACATTGGGGACCACCCCACGGCGAAGGCCGTTTTCGACGTGGATGCGGCTGAGTTCATGGCGGTCATTAAAAAAATGGAAACCGGTGTGGATATGGGGGGCCATCCGCTCGACGGAGCGCCTTCCTTCTGCGTGGCGGCGGCGCTCAATCCCTGTGTGGACGATGTGGAGACGGAAATGTCCAAGACCCGGCGGAAGATCGAGAAAGGCGCGGATTTTTTTCAAACGCAGGGCGTTTTTGACGTTCCCCGCTTTAAGCGATTTGCGGAACGTTATCGGAAAGAAGGCCTTAAGGCGCCGGTATTGGCCGGCATTATTCTTCTTAAGTCGGCTAAGATGGCCCGCTTTATGAACGAAAAAATACCCGGCATTTTCATTCCGAAAGAGATGATCGACCGCCTTGAACGCGCAAAGGATCCGCGATCGGAGTGCGTTCAAATTGCCTGCGAAATCATTCATGAGATCAAATCTTACGCCCAAGGCGTTCATCTCATGGCGATCGGATGGGAAGAACTTATCCCTGAGATAGCTTCAAAAATTCAAAGTTAACTTAAACGACGACGAGCGCTGATGAAACAGACATGAATCGACAGACTTTTATTAAGGCAAAACGGGACGGCGAAAGATGGACGATGCTCACGGCTTATGAGGCGATGACGGCGGAGCTTTTGGAGGCATGTGGAGTGGATTTTATTTTGGTGGGGGACTCGGTGGGCACGGTGCTTTTGGGTTATCCCTCCGTTACGGAAGTCACCATGGATGAGATGATTCATCATGCGAAGGCCGCCAGACGCGGAGCGAAGAAGGCTTGGGTGGTCGGAGATCTTCCTTACAAAGGGCGAAACAAAGGTCCCCGCCATGCGCTTGAGTCCGCCAAACGTTTCGTGGAAGAGGCCGGTTGTGATGCCGTAAAAGTGGAATGGGGGAAGGACACGCCGCTCATAACGGATCTTTTGGTGAAGCATCGCATTCCGGTCATGGGGCATACGGGGCTTACTCCTCAGACGGCAAAGGAGCAGGGGGGGCTCAAGGTTCAGGGGCGTGACGCCGCTTCGGCGGTTCGGATTTTTCGAGAGGCGCGGTTTTTTGAAGAGCGGGGCGTGTTTTCGGTTCTTTTGGAATGCGTGCCGGTGCCGGTGGCGAAGGCCATCACCGGGACGCTGGTCGTTCCGACGATCGGAATCGGGGCAGGACCGCATTGTGACGGGCAGGTCCTTGTTTTTCAGGATCTGGCGGGCCTTTTTAAGAAGTTCACGCCGCGGTTTGTGAAGCGATACGTGGATTTGGAGCCGCTCGTGAAAAGGGCGGTCCAGGGGTATGTGAGGGATGTGAAGGCGGGAAGGTTTCCGGAGCCAAAACACGGTTTTTCGATGGAAAAAGAAGAAGAGGCGAGGTTTCACCGATGGGCGTCAAAGCGTTAGGGATGGTTTCCGGGGGGTTGGATTCGACGCTCGCCACCAAGATCCTCTTGGATTTGGGGCTGGAGGTCGAGGGCATTTATTTTTCGACAGGTTTTTGTGTGACAGAGCATACCCGAAATTTTAAAGCGGATGATAAACCCATACGTCCGAACGAAGCGCTTCGCCTGGGGGCGGACCTGGGAATTTCCGTTCATATCGTCGACGTTTCCAAAGATTATTTGCCGGTTGTGACGAATCCTAAATATGGTTACGGCGCCAACTTGAATCCCTGCATTGACTGCCGGATCTTTATGTTCAAGCGGATGAAGGGGTTGATGGATCGATTCGGCGCGCAATTTATGTACACCGGCGAGGTGTTGGGACAGCGTCCCATGTCTCAGCACCGGGAAGCGATGAAAACCATCGAAAGGGACAGCGGCCTTGGGGGGCTCGTGCTTCGGCCTTTGTCGGCGCAGGTTTTGGATCCGACGATCCCGGAGGTAAAAGGGTGGGTGGATCGTTCCAAGCTTTTGGATATCGTCGGCCGCTCCCGCAAAACGCAGACGCGATTGGCGGGAGAATGGAAAATTGAGAACACGCCGCAGCCGGCGGGAGGGTGCTGCTATTTGACCGACCCCCAGTACGCTGCGAGGCTCCGGGACATTTTTGATCATAAAGGGAAGGAGAATCTGAATCAGGAAGACACCCTTCTGCTTAAGGCGGGGCGGCATTTTCGGGTGGCGAACCATATCAAGGTGATCGTCGGGAGAAATGAAAAGGAGAACAACTTCTTGAAATATTATGAGAAAGGCCGCCATGTTTTTTTGATCCCGGATTTTCCGAGCGCCCATGTTTTGGCTGAGATAGAGGGCGAGGCGCATGGAGAAGAGCTTGGGCTTTTGGCGTCGATAGCCGCCCGCTATTCAGACGCGCCGAAGGGCGCGCCGGTGGGCGTTCATTACCGTTACGGCGGGGAAGAAAGGGTCATCGAGGCCTTGCCGGTTGAGGAAAATAGGCTGGAGCGTTGGAGAATCTAGCGGGTTGACCATGTCATTCGCAGTTTACATCCTTATTTTTTTGGGTTACTTCGCGAGCTTTGTTTGTTATGGCTTTGATCTGGTGTTTGAAGAGGAGGGAGCCCTTCTCTACGGCAAGCGGCTCCTTTTCTCAAGTCTTCTGGCTCATGGGGTGTCTTTGGTCGTGTCGGTTTCCCGTGAGCCGCGCTGGGTGGCGGCCTACTTTTCGGAATCGCTGTATCTGGTTTCTTTTCTCCTCGTGCTCTTGTTGTGGATCCTGGAGCGGCGGTTTGGGGTCAGATTTTTCGTGCTTTTTTCTTTGCCGGTCGTTTTGCTTCTTTATCTCTTGGCGGTTTTGTCGATGGGAAGGCAGGGCGATTCTTTGGGGAGCGCTCTCTTTTCCAAATGGCTTTGGATCCATACGGGCTTCATTTGGGGAGGGCTTGCGGGTTTTGTCGCCGCCGTCTCCTGCGCGCTCATGTACCTTTTTCAGTCTTGGCAGTTGAAGTCCAAGCGATGGGGAAAGCTTTTCGTGAACCTGCCTTCCCTGCAGACGTTGGACCGGTTCCATTTCGCTTTCCTGTCGATCGGCGCGATCTTATTTTCTTTGGGCATATTGGGCGGGCTTTTTTGGGCGAAGGAAATAAAAGAGATGGGCGGGCTTTGGAGGGACCCTAAGGTTTTTCTGTCTTTTTTGACGTGCGCGGTTTATTGGAGCGTGTTGGGGCTGAGGCTCAGTTCCTTGAGGCGCGGGCAAAAGATCGCGGCGGGGACGGTTCTGGTGTTCGGGCTTCTCTTCGTGACGCTCATGAGCTCGACCTACGCCCCCTCGGGGTTTCACGCGGGGTTTTAATTTAGATGGAAGTATGGGTCTTGGGGCTTAACCATAAGACGGCGCCCGTGGAGGTGCGCGAGAGACTCAGCATTCCTTCCCATCAGTTGGAGGAATGTCTCAAGTCTCTTGAGATAAGGGGCGTCTTTCGCGAGAGGCTTCTCCTTTCCACGTGTAACCGGACGGAGATTTACGGCGCCGGTTTGGATTCGCAAAACTCGATCCGGCTCGCCAAAGAATTTTTGAGCGAGCATTCGCGCCTGGCCTTATCCGATTTTGAAAATAGGCTGTACGTGTTGAGTCAGCCCGATTCGGTGACGCATTTGTTTTCGGTCGCTTCGGGTTTGAATTCCATGGTGGTGGGGGAAACGGAGATCATCGGCCAGGTGAAGGAAGCATATCTGGCGGCGCACCGCTTTCAGCAAACCGGCAAGGTTTTGAACGCCCTTTTTCAGCGCTCGCTCAAAGTCGCCAAGAGCTTAAGGTCCCAGACGGACATCGGGACGGGAAAGGTGAGCGTCGCCTCCGTGGCCGTAGAGCTGGCGGAGAAGATATTCGAACGGTTAAAGGGCGTGCGGGTCATGGTTTTGGGCACGGGGGAGATGGCCGTGCAGGTGACAAAAGCGATGATTTCGAAGGGCGCTTTGCCGCTGATGGTTTCCAAACGTCATTACGAGCGCGCCCAGCATCTTGCCGGCGAGCTCGGCGGAGAAGCGGTGCCTTACGAGGCTTATGAAACACGGATCAAGGAAATCGACGTCTTTATCACTTCGACGGAAGCGCCTCTTGTCATCATCCGCGCCGAGCAGGCGCGGTTATGGATGAAGCTGAGGCACGAACGGCCGCTTTTTTTGATCGACATGGCCGTCCCAAGGAACATCGATCAGGCGGCGGAGAAGCTCGACAACGTTTATCTTTACAACATCGACGACTTGGAAGGGATTGCGGACAGGAACAAGGCCTTTCGGGAGAGCCAGTTGGAGGAGTGTTCGCGCCTTATTCGGAATCAGACGGGGTTTTTTATGGGGTGGCTGGGAAAGGAGTTTGGGGAGCGGCGATGAGGTCCGTGATTCGCATCGGGACGAGGGGGAGTTTGCTGGCGCTGGCGCAGGCGCGGGAGGTTCGGAAGAAGCTTGCGGCGCGCTTTCCGAAGTTTTCTTTCGAATTGGTCGTAGTTCGGACCGAGGGGGATGAGTTCCAGAGCGTGGAGCTTTTTAAGGAAAATGCCGTCGGTGTTTTTACGAAGGCAATCGAGGAAAAGCTCATCCATGGGGAGATCGACCTTGCGGTCCACAGCTTGAAAGACGTGCCCGCCGAATTGCCGAAAGGGCTTATCCTGGCCGCCTTTCCCAAGCGGCTGGATCGGCGGGACGTGTTGATTTCAAGGCGGGCTTGGACGCTCGAGACCCTTCCGCCAGGGGCACGGGTGGGAACGGGGAGTCCGCGCCGCAAGCGCCAACTGGCCCTCGCGCGTCCGGATGTCGAGCTTTGCGACGTTCGGGGAAATTTGGATACGCGCGCGGCAAAGGTGTTAAAAAAAAAGGATCTGGATGCCATCGTCGTGGCTCATGCCGGCCTTTTGCGGATTCGAAAGTACATTCGGTATGCAAGGTTGCTGCCGGTCAGGACGATTTTGCCGGCGGCGGGTCAAGGGGCTTTGGGATTGGAAGTCCGGGCGGATGACGAGCGGATTTTGAAGGCGGCCAAGACGCTCAATGACCCGGCGACTGAGAAGGAGGTGTCGGCGGAGAGATGTCTTTTAAGCGCTTTGCAGGGAGGCTGTCGGGTGCCGGTGGGAATTGACTCAAGGGCGAGGGGTGGCAAATTGTATTTGAAAGCTTCGGTTTTTTCGCCGGATACTCCTGATTATGTGACCGGCGAGATCTTGGGAGAGGCGGAGGATTTTCGGAATCTGGCGGAGAAACTCGCTTTGGATTTGTTGAAACGAGGCGCGGCGCGGTTCATGGAAGAGGCGAGAGGGACATGATGAAGGGCAAAGTTTATCTCGTGGGGGCGGGGCCGGGGGATCCGGG
>JACQQY010000026.1 GCA_016206825.1 Candidatus Omnitrophota bacterium
AAACGCTCCTCGGCCAGGACTCGAACCTGGGACATGCTCGTTACACTGGACCCACTGCTTTCGCAGTGGAGTGGACTATATCATGATCCGCCATTAAAGCGTCGGCGGACCCGGGGCGCTTCCCCGCCAAAAAGCGCGGCGGGTACTCTCTTTCGAGATAGTCTCTGAACCTTCCCGCCAAAAAGCGCGGCGGGCTTGGCTGCGGATTACCATAGCTTTTAAGCTTTAGGCTTCCCGCAATTCACCCCGTTTTTCAACCGGACTCGCGTCCGGAAGCTGCGTTACACCCGCCTCGATTTCTCTATGACAGTTGGCACAAACAAGCGCGCATTTGTCCGCCTCTTTCTTCACCACTTTCCACGATCGGGTATAACCTCTCGCGGCGATCCCAAATGCCTTGGTCTGGGGATCCTTGTGATGGAGATCAAGCGCCCACACGCACTTGTTGTAACCGCAGATCTCGCACCGGCCACCCTTATACGAAACCGCAAACTCTTTGATTTTGCGTCTCCGTTTGGCGACCGCCAATTTCAGGTAATCGGCGCGATCCCTATATGTTCGTTTCTCTGCCATGGTCCTCGAAGCAAGTAGCTCACAGCGAGCCGCTCTACCAACTGAGCTACCGAGGAAAACCCTTTGCAAAAAAAGGACACAAAACGCATGTGCCCTTTTTTTGCCTTCTAAAAATTTGTCGAGCCGAAAACCCTACGCCGGGTTCGCCTGAGCCTGCGGCGCGGCGCCGGTCGTTCGTCCGAAATAAAAATTCATGAACGTCGCCGTCACCAAAATCCCCAGGAACGCGTTCACCAAACTGCTCAAAAACGCGAAAACCATCTGGGAAGCGACTCCCTTTATCGCCACGGCAGTCAACCCTGAGATCAATCCCAAAAGCACTCCGATCACCAAACCGATCAAAACAAGAAGGATCGCGATACCCAAGATGGGCAAAATATTCTTACGCACAAAAGCGACGCTTTGCTTGATGGAAGCCCACGCCGGCTGGTCGCCCGCCACCACGATATAGGGAGCGAAGAAAAGAAGCACCACGAGATATATTCCCAGCGCCGCGATCAGGATCGCCAGCGCAATTCCCAGGACGCTCAGCTTCCCGGTCAAAAGCGCCGCCACGAGCCCTGCCAAAACCAAAAGCGCTCCCACGATCAAAGCGACCAGAAGCCCCACGAGAAAAAGGCGCACGTAGTATTTGGCCCCTGACGAAAAGAACGTGGAAAAATTCACACTGCCCAGCTTGACCCTATCCCGGATATAACCCAGCGTCCCCGCCTGGACGTAAATGCTCAGCAGAATAAACACCACCCCGATGGAAAAAGCAGCCACAAGAGTAGAAGTCTTGGGCTCCGGCGAGGGAGGATTCTGGAAGGCCAATACGTTGATCAGGTTAAACACAAACCCGAAAATAAAAAGCACGAAGAACAACACCCCGCTTCGCACCGATACCGAAAAACCTTTTGTAAGTGATTCGCCTATACCCATAAAAAGTTATCTCCTTCTTTTTGATTAAAAGACCTCATGACTAGAGTAACAAAGACCCCCCGCCCTGTCAACTTCCACCGACTAAACCTCCTGTCTCTGCTTAAACGCCCTTGCTAAAGTAGCTTTATCCACAAACTCAAGCGCGCTCCCCACGGGAACCCCGTGCGCGATCCGCGTGACCTTTATTTTAAGAGGCTTGATCTGCTTCAAGAGGTAGAGAAACGTCGCATCCCCTTCCGTGTCGGAGCTTGTGCCGATGACCACCTCTCGAATCGCATCCTTCTTCAGCCGGTTCAAAAGCTCCTTTACTTTTATATCCTTGGGTCCAATCCCCTCGAGCGGCGACAAGACCCCCAACAGCACGTGGTAAATTCCCCGGTACTCCCCCCCCTTTTCGATGGCAATAATATCCTTGGGGTCCTGAACCACGCAAAGAAGCGAATGATCCCGCCCGGAATCCTGGCAAATCCTGCAGAGGGACTCTTCGCTCAAGTTAAAACACTGCCGGCAGTAGCGAACGTTTTCGTTCACCTTGATGAGCAGTTTCGAAAGGTTTTCGACCGCCTCATGAGGAGCCCCCAGCGCATAAAAGGCGAAACGCTCGGCCGTCCGCAGGCCCACCCCGGGCAATTTGGCAAACTCCTCGATCAAGCTCACCATGGATTCCGGATAATGCGTCGTCACGACTTGATCACCCTGCCCCCAAAAAGGCCGATCGCCTTTTGAAC
This sequence comes from Candidatus Omnitrophota bacterium, assembly GCA_016206825.1. Taxonomy (GTDB): domain Bacteria; phylum Omnitrophota; class Gorgyraeia; order 2-02-FULL-51-18; family 2-02-FULL-51-18; genus JACQQY01. The sequence goes on from JACQQY010000026.1 coordinate 2,223, forward strand.
CACGCCGTCCGGCTCTTCAGGCTCCGCCGGCGCTTCGACCGCGGGGCCGGAAGCGGCGCCGCCCTCCTCCTTCACGGATTCAAAAACCACCCTCACCCTTTGCTCGAGAAGGTTCGATAAATGTTTCTCGATAAGCGTCCGATTCTCAACCGTCTCCAAACACTCCCGGTGAAACGAAAGCCTGTCCGGAAAGGCTATTTTAAACGAACCGTTATCCAACCCGCACGGGCTTCCCTCCGCCAGGTAGGAAGCCACGGATATCTTCTCGCCCTGAAGCGCCTGGAGCAAAGAAGGCCACACGGCGCCGACCGTCAAAAACTTCTTCTCCCGCAAAACTTCCTTAGCCGAAAAATCCCTGTCCTCAAGCTCGTCGACGTCGGAGGTTTCGTCTCGATCCGCCTCTTCCTCTTTTACTTCAGGCGAAACCTTCTCCTTTTCAATCTCTCTCCCCTGTTTTTCCGCCGGTTTCGTTTTTTTTTCAAGCGCCTTTAGTTTCTGTAAAATCAGGGACGCGTCCTCCACCGGCGCACGGGCCGCCAATTTGACGAGCGCCATCTCGAGCGGAATGTGCTTCATCTCGAAGCGCTTCATCACCTGCAGGGTGTGAGAGATGACGCTGAAACCGTAAAAAAGCTCCTCACGGGCGAAGCTTTGGCTCTGCCGCAAAATCTCTTTTTTATACGACTCCGTCGCGTCCACGAGCTCCTGCAGACTCTCCGACACGCGCAGGAAAAGAAGGTTCCTCACGTGCTCGAGAAGTTTCTCCATAAACAACGACGGATCCGTCCCTCCTTCCAAAACGCGGTGCAGGACGAGCAAAGCGCCCTTCGCATCCTTTTGAATCAACGCATCAAAAAGCTCGACGAGCCTCTCCTCCTCGAGAGACCCGAGCGCCCGCACCACGTCCTCCTTGGCGACCGCCCCATCGGCGCA
>JACQQY010000025.1 GCA_016206825.1 Candidatus Omnitrophota bacterium
CGACACTTCCCACGTCATCTTGGCGGATGCCTCCGCGCCTTCCACGATTTACGGGGACAACGCCTTTTATGATTTCACCTCAACGACTCCTTCCAAGATTATTTACTTTGAAAAAGACAAAACCCAAATGGTCCTCGGCACTTGGAAGATACAAGGCGAGTTTGCCAAACACATCAAACTTCTTTCCACGGAGCCCGGCAAACAGTGGAAGGTGAACCCTCAAGGGCCCAGAGATATCTCATACGCGTGGGTGGAGGATTCTTACAACATTCACCCTGAGATCGTCGTTATGACAGGATCGACGAATAGGGGAAACAGCATTAACTGGGATCCTTTTATCACATGGACCAATGTCGGTGGTGATAGTCTCTGGAGTAATCCTTTAAACTGGTCGGCGGGCGTCACTCCAGGCGCCGGCGATGACGCAGTGTTTGATGGAACGAGCAATACCAATTCGACGGTTGATACAGACTTTTCTGGCTCCCTTGGCGGGATCCTTATGAATGCCGGATATACGAGTACGATCACGGTTGTAAAACCTATTTTTGTGATAAGAAATCTAGGAGCGGCTTCTCAAAGGATTACGATCAATTCAGGCACCTTCAATGCAAATGGGAAGATCGTGTGGATCGGGATCACTGAGCCGCCCGATCCTTTTCTGGTTATCAGTGGAGGAACTTACCTTATGGGCGCTCCTTCCGTTGCTGAGGGCGGAGGCATTCCTGAGGGTCACTTGATTGTTAATGATGACAGGTTTCCAGACGTATTTAACCCGAATCGAGGGGGAATTACGATGACGGGAGGCACGTTTATAGGTTCTGCAGGGAGGATAAACGTCAATGGCACCGTGAACATTTCAGGCGGCAGTTTCACTTCCTCTTCTTGGAATCTCCAGATATTCGGCAATTTTGTTCACACCGGCGGCATTTTTGACCCTAACGGCGGGAGCGTGGTTTTGGATGGAAGGGACCAATCGATCTCAGGTTCCACAACCTTTAACAACCTTACGAAGACCACCTCCGTCGCCCGTACCCTGACCGTTGAAGCCGGTTCTACTCAGACTGTTGCCGGAACCACTACTCTTCAGGGCGCCGCCGGGAATCTTTTAAGTCTTCGATCTTCTTCTGCCGGAACTCAATGGAACATCGCTCCTCAAGGAGGGAGAAGCATCTCCTTTGTGGACGTGAAGGACTCCGTCAACACGGTTCTCCCCGTCATTAACCCTCCAGACTCCATTGATTCGGGCAATACGGTCAATTGGTTTCCGCCTCTTATTTTTATATGGACAGGGGCTCTTTCCCGAGACTGGGGAACCGCCGGGAACTGGGATGTCAATTTGGTGCCGTTTCCCACGAGCGACGTGATTATTCCGGATGTCGTGAATGATCCTATTTTGGACGTGGAGCGGATGGCGGATGACGTGACCCTTGGAAATGGAGCGTTGCTGACGTTGGATGGCAAGAATTTTACGGCGACGGGAGTTTTATCCAATGACGGCACCGTTCGATTAAACGGTTCGGAAACGGTCTCTCTCACCCAAGACACCAACTCCGGAACCTTTGAATACGTGGGCAATGCGAATGGTTCCTCCAACACGTTTAACCTTATAGACTTTGGAGCCACGGATTATTTCAACCTTCACGTCAATACCACGGACACAAGCGACATTATTCAATTAACCCAGCCTTTGACCATCGTCCATGACCTTACCCTTTCCCAGGGCATCTTGAGTCTCAATAACCAAAGCCTTACGATGACCGGCGCCACCTTTTCCAACAATGCTGTCCTAAGACTCCAAGGCAACGAAACGGTCGCCAATCTTGTCCAGGACATCGATTCAGGAACCTGGGAGTACGTCGGAAGGAATCTCTCCGAGATTCTTGCTCTCAAAGAATTCGGAGGAACGGACTACTTTAACCTGATCATCAATGACCAAAACACCAATAGAGCGACTTTTTCCTCCGAAGCCTCTAAGTCTATTGCGGGGGCTTTCACCATTCAGGGAGGAACCTATGATGCCAACGCCAACACGACTACTGTCACAGGGCTGACTACTGTAAGCGGCGGAATTTATCAAGCTTCAACCAACACCCAGACCCTGAACGGAGGACTGACCATGAACGGAGGAACCTTCACCGGAAGCACAGGAGCAGTAGACGTCAACTCCGACGTCTCCTTGTCCTCCGGAACTCTCACCGCCCCCACCGGCCCCTTCACCGTCTCAGGAAACTGGACCAAAACCGGAGGAGTCTTCGATCATTCAAACGCCACCGTCACCTTCGATGGAATAGGCGCCCAACTCCTTAATTCCGGAGCCTCCAGCTTCTTCAACGTCCTCCACAACAACACCGGCACCTTAAGACTCTCCTCCAATAACCTCACAGCCCTTGGAACCTTGACTAACACCTCAGGAATCTACGACGCCAATGATCTTGAGACTTCTGTCACAGGACTTACGACCGTCAGCGGAGGAGAGTACCAAGCAAAGACAGCTCTCCAAACCTTGGATGGAGGACTGACCATTAACGGCGGAACTTTCACAGGCTCTACAGGATCAGTGGATGTGAACTCCGACGTCTCCTTGTCCTCCGGAACTCTCACCGCCCCCACCGGCCCCTTCACCGTCTCAGGAAACTGGACCAAAACCGGAGGAGTCTTCGATCATTCAAGCAGTACAGTGACTTTCGATGGCACAGGCACTCAATTACTCAACTCCGGAGGTTCCGACTTCTTTAACCTCCTCCACAA
>JACQQY010000029.1 GCA_016206825.1 Candidatus Omnitrophota bacterium
GAACTTCTTCGTGATCGATCTCATTGCGCGGTTGAAGTGCCGGCCGCTTTTGGTTTCGCGCTCGGGTCTCGGAACGATCAACCACTCGCTCCTTAGCGCCGAGGCTTTGAGCCGAAGAAGGATTCGCCCCGTTGGGATCGTATTTAACCGCTTGAAGGGCGGGGCCTTTTCGCTCGCCGAAAAGACAAATCCCTCCGTGGTGAGCGGTTTAAGCGGGATTCCTTCCTTGGGGGTTTTTCCTTACGTAAGCTTCGGGAAGAGGAAAGTAAATTTTGATCAATTGGGCAGGCTATTTTTAAAACATATAGATTTAGAAAAAATTTTGTGCTAAATTGGTTTTTTAAAATCCATGACTTCCATTCAAGAGATCCATTCCATTAAGAAGACGCCTCTTTACGACCGCCACCTCTCTCTCCACGGAAAGATGGCCGATTTCGCCGGCTGGCTTTTACCCGTTTATTATACGAGCATTTTGGAGGAACACCGCTGGGTGCGGCGTTCGTGCGGCGTATTCGACGTTTCTCATTTGGGGGAGATCCGTGTCTCCGGCGCGGGGGCTTTCCGGTTTCTCCAGTATCGCTTGACCAACGATTTGGACAAATTGGAAGACGGCAGGATTCTTTACAGCCCCTTATGCGATGAGATGGGTTTTGTTTTGGATGAGTTTTTGGTTTATCAAGCGGGAAAGGATGATTATTATTTGGTGGTGAATGCGGCCAACGTCGAGCGGGACTGCGAGGCCCTCCGCCGTTACGCGCCCGATGCCGTGACCCTTCAGGATGAAAGCGGCCGCACGGCCTGCGTGGCCGTGCAAGGGCCTCTGTCGGAGGGCCTGCTGGAGCGGCTCTTTGGGTTTCGACTGAAGGACTTGGGTTATTATCGTTTCAAAGAGGAGCGCTATCGGGGGGAGCCCCTTTGGATTTCAAGGACCGGTTACACGGGGGAAGATGGTTTTGAGATTTTTTCCCCGCATTCGCTCGCCGGACCCGTTTGGGATCGGTTGATGGAAGCGAAGGGGGAAGAGGGCGTGCGGCCGGTAGGGTTGGGGGCGAGGAATACCTTGAGGCTTGAGGCGGGAAACGTTCTTTATGGGGAGGATTTGGATGAAACCGTGACTCCTTTGGAGGCCGGGCTTGGGTGGGCGGTTTCTTTTTCCAAGGAAGGCGGTTTTGTGGGACGGGACATGCTGATTCTGCAGAAAGAAAGGGGAACGAGCCGGCGGCTTGTGGGATTCAGGGTATTGGAAAAGCCGGTCGCCCGGGAGCATTACGCCATCCATAAGGAAGGCAGGAAAATCGGAAAAGTCACCAGCGGTTCCTACGGCCCGACGGTCGGCGCCAATATCGGGTTGGGTTATGTGGAAAAGGGTTTTGAGGCGCCGGGAACGCCGATCGAAATCGAGATTCATGGGCGGTTTGTGAAGGCGGAGGTGGTGAAGACGCCGTTTGTGCCTTTGAAACATAGGTAAGGAGTTAGACGGTTACGATAAGAGCAGTACTTTGTAACGTTAATCACCGACGGCAGATCAAATCCCCCCTGCCCCCTTTTAAATAAAAAAGGGGGTTGCTCTTCGGCTCTTTCTCTATTAAGTAAAAGAAAGCCCTTACCCCCTTTTCTTTTCAAAGGGGGCAGGGGGGATTTAAACCGTTCTCAACCGTCATGAATTAATGTTACAGAGCAGTAGAGGAGATAATCGAGGTGGATACGTCTAAGCTGCGGTACACGGAAACGCATGAGTGGGTTTCGTTGAATGGGAATTTGGCGAGGGTGGGCATCACCGATCACGCGCAGAGGGAGATATCGGACGTGGTGTTTGTGGAGCTTCCAAAGCCCGGGGCGCTCTTGAAGCAAAAACAAAGCGCGATGATCGTTGAGTCGGTGAAGGCCGCTTTTGACATTTATGCCCCCGTGTCGGGCAAAATCGTCAAGATCAATGAAGAACTGGGCAAGAGGCCTGAGTTGGTGAACCAATCTCCTTGCGAAGAAGGATGGCTTTTTGAAATGGAGTGCAGTGATCTTAAGGAAGCGAACGGTCTTCTAACCGAAGAGCAGTATCAAAAGTTCAAAACTCAACCCACGCACTAAACCTGCCCGCATGGACACCGTTCCCCACACGTCAAAAGATAAAGAGAAAATTCTCGAAGCAATCGGCGTCTCTTCTTTCGAAGAGCTCTTAACTTCTATTCCCAAGAGGCTCAGAGATTTTAGGTGGGACCTGCCTTGCGGGGTATCGGAGCTTGAGCTTGCGGCGGAGCTTCGCGGGACGGCGGTCCGGAATACGGACTTTACGAGCGCCGTTTGTTATTTGGGGGCCGGGAATTACGATCACTTTATTCCCGCGGTGGTGGAGCGGCTTGCCCATCGAAGCGAATTTATGACTTCTTATACCCCTTATCAAGGCGAGGCCAGTCAAGGAACCCTCCAGAGCATGTATGAATACCAGACGCTTATTTGCGAGCTGACGGGGATGGATGCTTCCAACGCTTCCATGTACGACGGCGCTTCCGGCTTGGCGGAGGCCGTGCTCCTCGCTTTGCGCTCGGACGGCCGGAAGAAGATCCTTTTGCCTCAGACGGTGCATCCTGAGTACCGGGCGGTTGTGCGGACTTATCTTTCGTACGTCGGCGCAGAGGTGGTGGAGGTTCCGGCGCTCGACGGAGCCGTGGATCTTGCGAAGCTCCGGGAGCTTTTAGACGGGGATGCGGCCGCCGTCGTGATCCAACAGCCAAACTTTTTCGGTATTTTGGAAGATGCGCCCGAGGCGGCCGAGGCGGCACGGAAGGCGGGGGCCCATTTGATCGCTTGTGTGAATCCCCTGTCGCTTGGGATTTTAAAACCGCCGGGTGAATATGGCGCGGATATTGCGGTGGGGGAAGGACAGCCTTTGGGGAATGCGGTTTCCTACGGAGGTCCGCATTTCGGCTTTTTTGCGGTGAAGGAGCCTCTCTTGCGGAAGATTCCGGGGCGGATTGCGGGGATGACGGTGGATAACGCCGGCCGGCGCGCTTTTGTGCTGACGCTTCAGGCGCGGGAACAGCACATTCGCCGGGAGAAGGCGACCTCGAACATTTGCACGAACCAGGCCCTTTGCGCGCTGAAAGGCGCGATTTACCTGGCGTTGTTGGGAAGAGAAGGGATTCGGAAACTGGGGCTTCTCAACGTGAAAAACGCCCGTGAAACTTATGAGCGGCTTCTTCGGATAAGAGGAGTGAGCGAGTTTTCGCGAAAACCTTTTTTCAACGAGTTTGTCCTTTATGTGGATCGGCCGGAGGAGAAATTAAAGGAGAGTTTCAGGCGAAACGGGATTTTGGGGCCTCTGCCTCTCGCGCGTTTTGACGCTCGGATGCGGTCGGCCTATCTTTTCGCCGTGACGGAAAAACGAACGCCGGCGGATTTGGATCGTTTGGTGAAGGCCATCGAAGAAACGAAGGAGGGGGATTATCTTGCTTCGACCGGAAGAGGAATTAAGCAAACTCATTTTTGAAAAAAGGTCGGCCAATACGGCTTCATGGCTTCCATCGCCGGGCAAAGAGGCGGAAGAAGTTTTGAAGAAAATTCCAAAGGATCTTTTGCGGGAGAAGGAACCGGAGATTCCTTCTTTATCGGAGCTCGATGTGGTGAGGCATTTCACCAATCTCTCGCGGAAAAATTTCTGCGTGGACACCCATTTTTATCCTCTGGGGTCGTGCACGATGAAGTACAACCCGAAGTCTTTGGACGCCTTTGCTTCTTTTCCGGGTTTTGCGGATGTTCATCCTTATGCGGATGAGGAAGACGTTCAAGGGGCTCTGCAATTGCTCCATGAGATGGAAATTTTCCTATCGGAGATCACGGGGATGGATGCTTTCACCCTTCAGCCGGCGGCGGGGGCCCACGGCGAGTTTTGCGGTCTTTTGATGGCCGCCGCTTATCATCATTCGAAGGGGGAGAAGCGCACAAAAGTTTTGATACCCGATTCCGCCCATGGAACGAATCCCGCTTCGGCCGCTTTGTGCGGTTATGAGGTGGTTCAGATCAAAACAAATCCGAGGGGGCACGTCGATCCAGCCGATTTAAAGTCCAAGACCGACGCTTCGGTCGCGTGTTTCATGATGACGAATCCCAATACCCTCGGGCTCTTCGAAGAGGACATTTTAGAGATATCCCGTTTGGTCCATGAAAAGGGCGGGCTTCTCTATTATGACGGCGCCAACATGAACGCCCTTTTGGGGGTTTGCAGGCCCGGTGACATGGGTTTTGACATCGTCCACCTTAATCTGCATAAGACCTTTGCCGTGCCGCATGGTTCGGGCGGGCCGGGCTCGGGACCTGTGGGCGTGAAAAAGAGGCTGGCTCCTTTTCTGCCGGTTCCAAGGATACGGAAGGAAGGGGATCGTTACCGATGGGAGCATTCCGCGCCTTCCTCGATCGGGAAGCTTAGGTCCTTTTATGGGAACTTCGGCGCCGTCGTCCGCTCGTACGCGTATATCCGGGCGCTGGGCAAAGAAGGGTTAAGGGCCGTTTCGGAGAACGCGATTCTGAACGCCAATTATCTGAAGAAGAGACTCGAGGATATTTTTGACGAACCCTTTGACGGGTTTTGCATGCATGAGTTCGTCTTGTCCGCGGCTCGATACAAAAAGCAGGGGGTGAAGGCGCTCGATATCGCCAAGCGGCTTTTGGATTTTGGGGTTTATGCGCCGACGATTTATTTTCCGCTTATCGTCGAAGAGGCGCTGATGGTGGAACCGACGGAGACGGAGTCGAAAGAGACGCTCGACCGGTTCGTGGAGATTCTGCGCGCGATATCCCGCGAGATACAGGAAAATCCTGAAAAGGTCCAAGGGGCTCCGTACACGACGCCTGTGGGCCGGATAGATGAAGTGCGAGCGGCAAGACAGCCGAATTTGCGATACCATTCCAAATAAACTGATAGATTGGCTTTGGCAGGTCCTGTCGGCGTCCACCTCGCCAATATGCCGATAAAAGCTTCGGCATATTGGCGAGGGCTTCGTACGCCGCCACCCGCCGGAGCTGGATGGTTGTTGGATGAAGGACTGAGTAAATGGGGGAAAAATTTCGCTTAATTGTGGATGGGGCGCGGGCGGCGGGTTTGAATATGGCGATTGACGAGGTGTTACTTGAATCTCAAAAAGAGACGGCCTCGCTTTCGACGCTTCGGATTTATTTTTGGGAAGAACCCTCCTATTCCATCGGTTATTTTCAGAGTGTTGAAAGGGTGAGACGGCGTTTAGCGGATAGACCCATTGTCCGGCGGATAACGGGCGGGGGGATCGTTTTGCACGGGGAGGATTTGACCTTCTCGCTTGTCACAAAGCGATCCGGTTTTTTGGCGTCCGGCGACGTGAAGAGCTCCTATCTTCGGATCAACGAAGCGCTTCGCCACGGTTTTTTGCCGCTTTATCCGGGGCTTGATTTTGTGGATTGCAAGACGGTGCCTTCGGGCCGGGCCAAGGGAGAGAGGATCTGCTTTGAACAGCCTTCGTGCTATGACCTTGCTTGGAGGGGGCGGAAGGTGGTGGGTTCGAGCCAAAGGAGGGTGGGCTTTGGACTTTTGCATCAAAGCAGTATTTTTTTAAAGGGAAAAAAAGAAGAGCTGATCGAATGTCTTCTTCGCGGATTTCGGGAGAAGCGGGGGGTTTCGTTCGAAGAGATTCCTTTAAGCGCGGAGGAACTCGACCGGGCGGGGGAAAAAGAGAAAGAACGCCTTGCCTTGTCTGAGTGGGCTTATGCCGGCGGAGTTTTTTGCTGATTCCGGTTTCTTGCTTTTGCTTCTTCTTTTTTCTTAAAGCACTCCGGGCAGTTGTAGAGGGGCCGGGCAAGCGTCCGGTCATACCCCGCATCCACCATCACACGACTTACTTCCGTCACTTCTTTCCCGCACGTATCGCATCGCATGCTTTTAAGCTTATCAAAAAGGAAATGTGAAGTCAAAATGAACTACCTCATTTGAGACAATGTCCTATTCCTTGGGATTACCCTTGACAGGGTTACATGAAAATGTATAATTAAGGTGTACATATTGATTAATGGGAGGTATCCAGAAATGATCGCTTCGGTGGTGGATTTGAGGTACAGGATGAGAGAGGTGTTGAGAGCCCTCACAATGAACGAGGAAGTGAAGATTACTTATCACGGAAAGGAGGTGGGGGTTATTCAGCCGGTCAGGCCCAAAATCCTTAAAAAGGTAACCGACCATCCTTTCTTTGGGATGGCCAGGCACGATAGGGAAACCGTTGAGCGAAAGATGGAAAGACTGCGCGGGGGAAGATACCGTGCTCTTTGATACGGATATCTTGATTTGGGTTGAGAAGGGAAATACGAAGGCGGCTGGTTTGATTGAAGAAACGCCGGAGTGCTTTGTATCGGTTCAGACCTACATGGAGTTGCTGCAAGGGGCCGGATCTCGAAAGCGGATTCAAACGATTAAGGATTTTGTGGCGAGGAACGGATTTCGAGTTTTGCCTCTTACCGAGAGTATCGGCCATCGGGCGTTAATTTATGTGGAAGAGTACGCGCCCCTTTCGGGCATACGAGCGGGGGACGCCATCATCGCGGCGACGGCCATTGAAAACAATCTGATGTTGGCAACGGGTAATCGTAAGCATTTTGAAAGCATCCCCGATCTTAAGTTTCGTTGGTTTCTTCACGGTTAACAATTTAAAAAAATATAATCGTTTTAGGTTTGCATTTCTGTATACATTTTTGTATACTTATGGATGACAACGACAAGGGGGAGGTCTCCATGAAAAGCGCAGTCGTCAGAATCGACACAGCCACCAACCATATTCTTCATCAAATAGCCGAGCAATCGGGACAGTCGATGCAGAGGATTTTAAATAAGGCCGTCCTGCTCTATCGTCGTGAGCGATTTCTGGATGACGTGAATAAAGCCTACGCCCATTTGAAGCAGGATACAAAAGCATGGAAGGAAGAGTTGGAGGAGCGCAAGCGCTGGGATGCGGCTCTTTCGGATGATCTTGGGAACGAATAATGCCGAACCCTTCACGCGGTGAAATTTGGACGGTCAACCTGAACCCTGCGCGCGGTCATGAACAGGCAGGGTTGCGGCCCGCCCTCATTGTCTCTGTGGATCCCTTCAACCATGGGCCGGCAGATCTCGTGGTGGTTGTGCCCATGACGACAAAGGAAAAACACATTCCTTTTCATGTCCCGGTGGAAGCGGACGACACCGGTTTGACAAAACGCGGCTTCATCAAATGCGAAGATATCCGCTCGATCTCCAAAGAACGTCTTGGCCGGCCTGTCGGTGCAGTGTCCCCCCGCGTCCTCAACTCCGTAGAAGAACGCTTAAGAATTCTGCTGGGCCTGTAGAAACCATCCCGAACCCCCAGGGATTCTTGAATTTCCGCCGTTCTCCATGTATCCTTAATCCAGTGGAGCCAGGAAAGGGGAAAGGGTATGTTTTATAAACTCTTCTTAGCAGCTTTAACTCTGATTTACCTAAACTCATTCCTTCCTCTTATTCAGGAGAAGGCGGCGGCGGAAGATCTTTATTCCGAAGAATCAAGCTCCCTCGCGCCCTACAGCTCCCAGAACATGAACAAAATGATCGTCTCCACCGAGGAGGACGCCCCCGGCCTCAGCGAAGAACAAATCCGCAAGCTCCGCGAAAAAAGGCAGACGCTCCAAAACATGGAAAAACTGCAAAAGATGGAAGACTACGCCGCCGCTTCGATGGCGGTCGCCGTGAACCTCAACCCCCAAGGCATGCAAGGCCAGCCCTCCGACCAAACC
>JACQQY010000033.1 GCA_016206825.1 Candidatus Omnitrophota bacterium
GAGCGCCGATAAGCTCATTGTCACGGACATTTATGCGGCGTCGGAGAAGCCCATTCAAGGAATAACGGCCGGGGCGCTTTGCGCGGAGATCAAACGTTTGGGGCATCCTGACACGGTTTTCATGGAGCGGGACAAGCTCGCCGCTTATACGGCGGCGGAGATCAGGTCCGGTGACTTGGTGATGTGTCTGGGGGCTGGGGACATTACGCAGACGGCGGAAGAGCTGGGAGAGCGTTTGAGGAGGCTTTCAAAGGATGGGCTGGAACCGCGGAAGGAGAGTGGAGGGGACGCGAGGCTGATTAAGCGCTCCCATCTTCTTTTTGGGGCGGTCCGGGGGAGGGTGTTGTTGGAAGAGCCGCTCGCCAGGCATACGACGCTGAAGATTGGGGGGCCGGCGCAGGTTTGGATTGAGCCTCAGGACTTGGAGGATTTAAAACAGGTTTTGGCGCTTGCCGGAAAGGAATCCCTGCCCGTTACGATTTTTGGATTCGGCAGTAATCTATTGGTTCCCGATGAGGGGATTCGGGGCGTGGTTGTTTGTTTGGCTTCTTCTTATTTTCGTGAAATTCGGCCTGAGGAAGGGGGAATTCTGGCAAGGGCGGGGGCGCCGAACGCGCTTTTTATTCAATATGCTTTGGAGCAGGGTTTCGGCGGCTTTGAGTTTTTGTCCGGGATTCCGGGGAACATCGGCGGCTCCGTTGCCATGAACGCGGGCAGTCACGGGGAGTCCATCGATTCGCTGGTTCGGCGCGTGCGCGTCATGTCTTTTAACGGAGAGGAAAGATGGCTTGAGAGGTCGGAGGTGCCTTTTAGGTATCGTTCTTCCGGAATAAGAGAGGCGGTGATCGTGGAGGCGCTTTTTTCCTTGCCGAGGATCGACCGGAGAAAAGTTCGGGAGAAGCTCGAGGAGTATCGGGAGCACCGGTCAAAAACGCAGGATCTCCAGCACCCGAGCGCCGGCTGTATGTTCAAGAACCCCGGGATTCCAGGCTCTTCCAGTGGGAGGTTGATCGAAGAGGCTGGGCTTAAGGGGAAAAGAATCGGCCATGCGCAGATTTCGACGAAGCACGGTAATTTCATCGTTAATTGCGGAGGGGCGACCGCGAAAGACGTCCTGCTTTTGATGGAGGAGGCGCGCAAGGCCGTGAAAGAGAAGTTCGACATTGAACTTGAAACCGAGGTGAAGGTTTTATGAGATTGCGCGGAGATGAGACCCTAGCGGTTTTGGCGGGGGGGCCTTCCTGTGAGCGGGAGATTTCGCTTCTTTCCGGGCGGGCGGTGTGGAAGGCGTTGACGGGGAGGGGGTTTCGGGCCTTCCTTTTGGATCCTATGGATGGTTTTCTCTCCGTGCTGAAAAAGGAAAACGTGCGCGCCGCCTTTTTGGCTTTGCACGGCGCTTTTGGGGAGGATGGAACCGTCCAGCGCCTGCTCGAGGGAGAGGGGATTCCTTATACGGGGCCGGGCGTTGAGGCAAGCGAGAGGGCTTTTGACAAAGTGAGGGCGCAGAGGCTGTTTGGGGAAAGGGGCATTCTCGTCCCGCCTCATTTTGTTTTGCGAAAGGATGGGCCTCTTCCGCGGTCGGGAGAGGGATCTTTTTCTTTGCCTTGGGTGGTGAAGCCCGCCCGCGGGGGTTCGAGCATGGGTGTGAGCATCGCGTCGGATGAGGAGGGATACCGGGAAGCTTGCCGCAAGGCTTTTTCCTATTCCGACGTCCTTTTGGTTGAGAAATATATCGAGGGGCGGGAGCTGACCGTGGGTATTTTGGGGGATGAGGCTCTGCCTGTGGTGGAGATTGTGCCTAAGAGAGAGTTTTATGACACCGAAGCCAAGTATCAGGATTCCGGCACGGTTTATAAGGTTCCCGCGCCTTTGGAGCCTTTCCAGGCTGAGAAATTGCAGGAAACGGCTCTTGGAGCTTATCGGGCTTTGGGTTGTGAAGCGGTGTCGCGGGTGGATATTTTGCTGGGGCCTTCCGGCGATTTCTACGTATTGGAAGTCAACACGCTTCCGGGTCTCACCGAGAAAAGTCTCCTTCCAAAGGCCGCTTGGGCGGCGGGCATCGATTTTCCTGAGCTTTGTGTTAGAATCATAGAGTTGTCGCTTGGGCGGATCAGAGGCGACTGCCTGATGCAGAAAAGTTAAGGGTTTCGCGTGGGCGGCGCAGGCGAAAGCGGGTAGTCAAATCCCCCCTGCCCCCTTTGAAAAGAAAAGGGGGTAAGGGCTTTCTTTTACTTAAAAGAGAAAGGGCTAAAGAGCAACCCCCTTTTTATTTGAAAGGGGGCAGGGGGGGATTTAGGAGGCAGAATGGCTAAGTCGGTGAGGAGAGGGAGAAGTAAGAATACTTTTTCGGTGAAGGTGTTGGGGGTGGTGAGGAGGGTAGGGGTTTTTTGTTTGCCATATTTTTTGGTGCTGGCGGTTTTGGGGGTTCTTTTGGGTTCCGTTGCGGCTTATGCGGTGAACTCGCCGACCTTCGAGCTTCAGGAGGCGAGGGTTTTGAACGTAGGGACGCTGACGCCTGAGCAGGCCTTCCGGTTTTGTGAGCTTAAAAGAGGCGAGAACCTCATCGCGCTTGATTTGGGGAACGTCCAGCAGGTGATTAAGCGCAAGCACCCGGAGTTCAAAGAGGTGCGGGTAAGAAGGGTTCTGCCCAGCCGCATCGAAGTGGTGGTGAAGCGCCGGACGCCCGCGGTCCAAATCGCGTTTTCCCGGTACATTCAAGTCGATAAGGATTTGGTGATTTTGCCCGGTTCGAGCGCCGTTCCGTTTAAGAATTTGACGATTATCGAAGGAACGCCGGTTCCGCGCGGGGGTCTTTATGTGGGGGCGCGCCTGACGGATCCGGGGACAAGCAGGGCGTTGAAATTGGCGGATCTCGTCAGGCGTTCGGGGCTGTTGAGAAAGCATCTGCTGACGAAGGTCGACATGACGGATCCTAAAAATCTTTCGCTGATCGTGGACGGAGCCGTTGAAATTCGGCTGGGCAGCAGCCACTTTATAGAAAGGTTAAAACTGTTGGATCAAACGCTTAAGACGCTTGAGCTCGATCAAACGAAGATCGCATACATCGATCTGCGTTTTGACGACGTGGTGATCGGTTCCCGATGAGAAGCATCGACCGCCGTTTGTCCAAGCTCCTCATAACCGCGGACGTGGGGAAGGAGGAAGTGACGGTTCTGGCGGCGCGGAAAGGGCCGCAGGGTATCCAGGTTGTCGGCAAAGGCGCCGCGCCTTCTTTGGGAATAGAGGGAGGAGAGCCTGTGCATCCGGGAGATGCGGCGGAGCAGCTCCTGGAAGCTTTTGAAAAGGCGCTGCCCGAAGCGGAAAGGCGGTTTGGAACGCTTTATCTTAATTTCGACGATCACCGGATGGAAAGCGTTTGTTCCCGCGCTTTTCTCTCGTTAAAAGGGGAGGGGGAGGTCCGTGAATCCGACGTTCGCGAGGTATGCCGTCTCGCCGAGCGGCTTGTCGGGAATTTCGAAAAGAGGGCGCTTTACGCCCATCCCCTTCGTTTTCTCCTGGATGACCGGGACGTCGTGGCAAACCCCGTCGGCATTTTCGGCCAGAAGCTGGAGGTTTGGATGCACGTTCTGCTCGTTTCTTCCAAGCGTTTTGAAGCGTGGCAGAGGGTAAGCGAGAGAGCGGGGTTTTCGAACGCGCATCTGGTCCCTTCGGCTTGGTCGACCGCCTGCGGCATTTTTCCTAAAGAGGAGCGCTTTCGTAAAAGGATGGTCGTGGATTTGGGGAGCGATTTGCTGAATTTATTCGTTTTGGCGGGCGGGGGGATTGCGGAGAGCCGTGTCTTGATAAACGACGGGATGACGGTAACACGGGCGGTGGAAGCGGTTTCAGACGCAGGGAAAGAGCTTTTCCAAAGGCATTCCGATGCGGAGGAGATTTGCGTGACGGGCGATCTTTTGCCGAATGAAGCGTTGGTGCAGGGATTGAGGGAGCAGTTTCCTCTTTCCGTCAGAGAGGTCTCGCCCGTGCGCGTTCCGGAACTTCAAGGCCCCTCTTTTTCGGCGCTGGCGGGACTTTTACAGGTGGCGGGAGAGCTTGACAAAGAATCCTTTTGGCGGCCGTTCGACGGTGAGGGCGGGATATGGAACCGTGTTAAGCAAAAGGCGGCGGCTTTTATCGGGGAATATTTTTAAATGAAACTGAATACCATTCCGGAAATTTTAAAAGATCTTCGAAGGGGAAGGATCATCATCGTCACCGATGACACGGATCGGGAGAATGAAGGGGACTTGGTCGCGGCGGCTGGATTTGTGACGCCGGAGAAGGTCAATTTCATGGCCAAGCACGGCCGGGGGATTATCTGCGTGCCGATGGAGTCCGGACGGCTTCGAGATCTGGGCATCGATCTCATGGTGTCGGATAACGCGGATGAGTTTAAGACGGCGTGGACGGTTTCCATCGACGCCAGGCGCGGCATCACGACGGGGATATCCGCTTATGACAGAGCCCACACCATCCGGGCGCTGATCGATCCCAAGACGAAAAAAGAGGATTTGGTGAAACCGGGGCACATTTTTCCCTTGAGGGCGCGCGAGGGAGGGGTCTTGGTTCGGGCGGGCCATACGGAGGCCTGTTTGGATTTGATGAAATTGGCGGGGCTTTATCCGGCGGGGGCTATATGTGAAATCATGAACGACGACGGCAGTATGGCGCGGATGCCGGATCTCGTCCGGTTCGCCAAAAAGCACGGGCTTAAGGTTTGCACGATCCGGGATCTCATCGAGCACCGCCGCAGGAAAGAGAAATTGGTTTTTAAAGCCGTCGAAACCGAGATGACAAGCGTTTATGGGACCTTTAAGCTGGCCGCCTATCGGTCGACGGTGGATGAGGATTATCACATTGCTTTGATGACGGGAGAGCTTTCGCCGAAGAAGGCCGCGCTCGTGCGGGTTCACTCCGAATGTTTTACGGGAGACGTCCTCGGCTCGCGCCGCTGTGACTGCGGAGAACAGCTTCATGCGGCCATGAGGATGATCGCCAAAGAGGGCGCGGGGGTTTTGCTTTACATGCGTCAGGAAGGGCGGGGCATCGGTCTTTTGAATAAGCTGAAGGCTTATGAATTGCAGGATAAGGGCTTGGACACCGTGGAGGCCAATCGACGGTTGGGATTTCCGGCGGATTTGCGGCATTATGGAATCGGCGCGCAGATTTTGGTGGACCTCGGGGTGCGGAGGATACGGCTTCTCACGAACAATCCCAAGAAGATCGTGGGTTTGGAGGGGTATGGACTGAAGGTGGTGGAAAGGGTGCCGATTCAGATGAAGCCGTCGCTTCATAATCGAAGGTATTTGGAGACGAAAAGGAAGAAGCTGGGGCATTTTTTGGAGGAAGCGTGAAAAGAAAGTTTTTGCGTTATCCCAAGGTTCGCCGGATCAAGGGGAGTTTCGCGGCGAGGGGACGGCGGTTTGGCATTGTGGTCTCCGAGTTTAATGAATATTTGACGAATTCCCTTTTGGAAGGGGCCCTCGATACCCTGGTTCGCCATGGGGCGAAGGAGAAGGACATTTATATGGTTTACGTTCCGGGGGCGTTTGAAATTCCGCTGGGGGTGAAGCGGATTCTTCTGAGAAGAAAGTTGGATGCGGTTATCACGCTTGCGGTGGTGATCCGGGGCGAAACGAAGCATTTTGATCAGGTGGTCGAGGAATCGGCGAGAGGGATAAGGGAAATTGCGCAGGGCGCGGGGATCCCCGTGATTTTGGGAATGGTTTCTGCCGATACGGTGGATCAGGCGATTCGGAGAGTGGGTGTGAAGCATTTGAATAAGGGCCGGGAGTGGGCTCTCGCGGCGATTGAGATGGCGAACCTCCTGCGGAAATGAAAAAGCGGACGAAGAGCCGGGTGTTTGCTCTGCAGATGTTGTATGAGGTGGACCTGACGGGCGTCGACGCGGAGGAGGCGCTTTCTAATTTTTGGCAGGCGAAGGGGCCGGCCTATGCGGGCGGGGAGGGAAAGGTTTCGGAGAAGAAGGAGGAGAGGGCGGACGTTCGGGCGTATGCGGAAGAATTGGTAAGAGGAGTGGTGGAGAGACGGAAAGAGATCGATGGGTGGATCGAACAGTTTGCCGAGCACTGGAAGATCGATCGGATGGCCTGCGTGGACCGGAACATTTTGAGACTGGGGGCTTATGAGCTGATTTTTGAGGAGGACGTCCCGGTGAAGGTGGCTTTGAATGAGGCGGTGGAGCTGGCCAAGGTCTATGGGGCGCCTGATTCCTCGAAGTTTGTGAATGGGGTTTTGGATAAAATCGCAAAGACGGAAGGCGCCAAGAGAGGGCGCATGCCGTGAGGTTTGGGGGCGGGTCCTGTCGGCGGCCACCTCGCCAATATGCCGATAAAAGCTTCGGCATATTGGCAAGGGCTTCGTCCGCCGCCACCCGCCCGGTTTTTGGTTGGCCCTGCGAGAGGGACCTGCTTGCCGGCAGGCAGGCGCCGTGTCCGCGCCCATTCTAAGTAGGAAAAAGGATGTGTTTCGTGACGAAAGATGTTTTCTTTATGCGGAGGGCGATTGGGTTGGCGCGGAGGGGGGTGGGGAGGGTGCATCCGAATCCTTTGGTGGGGGCGGTGGTGGTGAAGGGGGGGAGGATTATCGGGGAAGGCGCTCATGAGAAGTTTGGAGGTCCCCATGCGGAGGTTTGCGCCATTGGTTCGGCAAAGGCAAACCCCGCCGGATCGACTTTGTACGTGACCCTCGAACCCTGCGATCATTTCGGGAAGACCCCTCCCTGCACTGATTTCATTTTACAAAAGGGCGTTCGGAAGGTTGTGGTCGCGGCAAAGGATCCGAATCCGCTTGTTTCGGGCAAGGGGCTCCGGCGTTTGAGAAAAAAGGGGGTCAGGGTTGTGACCGGCGTTCTCGAGAAAGAAGCTCTGGAATTAAACAAGGATTTTCGTCATTGGATCCGCAAGCGGATGCCTTATGTGACCGTCAAGGTGGCTCAGAGTCTGGATGGAAAGATCGCCACGCGAACCGGGTTGTCTCGTTGGATCACGGGCCGGGAGGCGCGGTTGTGGGGGCATCAGCTTCGGGCTTTTTCGGACGCGGTCCTTGTCGGGGTCAACACCCTTCTAAAAGATGACCCGCGTTTGGACGTCCGTTTGCCAAAGGGCAGGGAGGGTCGGCAAAGCGCGCCGGCAAGAGTGGTTTTGGACAGCTCTCTTCGCACTCCGCCGCAGGCGCGGCTTTTTTCAAAAGGGACAAGGGGCCCCGTGATCCTTGCCGTCACGAAAAAAGCCGCCAAGAAGCGGATCGGTTTGTTCAAAGGCAAGGCGGAAATTTTATGGGTGAAGGAGAAAGGGGGAAGGGTGGATCTTCGGTCTCTCTTTGAAATGTTAGGCAAACGCGGCATCGTTCGCGTGTTGATCGAGGGGGGAGGGGAGACGATCGCGAGCGCTTTCGCGGAGAGGCTCGTGCAGGAAGCGTATTTTCTGATTGCCCCAAAGATTTTGGGCGGGAGGAAGGCGGCGCCTTCGGTTGGGGGGAAGGGCGCGGGGACTTTAAAGGAGGCGCTTTCTCTGGACAAGGTGGAGGCGCGTTTCTTGGGAAAAGATTTGTTGGTCCATGGGAGCATCGCATAGGTGTTTACGGGGATTATTGAAGCAGTGGGTTATGTAAGGGCGTTTGGAGCGGCGGGCCGATCCGTGAGTTTGTTGGAGCTCGAGGTGCCCGGTTCTTTTAAGGATTTAAAGGCGGGTTCGAGCCTTGCGGTGAATGGCGCTTGTTTGACTGTCGTCCAAAAGAAAGGAAGAAAGGTTTTTTTTCACGTGATCCGCGAAACGGTTGAACGAACGGCGTTGGGGGATCTTCGGAAGGGGGATCCGGTGAATCTCGAGCGGCCGCTTCGGTTTGGAGGAAGGGTCGAGGGTCACTTCGTTTTGGGCCACGTCGATGGAGCGGGGAAAGTGCTGAAGGTGGAGAATAGAAAAGAAGAAAAGAGTTTTTTTATTTCGTTCCCCAAACGTCTTAAACCTTATTTTTTTGAAAAGGGGTCGGTGGCGGTGGATGGGGCGAGCCTGACGCTGGGGAAAGTTTTAAAAAACGGTTTTTGGATTCATAGCACGCCCTACACGCTGGAACAAACGAATTTTCATGCGTATCAAGCGGGCGTCCATGTCAATTTGGAAGCGGATGCGCTGGTAAAGTGCGTGGAGAGGCTCTTTCGATTGACATACCCTGAGAGGCATTATAAGCTATAGGTTTTATGACGGAACGGCGGCCCAAACCATGAAAAAAATTTGGATTATCATTCTCTTGGTATTTTTGACGGTTCCTGGAACGGCGCAGGCTTATTGGGTGTGGAGTCCTGATTTGGGGAAGTGGATGAACCCGAAGAAGGCGGCGAAGGACACTCCGGAAGAGCAGTTTGCCTGGGCGATGGGGTTTTACAACGACAAGAATTGGGACAGGGCCATCGAAGAGTTCGACAAGCTTCCGGTCGTTTTCCCCAATTCGAAGCTCGCGGCGGAAGGCGTGTATCATGCCGGTCTTTCCTGGGAGGAGAAACAGGATCTCGCGAAGGCGGCCGATTCCTATCAGAAGCTGATCGACCGTTATCCCTACAGCGACCGCATCAAAGACGCCGTTAAGCGTGAATTTGAGATTGCCAACCAATTCGCCTCAGGAACGAAGATCAAAGTGATCGGCGTCCCCGTTTTGCCGGGGGCCGAGAAGGCCTTGGAACTCTACCGGCACATCGTCAAGAACGCGCCTTTCGGCAGTTACGGGGCCGAAGCGCAGTTTCGGATCGGCGAGCTTTACAAGGCGATGGCGGAGTATGAGGAGGCGCAGAAGGCTTATCAGGCGGTGGTGGATGAATATCCGCAGTCGGAGCTTGTCAACAAGGCTCGTTACCAGATCGCTTATTGCTCGATGCTGTCGTCCAAGAAATTGACTTACAACGAAGACGCGGCGGAGAAGGCCATGGAGGAGTTCGAAGAATTCAAGAAGCAGTTTCCCAAGGATCAGTATGCCCTTGAAGCGGATGAATCCATCAAGGTCCTGCGGAGGGAGAAGGCGGCGGCTGATTTCGAAACCGCTTCCTTTTACGAGAAACAGAAAAAGCTCGCCAGCGCCAAAGTTTATTACCAGGAGATCGTCAACCGCTATCCTGAGACCCCTGCCGCTGAAAGGGCCAAGGAGCGGCTTACCCGTATTTTGAATCCGGAACCGGCGGCGGGCGGCGTGAATCAAGCGGTGGGGCAGGTGAACCGGGGGATTCAAAAGGCCGCCTCGGGCGCGGGAAAAGCGGTGAGCGCAGTTGGGCAGACGATGGGGAAGCTTTTGACTTTCGGCAAAGGCAAGAAAGAGAGCGCAAAGCCATGAGCAAGAGTTTGTCGTTGCTCCAAACCCCCTCCGGCTCCCCCTTGTCAGGGGGAGGGGAGGCGTGGACTTTTCTCCTGTTGTTCTGTTTGGCGTTTTCGTTTTTTCTCGGCGGATGCGGCTACACGACCCGGTCGCTTTTGCCGGCGGAAATTCGAACGGTTCACGTGGCCCCGGTCAAGAACGTGATCGACCTTTCGGCGGAAGTGAGCCATGAGGACGCCTTCCGTCTGTACCGCCCCGGCCTTGAGGTGGATATTACGAATGCCGTCATCAACCGGTTTATTTTTGACGGCCATCTCAAACCGGCTTCTCCGGAAAGGGCCGACGCCGTTTTGGAGGCGAAGCTCGTTGATTTCCGCCGGGAGCCTTTGCGGTACAGCGATGCGGATGACGTGCAGGAGTACCGGTTGAGCGTCGTGATCGACGCGGCCTTGTACGCGGGGAAGGACCGGAAGGTCCTGTGGCGGGAGGAACATTTGACGGGGGACGTCACTTTTTTCCTTTCGGGCCCCCGGTCCGTCAGTGAAGAAGCGGCGCTCGCCAGGGTCGTTGAGGACACGGCCAGGCGGGTGGTCGAAAAGACCGTCGAGGTCTGGTAAGCGGGTGAGAGAGGATGAATGTCGAAAGAGGTTTATCTTCTGATCGGGAAGGAGGAGTTTCTTAAAAGAGAATTTGTTCAGAACCTTCGCAAGCGTTTCCTGCCTTCCGCCGAATCCCGGCTTGCCAATTTTCAAGAGTTTCATCCCAAGACCCATTCTTTGGAAGAAGTCCTTCAATTTGTTTCCACAGCCCCTTTTTTAGGCCAAAAACGGATCGGAGTCCTGCGGCAGGTGGATGCCTTGCCGCCCGACCGGAGAGAAGCGTTGTTGGCGGCCCTTTCGGCTCTGCCGTCGACCGGCGTTTTGGTTTTTGTTTCGGACGAAGCGAGCACGAAGAGAAACAGTTTTTTGGAAGCGCTTTCCAAAAGGTGCAAGGTCATTCCCTGCCAGCCGCCCTACGACAAGGATTTGCCCTTCTGGGTGGAGCGGCGGTTCAAAGCATCGGGCGGGACGGTGGAAAGGGACGCGGTCCTTTTGCTCGTGGAGCGTGTGGGGAGGGATACGGCGGCGCTTGCGTCGGCGGTGGAACAGGCGCTTCTGTTCGTGAGTCCGAGGGACCGCATTCTCCGCGGAGACGTGGAGAACCTGTTCGGCCGTTCGGCAAAGGAGGAGGTCTTCTCGCTTTTGGATGAAATTTTGAAGAGGGACGCCAGGGCGGCTTTGACAAGGGTCGAGGCGCTCTTGAGGGACGGGACGAGGGCTCCCGAGATTCTTGCCGTTTTAACCCACCAGTGCGAGCGTCTTGCCAGGGCAGAAGCCTTATTGAAAGAAGGACGCGCGCCTGGGGAGATTGGAACCGAGCTTAAGGTTCATCCTTTTTTCTTGGATAAGTTTTTACAGCAGGCTCGAGGCGCCGAAGAAAGATGGATTCGAGGAGCTTTCGAGCGGCTTTTGGTTTGTGATGAGGCGATTAAAACCGGGAAGCTGGCGGAAGATTTGGCGATGGAGATGGCGGTGCTAGGACTGTGTTGTTGAGGGGGCTGGGGTTTGTTTGAGAGAGTTCAGCTTCTTTTGGAGGCGGGATTTGTGACGGGAGGCGTTGTTGGGGTGGAGGGCGCCCTTTTTGACCGCTTTGTCGAGTTTGGAAAAGAGAAGGGGCGCCGTCTTGGCCGCTTCTTCGTAGTTTTTCTGCGCGAGAAAGGCGTTCAGTTTGCGGGCAAAGGTTTTAACCTGGGATTGAACGGCTCTATTCCGTTCCGTCCGTCTTCGGTCAACCCGGATTTTTTTGATGGCCTGTCGTCGGTTTGCCATGGGTTCCTTTCTGGATAGTCAAAGGAAATATGGTACCGGAAACGAGGGGTAACTGTCAATCTTTATGTCTGGCTCCGTTCTCCGATCTGCTGGGAAGATAGGGTTTTTGACGGGTCTTAGCCGTATCCTGGGCTTTGTCCGCGACTGGATGATCGCGGCCCTTTTTGGGACCGGCGTGAACGCCGAGGCCTTCGTCGTGAGCTTCCGTATCCCGAATTTGCTGAGGGATCTGGCGGGAGAGGGGGCGGCCAATGCGGCCATTGTGCCGGTGCTGACCGAATACCGCCAGAAGGAGGGACGGGGTTTTTGGAGCTTGGTCTCCACCCTTTTTGTCGCGATGACAGGGGCGCTCGCGCTTTTGTCTCTTCTGGGGATTTTATTCGCGCCGCAGATCGTCCGTTTGATCGTCCCCGGTTTCGTTCATTCGGTTGAAGCGGGGAAGCTGGATCTCACCGTTCATTTTACGCGGTTTTTATTTCCTTATTTGGTTCTGATCGGTCTCTCGGCCTTGGCGATGGGGGTTTTAAATTCCCTTGGAGAGTTTACGAGTTCCGCCGTTGGGCCCGTCCTTTTGAACGCGTGCCTCATCGCGGCGGGTTTTCTTTTTGGGCGGTCCTACGGTCCCATGGCCTTGGTGGCTGGGGTTCTGATCGGGGGAGTCCTTCAGTTGGGCTGTCAGGCCCGGCCGCTCTTGAAAAAGGCCCGCCTGCCGGACGGGCGGGGTTTCCACCCCGCCCGACCCGATTTCCGAATGGAACCGGTTCGACAGATTGCGAAGCTTTTTGTGCCGCGGATCCTGGGTTCCGCGCTTTACCAGTTCAATACCGTGGTGGATTCGGTCCTGGCTTCCTTCGAAGGGATCGTCGGACTGGGAGGACAGTCGGCGCTTTACTACGCGAATCGGTTGTTTCAACTGCCGCTCGCCGTTTTTGGACTGGCGCTTGCGCAGGCGGCGCTGCCCGCTTTTTCCGCTCAAGCCGCTCGCGGGGATATGGGGAGTTTCAAGGAAACGCTTTCCCTTGCTTTGAGGAGCATTCTCGTCGTGATTTTGCCGGCCTTGGTCGGCCTTTTGGTGTTGTCGGAGCCGATCGTCCGCATTCTTTTTCAGCACGGCGAATTTACCGCTTATTCCACCCGAATCACCTCCGGGGCTTTGTTTTATTATGCCTTGGGCCTTTTGTCGTGCGCTTTTCTTAAAATTTTGGCCAACGCCTTTTACGCCATGCAGGACACCAAGACGCCCGTGAAGGTGATGGGGGTTTGCCTCTTGCTCAACGTCTTTTTCAGCTTGGTTCTCATGAGGCCGCTTCAAGTGGGAGGGCTTGCGCTGGCTTCGACCTTTTCGACGACGGCCAACATGCTTTGCCTTTACGCCCTTCTCCGGAAACGGATCGGGGCGCTTCAAAGCCGGAAGCTCTTCTCCCATTTTTGCCGTATTTTTGCCGCGGCCTTTGCGATGGGCATCGCCGCTTTTTTTTACCGGCATTTTGTCTTGGAGAGGATAGTTTCGGAGGGGAGGCTTTTTCAGGCGCTTTGCTTGGCGGGTGGGATTTTGCTCAGCATCCTGATGTACGGCGGGTTCCTTCTCCTTTTCCGGGTGGAGGAGGGGAAGGCGGCGTTTCGGTGGTTTCGAAAGCGTCCCTCCCCCTGACAAGGGGGAGTTGGAGGGGGTTTGGAGAGACATGAGCCGATTGATTTCGGAATCGTTAAAACAGAGGATTGCTTCGCTGCCGGAGGGGCCGGGTGTTTATTTGTTTAAAGATGAAGCGGGAAGGCCCCTTTACATCGGGAAGGCGGTTTCGATTCGGAAGCGCGTGTTGTCCCATTTTCGCTGTTTCGGGGAGACCTTTTCCAGAGAAGGGGCCATGCTTGCCGAAGTGAGGAGGATCGATTTCATTGAGACGGCCGCCGAGGCGGACGCGCTCCTTTTGGAGGCGAGCCTTGTCAAAGAGAATCAGCCGAAGTACAACAAGGAGTTGAAGGACGACAAAAGCTATCCTTTCCTTAAAATAACGGCGGAGGAGTATCCACGGCTTCTCGTGGCGCGCGGCCGCAAGCCCGACGGGAGCCGGTACTTCGGCCCTTACACGAGCGTGAAGCTCTTGAGGCAGGCGGTGTCCATGCTCCGCCGGCTTTTCCCCATGCGCACCTGCGACCCCATGCCGGAGAAGGCGTGTCTCATGTACCACATCGGCCAGTGCAAGGCTCCTTGTGAAGGGAAGATCGACAAGGAAGGGTACCATCGGATTCTTAAGGAGCTGGAGCTTTTTCTGGAAGGCCGCAGGGACGTTTTGATCCGGCATTTGTTTCGCCGAATGAAGGAGTATTCCGCCCGCCGCGAATACGAGAAGGCAAAGACCGTTTATGAGGAGATCAGGGCCCTGTCCGTCGTTCCTCGGACGGACGTTCTCAAGGATACCGGGAAAGTTTTGAAGGAGCTCAAGGAGGTTCTGTCTCTGCCGAAGCCGCCGGTAAGGATCGAGGGATTTGATATTTCCAACATTGCCGGCAGGGAGGCGGTGGGTTCGCTCGTGGTGTTCGTCGAAGGAAAGCCGGCCCGCTCCTTTTACCGGCGTTTTCGGATTAAAACGGTGGAGGGGATTGATGATTACGGAATGATGCGCGAGGTGGTGCGCCGGCGGTATACCAGACTTCTGGGTGAGAGGGGTCCTCTGCCCGATTTGATCGTGGTGGATGGGGGGAAGGGTCAGCTCTCAGCGGCCAAAACGGAACTGGATCTTTTGAACTTAAGCGACGTGCCGGTCATCGGGATCGCCAAACAACACGAACACCTTTTCTTCACTGGACGGGAGAACCCTTTGGTTCTTCCCCAGAGCTCGCCCGTTTTGCAGGTCATCCAGCGCCTGCGGGATGAAGCGCACCGATTTGCGATTACTTATCATCGAAAACTCCACAAAAGGGAGGCGTTCGCTTCCATTTTAGACCAGGTCCGCGGCGTGGGGCCTAAGACGAAAGAGAGATTGCTTCGGGTGTTTGGTTCGGTTTCACGGATGAAAGGTTTGTCGGAGGGCGAACTGGTTCGAAAGGGCGGGATGAATCCGAAGCTTGCCCAAAGGCTCTTGGGGGCGCTCAAGAGGTAACAATTTGGACGGCCGTATGTTAAAATGAAGTTTTTGTGTGGAGGGTGAGCGATGGCGAAGAAGGATTTGCGGGAAAAATTGAAGGTGGCTTCGGAGAGGCTTTCGGCCTTGGGGAGGTATCTTTGACGTGGATTCTCTCGTGGGGCGGATTGCCGAGTTGGAGAAGGACGCCGCTCGTCCGGATTTCTGGAGCGACGCGGCAAAGGCGAACGTTTCGATCCGGGAACTTAAAAAATTAAAGGCGCAGACCGGGCCTTACCAAGAGCTTCAAAAAGAGCTGAAAGAGACGGAAGATTTTTTGGAGATCTTGGGCGAGGAAGAGGCTGATTCCCTAAGACATTTGGAGGCGGATTTAGACAAGTTTGCCGCGAAGCTGGAGCATCTGGAGTTCCAAAAACTTCTCGGCGGCCCGGCGGACCGGAACAGCGCCATCTTGAGTATCAATGCGGGGGCGGGAGGAACGGAGTCCTGTGATTGGGTGGCCATGCTGCTCCGGATGTACACCCGCTGGTCGCAGGATCAAAGATATAGGGTGGAAATGATTGACCGGCTCGTGGGAGAGGAAGCCGGGGTTAAAAACGTCACCCTCCTGGTGGAGGGTGAATTTGCCTACGGGTACCTTAAGTCCGAGAGGGGCGTCCACCGTCTCGTCCGCATTTCTCCTTTTGACGCCAATAAGAGACGCCATACTTCTTTTGCGTCCGTTGACGTGATCCCGGAGGTCGAAGAGGACATTAAAATCGAAGTCAAGCCCGAAGACATCCGGATAGACGTCTTTCGTTCCGGCGGAAAGGGCGGGCAGGGGGTGAATACGACGGACTCGGCCGTCAGGATCACCCATTTGCCGACGGGGGTCGTGGTTCAGTGCCAGAATGAACGCTCTCAAATCAAGAACCGGGACACGGCGATGAAGGTTTTGAAGAGCCGGCTTTATGAGAAAGAGATAAAAAAGAAGGAAGCCGAGGCTCAAAAGGCTTACCATCAAAAGCAGGAGATCGCGTGGGGCAGTCAGATTCGTTCGTACGTTTTGCATCCTTATAACTTGGTGAAGGACCATCGGACGAATCATGAGACTTCGAATGCGACGGGTGTTTTGGACGGAAACTTGACGCCGTTTTTGGAAGCTTACTTGAGGTGGGCGAAATGATCGGCTGGGTTTTAAGAAAAATTTTCGGGACGCAGAACGATCGGACGCTCCGGCGGCTTACGCCGATCGTGGAGCAGATTAACCGCTGGGAGCCTGAGATTTCGAAGCTGACCGACGCGGAGCTCCGGGCCAAGACGGACGTTTTCCGGGAGCGTTTGAAAAAAGGCGAGCCGCTCGATGCGCTTCTGCCGGAGGCGTTCGCCGTGGTGCGGGAAACCGGCAAGCGCGTGCTCAACATGCGGCACTTTGACGTGCAGTTGGTCGGCGGAATCGTTCTTCACCGCGGCAAGATCGCCGAGATGGCCACGGGAGAGGGCAAGACCCTTGTCGCGACTTTACCGGTGTATCTCAATGCCCTTACGGGCAAGGGCGTGCACGTGGTGACGGTGAACGATTATTTGGCGAAAAGAGACCGCCACTGGATGGGGCCGATTTATGAATTCTTGGGTTTGACCGTCGGATTCATTCAACACGACTCTTCGGCCCAGGATCGCCAGGCGGCTTATGCGTCGGACGTGGCGTATGGGACGAACAACGAGTTTGGGTTTGATTTCTTAAGGGACAACATGGTGCGGCACGTGGGTTACCGGGTCCAGCGCGCGCTCCATTACGCCATTGTGGACGAGGTGGACAGCATTTTGGTCGATGAGGCGAGGACCCCGCTTATCATTTCGGGCCCGAGCGAGGAATCCACCGACAAGTATTACCAGATCGACCGGATCATCCCCGGGCTTTCGAAGGACGCCGATTACCAGGTGGAGGAGAAAACCCGCACGGTGGCGTTGACGGAAGGGGGCGTTAAGAAGGTCGAAGGGCTTTTGCGCGTGGAAAATCTGTACGATCCCGCGAACGTGGAACTCGTGCACCACGTGAATCAGGCGCTCCGCGCCCATGTGTTATTTAAGGAAGACGTGGATTATGTGGTGAAGGACAATGAGGTGGTGATTGTGGATGAGTTTACGGGACGCCTCATGCCGGGCCGCCGTTATTCGGACGGTTTGCACCAGGCGCTCGAGGCAAAGGAACAAAACAGAGGCCGTCAGGTGAGGGTCGCGGAAGAGAACCAGACGCTGGCCACGGTCACTTTTCAGAACTATTTTCGGATGTATCAGAAATTGGCGGGCATGACGGGCACGGCGGCGACGGAGGCGCAGGAGTTTCACGAAATTTATAAGCTCGACGTCGTGGTGATCCCGACCAACAGGCCTCTTATCCGGACGGGGCACCCGGATCGGGTTTATCGGACGGAGCGCGAAAAGTTTGACGCCGTTGCGGAGGAAATTACGGAGCTTCATGAAAAGGGCCGTCCGGTTCTCGTGGGCACGGTTTCCATCGAGAAATCCGAGCGTTTGAGCGCGCTTCTTCGCAAACGCAGTATTCCTCATTTTGTCCTGAATGCCAAGTACCACGAGATGGAAGCGGAGATCATCAAGCAGGCGGGACAGAAAGGGGCGCTGACCATTGCGACGAACATGGCCGGCCGCGGCACCGACATCGTTCTGGGCCCGGGCGTAACGGAGCTGGGCGGTCTTCACGTGCTGGGGACCGAGAGGCACGAGGCGCGCCGCATCGACAATCAGCTTCGCGGGCGGTCGGGGAGGCAGGGGGACCCCGGCTCTTCGCGCTTTTATCTTTCTCTCGAAGACGACCTGATGCGCATCTTCGGTTCCGATCGGATTTCGGGTCTCATGCAGAAGCTCGGCATGGAAGAGGGGCAGGAAATCGAGCATCCCTTTGTCACCAGGGCCATCGAAACTGCCCAGAGGCGCGTGGAAGGAAGGAATTTCGAAATTCGCAAACAGCTCCTCGAGTATGACAACGTGATGAATCTTCAGCGCGAGGTGGTTTACGCGGAGCGCCGGAAGGTGCTGGAGGGGGAAAATCTCAAGGATCATTTTGTGGGGATGATGGAGGAGACGATCGACCGGTTGGCCTCCGCCTGCCGTGCGGGCGAGGAGAACGGGTTGAGGAATCTGAACGACCTTGTGCGGCAGGTTTTTCCCGTTTCCACGGAGGGGCTTGGGGATCTTTCGGGGAACGACTTGGCGGATGCCTTGATCGAGCGGGCGAAGAAGGCTTATGAGGAAAAAGAGAAAAGCCTGGGCGTGGAGGCGATCCGTCATTTGGAGAGAATGATCCTGTTGGACGTCGTGGACTCCAAGTGGAAAGAGCATCTCAGGAACATGGATAACTTAAGGGAGGGGATCGGCCTGCGGGCTTATGGCCATAAGGAGCCTCTTGTCGAATACCGCCATGAAGCCTTTGAGGCTTTTCAGCAGATGGTGGAGTCCATTAGAGAAGAAGCGCTTGGATTTATTTTCAGGGTTCAGCCGGTGGCGCCTGAGAGGATCGTGGAGGCGCCGGCGCGGGAAAAGGCTTTGCCGCTTCAGTTTTTGCATCCGGAAGCGGGTTCCATTTTGAGAAAGCCGTTGTCCGAAGGGACTGCGGAGGAGGAGCCGCTTTTGGTTTCCGGGAACAGCGCCCCGCCGCGGCCGCCGGCTCAGGGGCGGGAGAAGGTGGGACGGAATGATCCTTGTCCCTGCGGGAGCGGGAAGAAATACAAGAAGTGCCATGGCAGTGGTACGCCTTAAGCGTTGGCAAGATAGGGGCTTTCTTTGTTTGGTGGTTCCGCAGAGCGCGTATGCGCCTGCCACGGCATTCCTCTCTCGGTCGCTTGGACAGCAAGGAATTTGTATGGACC
>JACQQY010000034.1 GCA_016206825.1 Candidatus Omnitrophota bacterium
CTCTACCACTGAGCTACCTCGGCGTGTGAATTTCGCATTATATCATAAGGGTCTAAGGTGGAGACACCAAGAATTAAATCAAATCCCCCCTGCCCCCTTTCAAATAAAAAGGGGGTGTTGGTCTAAAGAAAGCCGTTACCCCCTTTTCTTTTTAAAGGGGGCAGGGGGGATTTAAAACTCGTTCTTTGCGTGGGGATGGCGGCAGGGTATACTTGTATTTGGAAGAACAAGCTTATTGGAGGAGGGGTTATGGTTGGCGTTCTTGGTTTGATCGCGTTGGCGCTGGGATACTTCGTGTTTGTGGCCGGCTCGAAGGAGAAGGAAGGGCTTAAGCTTTTGGGACAGGTCATCGGGATTATGGTCATGATCGGCGCGCTTTTGGCCGTGAGCTGTTCCATGGTAAAATGCGCGAAATACGGTTATTCCATGGCGGGGAAAGGCGCCTATCCGGTCGTGGTGAATTGTCCGATGAGGGGAAGCTCTCTCGCTTCCACAAGCTCGTCTTCATGAGTTCACAAACACGCAAAATTAAGGTCCGGGATTTGGAGATAGGCGGAGGGGCGCCTGTTTCCGTGCAGAGCATGTGCGCCACGCATACTCAGGATATCGACGCCACGGTGCGGCAGATCCGCTCTTTGGCCGCGGCGGGGGCCGATCTTGTCCGGGTGGCCGTTGACGGCGAAAAAGATGCCGAGGCTCTTGCCGCGATCCGAAAACAAACCCAAGCCCGTTTGGTGGTCGACCTCCAGGAAAATTATCCTCTCGCGGAAAAGATCGCTCCTTATGTCGACAAGATCCGTTACAATCCCGGTCATCTTCACCACTTGGAAAAACACAAATCGATCAAGGAGAAAGTTGCGCGGCTTGCGGGCGTTGCCGCGCGACAGGGCATTGCTCTTCGAATCGGCGTCAACTGCGGATCGATCGCGCCTGATTTTCTGGCGCGTTATCCGGATGATTCTTTAAAGGCCCTTGTGGAAAGCGCCGTATGGCACTGCGAGCTTTTGGATGGGCTTGGGTTTACGAATTATGCGGTGAGCCTCAAAGATTCCGATCCGCGCAAAGTGATCCTTTGCAATAAAGAATTTGCCAAAAGGCGGCCGGACGTTCCGATTCATCTCGGGGTGACGGAAGCGGGGCTTTTGCCGGACGGCGCGGTCAAAACGCGGATCGCGCTGGAGCAGTTGATTCCTTTGGGTATCGGCGATACCCTGCGCGTATCCCTGACGCTTCCCAGCGCCGAGAAATTTCAGGAAGTTTACTGGGGACGCCGAATTTTAAAAGATATCGAAGAGCGGCGTTTCATTTCGGCGCCTGATTTTGGAAAGGGGCTGAACCTCATTTCCTGTCCTTCCTGTTCGCGGGTGGAGAACGAGGATTTTGTGAAGCTCGCGATGCAGGTGAAAGAAATGACCGCTTACGCGAAAGACCGCAAGCTGACCGTCGCTGTCATGGGCTGTCGGGTGAATGGGCCCGGGGAGACGGACGATGCTGACCTGGGTCTTTGGTGCGGGCCGAGCACGGTCACATTGAAGCGCAAAGCCGAAAAGATCGGCAGCTTCCGTTACGACGAGGTCCTGCCTGCTCTCAAGAGGGAACTGGATGTGCTCGTTCTCTCCAGATAAAAATCATTTTTATGATAGAATAAGGCGCAAAGTGTTTTTGGAACTTTTGTCGTGTTGGAGAAAAAAATGAAAAGGAGAGAAATCGGGGCTGTTTTGCTTCTGGCTGTCCATTTTCTTTTGTTTTCCGCTTCGGTCGTTTGCGCGGCTCCTCCGGAGCTCGACCGGCGGATCGGGGAGGCGAAGCGCGTTTTGGATGAGGCGATGAGGATGCCGGAACAGAGCATTCCGGAGGAACTTCTGGCCAAGTGCAAGGCGATCGCCGTTTATCCTTCGGTGCTGAGGGGCGGATACATTTTCGGAGCGCGCTATGGTAAGGGAGTGGTGCTTAAGCGGGATTCGAAAACGGGTGAGTGGGGGCCGCCTGCTTTTTCAACCATCGGCGGCGGCAGTTGGGGATTGCAAATCGGCGGGCAGGTGACGGATCTTATTTTGGTGATGATGAACGAGAGAGGGTTGGACGGTTTTCTTTCGAGCCGTGTGACCCTTGGCGCCGGCGCCTCGGTGGCGGCGGGACCTCTTGGGAGGGCTTCGGAGGCGGCGACGGATCTTTCGCTTCGAGCGGGCATCTTCTCATACTCACGCAGTCGCGGGCTCTTTGGAGGGATGGCCATTGACGGAGCGGTTGTCACCCAGGACAATAATTCCAATGCCGCTTATTATGGAAAGCCGGTCACCTCTACGGATATCCTGCTTGGCAATGCCGTGACCGTTCAGCCTTCTTCCGGGGAGTTGGTGGAGGCGCTCGATGAATATTCCAAGCGTTGGGAGGAACGTACGTCCGTTAAGGCGCAATAACCAGTAACGATTAACCAAATTCCGCTGGCGTAGCTCAGCCGGTAGAGCAGCGGTTTCGTAAACCGCAGGTCGTCAGTTCGATCCTGACCGCCAGCTTCGCTTTTGAATAGGGGAGGATAAAATGGCGGAGAACGTGTTGAAGATCGGCGATTCAAGCTTCGCGAGCGAAGTGAAGCAGTCTTCCATTCCGGTGTTGGTGGATTTTTGGGCGGAGTGGTGCGGGCCCTGCCGGATCATGGGGCCGATTCTCGATGAGATCGGGCCTCTTTACAAGGGGAAGCTGAAAATAGCCAAGCTCAACGTGGATGAGAACCAAGACGCGCCGGCCGAATTCGGCGTCATGAACATTCCGACCTTGATTTTGTTCAAGGACGGCCGCGAGGTGGATCGGATCGTGGGCGCTTTAGGCAAGGCGGATCTTCAAAAGCGCATTGACAGGGTTCTCGCCGGTTGAAATGACGGGATATTCCAAACCGTGCCGCCTGGCGGTTTTTTGTTCGGGTTTTGGGTCCAATTTTCAGGCGATTTTGGATGCGATCCGAAAGAGGCGTTTGGAGGCGGTTGTTGCGCTCATGGTTTGCGACAACCCGAAAGCCCACGCGGTCAAACGGGCCCGCCGCCGCCGGATTCCCCTCTTTGTTTTTAATCCCAGGGTTTTTAAGACTCGCCGGGCTTGTGAGAAGATCATCGTTCGGATTCTTAAAAGTGAGAAAGTGGATTGGGTGATTCTGGCGGGTTTCATGCGGGTTTTGACGCCGTATTTCGTTCGGGCTTATCGGGGCAGGATCCTCAACGTTCACCCGGCGCTATTGCCTCATTTTAAAGGGACCCATGCCATTCGGGACGCTTTCAACGCGGGCGTTCAAGAAACGGGAGTCACGGTGCACACCGTGACCGAGGAAGTGGATGCGGGACCGGTCGTTCTTCAAGAGAGGGTGAAGATTTCGAAGCGGGATACTTTGAAGAGCCTCGAGGCCAAAATCCACAGGGTGGAGCATCGAATTTATCCGTTGGCCATTCAGCGGGTGATTATGGATCTACGGAAAAGCAATGAGAAGCTAACCCGTGGAATCAAATCCCCCCTGCCCCCTTTGAAAAGAAAAGGGGGTAAGGGCTTTCTTTTACTAAAAGAGAAAGAGCCGAAGACCAACCCCCTTTTTATTTCAAAGGGGGCAGGGGGGATTTAAGCTCTTCCACTA
>JACQQY010000028.1 GCA_016206825.1 Candidatus Omnitrophota bacterium
GGCCGTTCCGGCAGGCGGAGGGGGAGCGGGTTCCGCGGTGAACCGCTCGGAAGGCGATGACTTCTTCATGAGCATTACTCAGGTGGAAGTGGCGGCCGATCTCACGGATAACGTCTCGACGGTCATTAACCTGATCAACCAACGCGACTGGAACGCGGACACGTTTGGAACCGGCGCTTCCATGACCTCGAACGAGTTCGACATCCTTCTCGATTTGGCCTACGTTCAAATGAAGGAGATCTTTTATGCGCCTTTGACGTTGACCGTCGGGCGCCAGGATCTTCTCTTTGGCCGCGGGTTCATCATCGGTTGGAATCCCCAGGATCCACAGGGAACGATCCAAGCGGATGAATTCACTCAGATTTGGTCGTTCGACGCCGTCAGGGCGACCCTGGATTTCAACCCATGGACCATCGATTTTGTCTACTCCAAGATCAATGAAAATTCCCATGATCCGGAGGATGACAGGGATCTCTACATCACCAACGTGAATTACAAGTTCTCGGAGTACAACGCCGTTGCGGAAGGATACTTCATAACGGAGTTGGATCGAGCGACGACCGCCGGTTCTACGGGGACGCGGGATAACGACACCTACACGGTTGGGGGCCGCGTTCAGTTTGATCCTATTTCTCAGATCACGTTGGGCGGCGAGCTGGCTTACCAATTCGGTGATTACTATGCGTCAGCTTCCGCTCCATCGCGGGATCGGGAAGCATGGGCCGCCGATATTTTTGGAGAATATCGCTGGGACTATGAGTGGAAGCCGATGGTCGGGATCCAGTACGTGTTGTTGTCCGGGGAAGAAGATCTGTCCGGCACTTCCACCCAGTCCTACGGCGCGTGGAACGGCGCTTTTAGAGGGCCCACCTACGGCTGGATTCACGAATATCTGGAAACCTACTACGCCACCGGCCAGTCCAACGACCAGCCGACGAGTCAGAACCACCAGCACATCAGCGTCTATGGTTCCATTAAGCCAATGGAAGACCTCCTGCTGTCCGCGTACTACTATTATCTCTGGACGCATGAACGCATCCACAGCACACCGACGGACATCAGCTCTTCCAGCGAAGATGACGAGCTCGGCCATGAAGTGGACATCCTGCTGACTTATAACTACACGGAAGACGTGACTTTCAATTTCATGGCGGACTGGTTCATTCCCGGAGATTTTTACAATTCTCCGAATGATTCAACCGCGTCGCAGTTTATCACGGAAGTGAAAGTCACCTTCTAGCTCTAGAGGGCGAACACATAGGTTCGCCCCTACAACTGTCTCGGGTGATACCATTGGTTGCGGTTGTAGGGGCAGACCTGTGTGTCTGCCCTGTTTTTCCCCGCACCTTGTTTCTCCCATTGACACCCCTTGTGAAAGGGTGCTAGAATCCAAAAATATTTCCTGATGGAGCGACCCCATGCGTTCACCGGCTTTTGCCGCCGTTCAAAAAATTATTTCATCTTTTAAAAATGCGAAGGTCCTTGTGGTAGGGGACCTTATTTTGGATGAATTTATTTGGGGGACGGTTACGCGTATTTCTCCGGAAGCGCCGGTGCCGGTCGTCTGGGTGGACGCCGAGAACTTCATGCCCGGCGGAGCGAGCAACGTCGCTCACAACGTTCGGTCCCTGGGTGGTGAAGTCTTTTTGGCGGGGGTCGTAGGAAACGATTCGAGGGGGGAAACGCTCCGGGCGCTCCTTCAAAAAAAGGGGGTTCACTGCGACGGAGTCTTTGTCGACAAGCAAAGGCCCACGACTCAGAAAACACGGGTGATTGCGCACCACCAGCAGGTGGTCCGAATCGACCGGGAAAAGGCTCAGGCCCTGCCCGCGGCCGTTCTCTCCGATCTTTTGGATTATGCGCGCGAGATGATCCGGAAAGTCGACGCGCTCCTCATCGAAGATTACGGCAAGGGAGTCATCGTTCCCAAATTGGTGAAAGAGCTTGTGAGACTTGGGAAAAGGCATAAGAAGATCATCGCGGTCGATCCCAAGGAAGACCACTTCTCTTATTACCATGGGGTGACGACCATCACGCCCAATCACCATGAGGCGGGGACGGCCGCCGGTTTTCCGATTAAGGATGATCTTTCCTTAAAGAAAGCGGGGCAGACGCTTCTCGACCGCCTGCGCTGTGAGACGGTTCTCATCACGCTTGGGGAAAATGGAATGAGCCTTTTTCAGAAGGGGCGGCCGATGGTGAAGATTCCGACCGTGGCTCAGGATGTCTTTGACGTTTCCGGCGCCGGTGATACGGTGATCAGCGCCTACGCGCTGGCGCGCGCGGGAGGGGCCGCTCCGGCGGAAGCGGCCGCTATTTCGAATTTCGCCGCGGGCATTGTGGTAGGCAAAGTGGGCGTTGCGGTGACAACTCCGGAGGAGCTTTTGGAGCGGATGAGAAAGGAGTTGGCGGGATGATGGAAGCGATAGGGGTTATCCCCGCCCGGTACGGATCCACGCGGTTTGAGGGAAAAGTGTTAAAGGAACTTTGCGGAAAACCGGTCATCCAGCATGTCTATGAAAGAGCCAAAAAGGCCAAAATGCTGGACGATCTTGTAGTGGCGGCGGATGACGACCGCATTATCCAAAAAGTCGAAGCCTTCGGAGGAAAGGCCGTTTTCACTTCGAAGTTTCATTCCACCGGCACGGATCGTTTGACGGAAGTCGTCAATCAAATCGACGTGCGCATCGTCGTGAATATCCAGGGAGACGAGCCTCTTATCGATCCGATGGTGATCGACGGCTTGATCCATACGATGCAAAATGACCGGGAGATCGTCATGGCCACGGTCGTCAAAAAAAGCCGTTCCCCTGAGGAGTTCAGAAGCCCCGATGTGGTCAAAGTCGTGATCGACATGAACGAATATGCTCTTTATTTCTCCCGTTCTCCCCTGCCGGCTCTTTGGCAATCGGACAACCAAGAAGACGTCTTCTACAAACACATTGGCCTTTACGCGTATACGAAGGATTTTTTGTTTACCTTTAAGAAACTGCCGGCTTCTTATCTTGAAACGCATGAGCGGCTTGAACAGCTCAGGGCCCTTGAACATGGTTACCGGATCAAGACGATAGAGACTGCTTCCGAAACGGTTGGAATCGATACGCCGGAAGACCTGGAGCGCGCGAAGGTTTTATTAGAGAAAGAGACTGCCTAATGCCTAAGACCATCTTTATCACCGGCGGCGTGGTGTCCAGCTTAGGGAAGGGGATCGTTTCCGCTTCCATCGGCAAGCTTCTCGAATGGAAGGGACTGCGCGTCATTTTAATGAAATGCGACCCTTACCTCAACGTGGATCCCGGGACGATGAATCCCTACCAGCACGGCGAGGTTTATGTCACGGAAGACGGGGCCGAGACGGATCTGGACCTCGGGCATTATGAGCGTTTCACCCATACGGACATCGGAAAGACCAACAACCTCACGGCCGGACAAGTTTACTATTCCGTCATCAACAAGGAAAGGCGGGGGGACTATTTGGGAAGCACGGTGCAGGTGGTTCCCCACGTCACGGATGAGATCAAAACCTTCATCCGGCGCGTCTCCGCCAACAAATCGTGCGAGGTGGTGATCTGCGAAATCGGAGGGACGGTCGGCGACATCGAGAGCCTGCCGTTTTTGGAGGCCATCCGGCAATTCCGTCAGGATGTCGGACGGGAAAACGCCATTAACATTCATCTGACGCTCATTCCTTATATCCGCGTCGCCGATGAGATCAAGACCAAACCGACCCAGCACAGCGTCGGCAAACTCCGTGAAATCGGCATCCAGCCGGACGTCCTCCTTTGCCGGACGGAAAAGAGGTTGTCAAAGGAAGTCCGGGAAAAGATAGCCCTCTTTTGCAACGTCGAGGCGGAGCAGGTGATCCAGGCGCTCGACGTCGCCGAAATCTATGAGGTGCCTCTCGCGTTAAAGGAAGAGGGTTTGGATGCGATCATCATGCGGCTTTTGAAGCTGAACGGCGCTGACGGCGAAGAGAAGATCAAAGAATGGAAAATCAACGTCGTTGACAAGGTCCTAAACCCCTCGAAGCACGCGAAGATCGCGGTGGTGGGAAAGTACATGGAACTGCAGGACGCCTATAAGTCGATTTATGAGGCGCTGAAGCACGGTGGAATCGCCAATGACGCCAAGGTGGAGATCAAAAAAGTGGACGCCGAGGACGTCGTCGCGCATGGAGCGGAAAAGTACCTGAAGGACGTGAACGGCGTATTGGTCCCCGGCGGATTCGGAGACAGGGGAGTGGAGGGAAAAATCAAAGCGATCAAATACGTCCGCGAAAACAAAAAGCC
The DNA here is from genome assembly GCA_016206825.1 of Candidatus Omnitrophota bacterium. GTDB lineage: Bacteria > Omnitrophota > Gorgyraeia > 2-02-FULL-51-18 > 2-02-FULL-51-18 > JACQQY01. The sequence continues at coordinate 4,290 of JACQQY010000028.1, forward strand.
TTTTTTTGGGGTGTGTCTCGGAATGCAATGCGCCGTGATCGAATTTGCAAGGAACGTCTGCGGAATGACGAGGGCCAATTCCACGGAGTTCAACAAGACCACGCCTTTCCCCGTGATCAGTCTCTTGGAAGAGCAGAAAGCGGTGAAGCATCTGGGGGGAACGATGCGCCTGGGCGCTTCCGGGTGCCATCTTAAAAAACAAACCCAAACCCATAAGGCTTACGGCCGGGAAGCCATTCGCGAGCGCCACCGGCACCGTTATGAGTTTAACAACAAATACAAGGTCAAAATGGAGACAAACGGCCTCGTGGTGTCGGGAGTAAGCCCCAACGGGAGGCTTGTCGAGATCATGGAGCTGGCCGGCCATCCGTGGTTTATCGGTTGTCAGTTCCATCCGGAATTCCGGTCCAAGCCCGATGCGGCCCATCCTTTGTTCCGGGATTTCATCCGCGCTTCTTTGGAGCATAAAGTAGACGTATGAAGAATCAAAACCCGCCCCCGCAGACGCTTCGCCGTGTCCGGGTCGATTCCCTCGAGATCGGAGAGGGAAGACCCTTTGTCCTCATCGGGGGACCCTGCGTCATTGAGAACGAAAAAAGCGCGATCCGCCACGCGAAGGCCGTCAAAAGAATCGCGGACCACTTGAAAATTCCTTACCTTTATAAGTCGAGCTACGACAAGGCAAATCGCAGTTCACCGGCCTCTTTTCGCGGTCTGGGGATAGACAAGGGGCTTTTGGTTCTTCAGCACGTGAAGGATGAAACCGGGTTGGCGGTTTTGACCGACGTGCATTCGCCTGAGGAAGCGGAAAAAGCGGCCGGCGTCGTGGACGTCCTTCAGATACCGGCTTTTCTTTGCCGCCAGACGGATCTTCTCATGGCGGCCGGCCGGACGGGCAGAGTCGTCAACGTGAAGAAAGGGCAGTTCATGGCTCCGTGGGACATGGCCCAAGTGGTTTCAAAGATTGCCGGCACCGGGAATAGGCAGGTGCTTTTGACGGAGCGAGGCACGAGTTTCGGTTACAACACCCTCGTGAACGATTTCCGGTCGATTCCAATCATGAAAAGACTGGGATGTCCCGTCATCTTTGACGCGACCCATTCCGTCCAACAGCCGGGGGCGAGAGGAACGAGCTCCGGAGGCGAGAGAGAGTTTGCGCCCGTTCTTGCCCAGGCGGCGATCGCGGCGGGGGCGGACGGGATTTTTATGGAAATTCATGAGAATCCCGATGAAGCGCCGAGCGACGGCCCCAACATGATTCCTCTCAAATCCCTGAAAAGGCTTTTGGAGCGCCTTCTAAAGCTAAGCCATGCCGTCCGTTAATTCCTTTATGATTCAAACGGCCCGTGAAGTGGTGAAGGTCGAGCGTGATGCCCTGACGCGGCTCATCCCGAGGATCGACGGGTGTTTTGAGAAAGCGTGCGGGCTTCTTCTCAAGTCCAAAGGCCGCGTCATCTTGATGGGAATGGGCAAGCCCGGCTTCATCGCGCAGAAAATTTCGGCGACCCTTTCGTCCATCGGGGTGCCCTCGCTTTTTTTGCATCCGGCGGAGGCGCTCCACGGGGATTTGGGGCGGGTGATGAAAGACGACGTGTTGATCGCCCTTTCCAACAGCGGGCACACCGAGGAGATCGTGAAGCTCCTGCCTTTCGTGAAAAAGATCGGGGCGAGGTTGATCTCGTTCACGGGAAATCCCCATTCCCCTTTGGCCAAGCACAGCGACGTCGTTTTGGACGTTCGAGTCGAGAAAGAAGCCTGTCCTTTGAATCTTGCGCCGACGGCTTCGACGACCGTCATGCTGGCCATGGGAGACGCTTTGTCTTTGGCCCTTTTTCAAAAAAAGGGGTTAAAAAAAGAGGATTTCGCCTTTTATCATCCGGGCGGGAATCTCGGCAGGAAACTTCTTTTAAAAGTAAAAGACATCATGCGCGCCGGCAGGCAGAATCCCGTCGTCCCTGAAAAAATGAAAATCCGTGAGGTTCTTTACCGGATCACCCGGGCGAGAGCCGGTTCCGCCTCCGTCGTCGACGCCCGGGGGAAACTCAAAGGTATTTTTACCGACGGCGACTTGAGGAGGTGCCTTAAAAAACGTGAGTTTCTTTTGCAAGTCCCCGTTCAAGAGGTGATGACGAGAAATCCCGTCACCATCGATCCGGAAAGGCTTGCCGCCGAAGCATTGGAGATTTTACGGACAAGAAAGATCGACGAGATGCCCGTGATCGACCGGGCCAAGCGTCCGATCGGGCTTCTCGACGTGCAGGATTTGCTGAAGGCAGGGATACTGTAGGTTCGATTCATGGAGCTTTCAAGCGAGCTCAAAGAGAAACTCAAAAAAATCAAACTCCTTCTTTTGGACGTAGACGGCGTGTTGACGGATGGACGGATCGTCTATGGGAATTATGGAGACGAGCTTAAGTTTTTCGACGTTCAGGATGGTTTCGGTTTGGTTCTGCTTCATCAGGCAGGGCTGAAAGCGGTTATCGTGAGCGCCAAAAAATCCAAGGTCAATCTAAGAAGAGCAAAAGAGATTCGAATCGCAAAGGTTTATCAAAACGTCCGGGACAAGCTGAAAGTCCTGCAAAAGGTCGAACGGAAATGGGGAGTAGACAGGGAGGAAATTTGCTTCATAGGCGACGATCTGATGGACTTGCCTCTTCTTTCAAGGGTGGGTTTCGCGGCGGCTGTCCGGAACGCCGTGCCTGATGTGAAGGAAAAGGCTCACTATGTGACGGAGCGGTTCGGCGGACGCGGAGCGGTTCGGGAAGTGGCGGATCTTATTCTGAAGGCGCAAGGCAAATGGGAACAGGTTACTCAAAACTATTTTCTATAGGGATCACGGCTTTTGTCGTGGGGGCCGTTCTTTTCTTTTTTGTGTTCTCCGGCCCCAGAAAGTCGCACGGCGCCGTTTCTTCGGCAAGCGCGCCTCCGAGGGCTTTGGGCGAAGAAAACCACGAACTCCACAAATTCAGCCTCACGGGATTTGATGACCACGGCAAGAAGTTCTGGAACCTCGAAGGGGAGACGGCGAAGGTGGATCCCAGCCAGAGCGTTTATTTGGACGACCATGTGACCCTTCGTCTTAAGGACGACACGGTCGTTCGTACCGACCATCTGGAGTGGCTGCCGGAAAAAGGGCGGCTTCGAACCCCCGCGCCGGTTTACGTGGATCATCCGGACATTCAGATCAAAGGGATGGGGGCCTTTGGGAAGTTGAACGAGAATTTTATCCAAATCAACCGCCAAATCGAGGTGCGGATCCATCAAACCACTCAGTTGGTCTGCCAAGGGCCGATGAAGATTTTCTACAAGGAAAACCGGATTTCTTTCTACCGGAAGGTCAAGGTTACGGACGAACGCGGAGTCCTTACCGCCGATCGAATGGAGGTCTTTTTGGATTCCAAGGAGAAGAAAGTCCGGCAGATCACGGCATTTGGCCGCGTCGTCGTGGAAAGGGGCAGTGACGTCACGCGCGCCGAAAAAGCGACCTACCTCGTGGCGACGGGAGTCGTCCGTTTGGAAGGCAATCCCGAAATTATTCTGAATCAGACAACCGCGGGAGGTGAAGATTTTAATATCGGCGGCTCTTCGTGATAAAAGCGCTTCACGTTTGGCGTTGGCGGTGGTTTTGTTTGCGGCGTGTCAAGGGTTTTGGGACCGGGTGGAGGCTCAAGAATTGAAGCTGTCTTATCGGAAGGCCACGTTCGCGGGAGGCTGTTTCTGGGGGATCGAAAAGGTCTTTTTGGAGCTTGACGGCGTCGTTTCCACCCAAGTGGGTTATACCGGAGGCGTCACGAAGAACCCGGTCTATAATCAGGTTTGCAGCGGAAGGACAGGGCATGCCGAGGCCATTGAGATTACCTACGATCCTGCCCGTGTCCGCTATGAAGATCTCCTGGAGGTTTTCTTCACCCACCATGATCCCACCACTTTGAATCGGCAGGGTCCCGACACCGGGACGCAGTACCGGTCGGCGGTTTTCTACCACGATCTCCCGCAGAAGGAGGCGGTGATAAAGGCGAAGGACGTCCTTGACCGCGCCGGCGTTTTTAAAACCAAGATCGTCACGGAAATCCAACCTGTCGGCGAATTCTACCCGGCCGAAGAATATCATCAAAAGTATCTCCAAAAGAATCCTCATGGGTACTGCTCCATTCAGCTTCAGTCTCCACGGATTAAGCAGGCGCTCAAAGAGTCCGGCCCCGGCGAAACTCATGAATGAAAAAAGAGTGGTGATCACGGGCATAGGCGTTGTTTCCCCTGTGGGGACAGGCAGGAAGGCTTTTTGGGAAGCCTTAAAAAAAGGCGCATCCGGCATCAAACCAGTCACTCTTTTCGACGTTTCTAAAACGGATTCGAAACTGGCTGGGGAGATATCCGATTTTGATCCTGAGTTGATCCTGGGCGCGAAAGGTCTGCGGAATCTGGATCGGTTGACGAAGCTTGCGCTCTGCGCCGCGAAGCTCGCTTTGGATGACGCCGGGTATGCCGTCACGGATGAGAATGCCCATCGAACGGGGGTCGTCTTCGGCACGACCGGGGGCAGTATTGCCA
>JACQQY010000030.1 GCA_016206825.1 Candidatus Omnitrophota bacterium
GCGATGCGGGAAGCGGAAGCGCTTGCGCGAAAGGCCAAGGCATGCCTGGCGCCTTTTGGGAAGAAGGCTTGGATGCTGGAAGCGCTTGCCGATTTTATCTTAAGGAGGAAGGCTTAAGCTCATGGGACCTTTGCTTGAGAAAGTAAACTCTCCTGAGGATTTGAAAGAACTTTCCTTGAAGGAATTGACCCGGCTTTCCAAGGAGATCGGCGATTATATTTTGGAAGTCGTTTCCACGAACGGCGGCCACTTGGGAGCGGCTCTGGGAGCCGTGGATCTGACGGTTGCGCTTCATTATTGCTTTACGACGCCCTACGATACGATCGTCTGGGACGTCGGCCACCAGGCGCATGCCCATAAGATTTTAACGGGTCGGAAAGAGGCTTTCAGGTCGTTTAGACAGGAGGGAGGCATCAGCGGTTTTTCCAATAAAGAGGAGAGCCGGCATGATCCCTTTACCACCGGGCACGGGGGGGCTTCTCTTTCAACGGCGCTCGGCATCGCCGTTGCCAACCGCCTCCTTGCCCGAGCGGAATCCGGGCAGAAATTGGGCCGAGGAAGAAAAGTCATTGCCGTCATCGGAGACGCCTCGATTGTCAGCGGCATGGCTTTTGAAGCTCTGAACCACGCCGGGCATTTGAAGGAAGATCTTCTGGTTATTCTGAATGACAATGAGATGAGCATTTCTCCCACCGTAGGGGCCTTAAGCCGCCATCTCAACAAAATACTCTCCAACCCTTTTTACAACCGCGTTCGCAAGGACATCGAAAAATTTATCAGCGGCATGCCGAAAGTCGGTTCCCGCATGATCGCCGGCATGAAGAGGATCGATGAAGGGTTGAAGAACCTGCTGGTGCCGGGGCTTTTTTTCGAAGAATTAGGTTTTCGCTATTTTGGCCCGCTGGATGGGCACAACGTTGAAGGGCTCGTTCAGATTTTGAAGAACATTTCCATCATTCAAAAACCCGTTCTTCTCCACGTGGTGACCAAAAAAGGAAAAGGCTACCCGATTGCCGAAGCCGACCCGGTCAAGTGGCATGCCTCGACGCCCTTTTGTTTGGAGACGGGAGAACCGAAGAAATCATCCACTCAAAGAACCTACACACAAGTTTTTGGAGAGACGGCGGTGAAGCTTGCCGGGAGGCATCCCGGCATCGCCGCCATTACGGCGGCCATGTGCGAGGGCACGGGCCTTGTGGGGTTTGCCAAGGAATTTCCGGAGCGTTTTTTCGACGTGGGGATTGCGGAGGAACATGCCGTTTCCTTTGCGGCAGGGCTGGCCAGAGCCGGCGTGCGGCCGCTGGCGGCGATTTACTCCACCTTTTTACAGCGTTCCCATGACCAAATCATCCACGACGTGGCTCTTCAGAATCTGCCGGTCGTCTTCTGCGTCGACCGCGCCGGGCTTGTAGGCGAGGACGGCCCCACCCATCATGGCGTCTTTGATATCGCGTACCTTCGGAAGGTTCCAAACATGGTTTTGATGGCGCCGAGGGACGGGCGTGAACTGGAAAGGATGCTGGATTTTGCGGCGGAAGAGCGCCGGGAGGGGCCCTTGGCGATTCGCTATCCCCGTGGGGCCGTCATGGAAGAGAGTTCCTCACTCCTTAAGGAAGCGCGGCCTATTTCCATTCAAAAGGGAAAGGCGGAGGTTTTAAAAGAAGGGGGAGATGCGCTTTTTCTGGCGTTTGGAAGCATGGTCTATCCTGCTTATGAAGCGGCGCTTCTTTTGGAGAAGGAGAACGTTCAGGTGACCGTGGTGAATGCGCGGTTTGCAAAGCCTTTGGATGAAGAACTCATCTTGCGCCTTGCAGGGAGCGCGCGGCTCATTCTTACCCTGGAAGAAGGGACGCTCTTGGGAGGGTTTGGAAGCGCCGTGCTTGAACTTTTGGAAAGACGGCGGAGCGAACGGCAAAACGGTCCTTTACCCAGGACGGTGACCCTTGGAATCCCCGACCGGTTTGTGGAGCACGGCAAGCGCGAGAAACTGCTCGACTCCCTCGGCCTCAGCCCTTCGAAGATAAAGGAAAGAGTCCTTCAAGAGTTAAAATCCTCCGATGCTCTTATTTGTCAGCCGCCGATAATTTTATCAGTCCACAGCTCTTGAAGGAATTGTCTCCATGGCAGGATGCTGATTTTTCCAACCGACCGCTCGGTTTTTGCGTTGCAAACGACAAACGCTTTTTTGGGGGAGTATTCTTCGATGAAAGCTTCCAGGGGTTTTAAGTCGGTTTTGTCGGGCTGGGAAGTCCCTTTAATTTCAATAGCCGCTTCTCCTTCGCCCAGAATAAAGTCCACTTCCAAGCCATGTTTGGTTCTCCAGAAATTGATTTGATAATCCAGATCGTGGTAGGAGCGGTGCGCGGCCATCTCGGTGAGAATGAAATGCTCGAACGCTTTGCCAAAAAGCTCCCCCCGTTCTTCTTCCACATGGCGTTTGGTTATGGCCCCCGCGACTCCCACGTCAAATAAATAAAACTTTGAGCTTTTAGTGATGACCTCACGGCTCTGTCTTTTTTTAAATGGTTCCACAAATTGGCCGAGCAGAGTGTCGATGAGGATTTGGTAGTACTCCATGATTGTTTTGGAGTCCACGCCGCATTCGCGGGCAATGTTGGAGTAATGAATCATTTCCCCATGCGAATAACCCACTACGTCAAAGAAACGGGAGAAAGCGGGAATATTCCTGGCCAACCCCTCGCTAAATACTTCCTCCTTGAGGTAATCCTGGATATAGGCTTTTAGGGATTTTTTCGCGTCTTCCTCAAGGTAATGAGAGGGGATGAGGCCGTGGTTGAGAATTCTCAAAAGCTGGGGATGTTGAAGTTCCGGAGTGACCAAAGGAAACATTTCATAACGCCATGCTCGGCCGCCAAGAAGATTGGCTCTGCCTTTTTTAAGTTTTCGTGCGCTGGATCCGCAAAGAATAAAACTTAAACCCTTATTTTCAATCAACCATTGCACTTCATCGAGCAGTTGAGGGACTTTCTGCACTTCATCGAGAATGATAGGATCTTTCAGCTCACTCTGACTTTTGGCGCTTAGCTCTTCCCGCAATCTTGCCGGGTTTTTTAGGAATTCAAAAAAGAGATCGGTTTTAAGAAAGTCATAACTTAGGCTGTGTGGAAACCGGTTTTTGAGATAAGTGGTTTTTCCGGTTTTTCGGGGACCCCAAAGAAAAGTGGATTTGCCCACTGGGAGCTTGAGGTCCAAAGTTCTTTCAATATTTACCATTTTGGATAGTCCTCCATATTAGTTGAACTAATTAGGAGTATACTCCAAAAAAGTTAAAAATGCAATAGACGGACGGCTGTTACCCCAAAAGGGGACCTGCCCCTTTGAGGAAAACCTCCCAAAAAAATTGGGAATTATATATGTCTTCCAATTTAGCAAAATCTAAATTAAAATACATATAGGTGAACGGCTATGTACGACCCCTTACAGCTGAGAGAGATTTTTCACTTGGAGTTTCTGAGACGTTTTGGTCAGAAAGTCGAAGGGAATCGTTATGCCTTGAAGGGGGGAGTCAACCTTCGGTTGTTCTTTAACAGCTTTCGGTATTCCGAAGACATAGATGTGGATGTCTCGGGCGTGGGCGTGGAAACGTTGAAGCGGACGGTGATGAAGATCATCGAAGCCCGCGTCTTTCAAGAGACTCTCCGCTCTTTCGGAATCGCAAGGGTCATCGCTCCGGATATCGCCAAAGCCAAACAAACCGAAACCACTCAGCGTTTTAAGATGCACCTCCTGACTGATTCCGGTGAGGATCTTTTTACCCAGGTGGAATTTTCACGACGGGGGTGGAGCGGCCGCGCCATTGTGGAGCCCGTTTCCAACAGGGTTTTGAGGGCGTATCAGATGGCGCCATTGCTGATTTCTCATTACGATGTCCTGTCGGCGATCAGACAAAAAATAGAGGCGTTGGCTGGGCGGTCCATTCTCCAGGCGCGGGATGTATTTGATCTTTACCTCTTAAGTTCGCAGGTCGACCCTGTTTTGCGAACGGGCGCGAAAGAAGCACGGGCCTTGAAGACGTTGGACAAGAGCCGGTTCGAGAAAGCGCACCATCGTCTCTTTGAAATAGACTATGAGCAGTTCAGAGACACGGTGGTTTCGTATTTAGCCGAGGAGGATCAGGTTCTTTATGAGGCCAAAAGTTCATGGGATGAACTGCAATTGCGTGCGGCTCATTTTATTGAGGAGTTAAAGGAAAAAAAGTGACCTCAGCTTTAACGGCCATTCAGCGGCTTGGGCGAAACGTCTTTACGACCCGCGAGGCGGCGAATTGCCGGCGCGCTTCCGTTTCCGGTACTGCGCAAGCTTTAAGAGGCCTTGCGGAGAAGGGGATTCTTTTAAAGGTAACAAAGGGTGTTTGGTGTTTGCAGGCAGGAGGCGCCGGGATCAGCGCTTATAGGCTCATTCCTTTTCTGCTTTCCGGCCGGGCTTACGTTTCGTTTATCAGCGCTCTTCATTTGCATGGGATGATCGAGCAAATTCCGCAGGAGATTACGCTGGCTTCCACGGGACATACGAAGACGATCCGAACGCCCTTTGGGACGTTTCGAATCCATCAGCTTGCGCCGTCTTTTTTTAAGGGTTTCGACTGGTATAAAGGGAGCGGAAGCTTTCTGATAGCCGAGCCGGAAAAGGCCTTTGTCGATTGCCTCTACCTTTCCGTCCGCAAAAAGAAGCAATTCGGCCATTTCCCGGAACTTCGTTTCCCGAAGTCCTTCCGCTTTTCCAAGGTCAAGGCGTGGGCGATGGGCATCGCGGATCCAAAGGCCCGTTCGGCGGTTCTCAAGAAGCTGGAAGATTATAGAGGTCATCTCTAAACAGGGGTAAGAAACGCACCGGGCGGTTATTGCTTTTTGAGGAGGACGGGGTCGTTGACGGCGATTTTCTTGCCGGGTTTCACGTCGTTGGGTTTCCACGCGGAGAGGACGTCGCGGATTTCGACGACGGCAAGGCGGGCGATGGTTTCGTCGCCTTGAAGGACCGAGAGAACCGAATCCTCTTTAACGCCGTCCACTTTTCCCAGGTCGACGATGATAAAGCCGCGATCCTCATCGAGGGCGGCAACTTTCCCCTGTTTTTTGGGAAGGGTCCTGGGAGTTTCTTCGGGGAAGGAAAGGCTTGCGGTGAAAGAGGTCCCGCCTTGCGGCGAGCCGTCCGGCGCCGCGCCTTTTAGGAGCTCGATTTCCTTGCTTTTCGTGATGAGGATTTCCTCGAGGTAGGTTTTCTCTTCGTTCACGAGCTTCAGGTGCTCCTGGGTTTTGCCGAGATTGAATTTCAAGGATTCATTTTCTTTCCGGAGGGTTTCCGAGGAACTTCTCAGCTTCTCTTTTTCGCCTTCGAGGAGCGAAATCTTTTCACCGGCGGTTCTCTCGAGCTCGGCCTTTTCTTCGCTCAGTTTCGCAAGCGATTCCTTCAGGCCGATGGATTCTTCTTCCAGGGTTTTATTGGCTTTTTGGAGGCCGCGGGTTTGGTTGAAAAAGACGAGAGAACCGGTCAGAAACACGACGGTCAGAAAGGGAAAGAAGAATTTGGCGATCGTTTTCATCGAAACAAAAATCTCCGCAACACCTGCAACATCATAACAAACAAAATCATCCAAGTCACGAAATTTGTTGGCGGGTTTTTTATTGTCTTTGGGACAACTTTTATGGGATTATTATTTCAATCATTCCAGAGGATAGGCGAAAATGGCGATGGTGTTGAGGGAAGTGCCGCTTTTTCAGGGTTTGTTGGAGAGCGAGTTTGAGTTGATCAGGGGGTGTCTCATAGAGAAGGCCTTTCGGAAGCGGGAGATGTTGTTTCATGAAGGCAGTCCCTGTGAGCGGATTTTTATCGTCCGCGAGGGAAGGGTGAAGCTTTACCGGACTTCGTCCTCGGGGAGGGAGCAGATCCTCGAGGTCTTGGGGCCGGGGGACACCTGCGCCTGCAACCCGGGTTCGCGGGCGTGGTTTTGCGCGAGCTCCGCGGAGGCGCTTACCCCTTGCAAGGCGTGGTTTCTGTCGCGCGATCATTACGTGCGGATGGTCCAGACAAATTCAGGCCTCTCCCACGCTTTGAATAAAATTTTCGCTGAGAGACTTCACTGTTTCAGCGCCTTGATCGAGGAAGTTTCTTTAAAAGACACGAAGAAGCGGCTCGTGAAATTTCTTTTGGACATGCTGGAGGAGAGCGCGACGCAAGCCGCCGGCAGGGATGCGCTCTTAATCTCCTTTACCCGCGAGGAGATCGCGCAAAGGATCGGCGCCGCCCGCGAGACCGTCGCGCGCTGCCTTTCACAGCTCAAACGCTCCCGCCTCATCGACGTCCGCCCCCGCCAGATCGTGATCCGGGATAGAGCAGGGTTGGAGAAGCTGCTTTAGTGACGTTCGTCACAGAAAAAGTCCAAGCGCAAGGGTAAAATCAAAATAGGGAGTGTTGGAATTTTTCGAGGGCAAAGGGATGGGCGCTCAAGAAAAAAGAATCGTTTATTCCTGCTCGGGGTGTTCGTCGGCGGGGCAGATGGCGAATTGGATCGCCGTGGAACTCGATCAAGCGGGCGCCGCCGAGATGTCCTGCATCGCGGGGATCGGCGGCAGGATAGCGCCTTTGCTGGAGAGGGCCCAAGAGGCTTCGGAGATCATCGGCATCGACGGCTGTCCGCTTCATTGCGTCCGGCATTGTTTGAGGCGCGAGGGCATGGATTGCGCGGTTCACGTTGATTTGTCGAAGTACGGGGTGATTAAAAAGTATCACCAGGATTTCGATGTGAGCGAAGCGGAGAAAACGCTCAAGGCCGTCGTTAAGCGTTTAAACGGCAAACCCTGTTAACTCCAAACCCCTCCCGGCCTCCCCTTGTCAGGGGAGGAGAGGAGGGTTCTCCCCCTGACAAGGGGGAGTTAGAGGGGGTTGGACTTTTCTATGACTGGCAGCTTATCGAAACCCAAAGGAACGTTGGCGTGTTTGACGGAGGAGCACGCGGAGATCGACCGGGAGGTCCACCGGCTGGAGGAGGCGCTCTTTAAACTGCGCTATGAGGGGAAGAATTCTTTGGGGAAGAATCTGAAGGAACTTCACGAAACACTTGAGTTTTTCGAGACGAACTTGGTGAGTCATATGGCCCTTGAAGAGGACGTCCTTTTCCCCTTTTTCAGGAGACACGTGCCGAAGCTCGAGTCTTTGATTCTTCTTCTGGGTTCCGAACACGAAAATTTGAAGAAAGATCTCGACCGGATGAAGGTCTTCTTGGCGGATTTCTCCCGCCGGCGGACTTCCCCTCCGGGAGAGGCGCTCGAACGGCTTAAGGAGAAGGGGATGTATTTCGTCTATCTTTTGCGGAGCCACTTGCATGTGGAGGGCGAAAGCGTTTACCGGGCCATCGAGAAAGAGTTGAGGCGGGACGAGAAGAAAGAATTGGTGAGGCGGATAGAGCTTTACGCAGGGCAAAGATAAGAGGCGGGTTCCATGGAACTGGTTCAGTGTTTGAGAGTGGAGCATAGGGTCTTCCTTCAGGAGCTGAGCTTTATCGAGAAGTGGAAGAAAAAGGTTCGATCGGATGGGGACGTGAGGGGATTAAGACAGGTGGTCTTTTGCATCGCGGATGCCGTCCACAAACACTCCCGGATCGAGGAAAAATATCTTTTCCCGAAGCTCCGGCCTTATTTAGGCAGGGAGATGAGCTCCGTGGCCGTGATGGAGTTTGAGCACGGAGAAATACGTAAAATTATCGAAATCCTGCGCAAAGACGACAGGCCCGGCACCATCCTTCTGGAGGCGTCCAAGTTTACGGCGTTTTTGAGGGATCACTTGGCAAAGGAAGAGCGTGTGCTGTTTCCGGTGGCCGAGAAAGTGTTGGGAGAAAAGGAGCTTCGGGTTTTAGCGAGGAAGGCAGGGTATCGGCGCGCCAGGAGCTGGTTATGCTGAAGGTTGGAAGAATGACCGCGGCGGGCGCGCTTCTCCTCGGGGTCTTTGGAGCGGCCTTCTTTTTTCTTTCGCGGACGACGGCAAGCCAAGCCCAGGCGAAGCCGCCTCTTGATCCGCAGATCCTCGCTTTGGGTCAGAGGCTTTATGAGAACCAATGCGCAGTGTGCCATGGGACCGCCGGCGCGGGGGATGGCCCGGTTTCCTATCTTCTTTATCCCAAGCCCAGGGATTTTACGCGGAATGAATTTCGGCTTGTTTCCACCAGCAGTATGCAGGCGACCGATGAGGATTTGTTCCAAACCATCACGCGCGGAATGCCCGGTTCGTCGATGCCTTCCTGGAAGCATTTGAGCGGGAAGGAGCGGTGGGCGCTGGTTTACATGGTGCGGCATCTCACGGGCGTTAAAAAAGAGATCCCTCCGGAGGCGAAGATTCAGGTTCCCCAAGAGACTCCTGTCACGGAAGAAGGCTTAAAGCGCGGCCGTGAGCTTTTCGTGAAAGCGTGCGCGGCTTGCCATGGCCTTCAGGGCAAAGGAGACGGCCCGCAGAAGATGACGGATACCTCGGGTTATCCCGTCCGGCCGAGAGATTTGACGGCGGGGATTTTCAAGGGAAGCTCGAGCTCGGAGGATTTGTATGTCCGCATCGAAGCGGGGATTCCAGGATCGCCGATGCCGGGGTACCCTGAGGTTTTCACGGACGAGCAAATCTGGGACATGATTCATTACGTTCAAACCCTGCCGGCCAAGGGAGCCGAAGAGCGCGCGCGGGTGGGGCGCGGTCGTATCTTGGTAAAAAAGGCAAAGCATGCGGACGGCGATCCTCTTTCTGAGTCTTGGCTCAAAATAGAACCTGTGTTTGTTTCCCTCATGCCGCTTTGGTGGCGGAATGACCGGGTGGAGGGGGTGGAGGTAAAAGCCGTGCACGATGGAAAGAGAATCGCCCTTCACCTTTCCTGGCAGGATCCGACGAAAGACGACTCTTTGGCGAGCGCACAGTCTTTTTCGGACGGCGCCGCCGTTCAGTTGTCGGCTGATAAGGACGTCCCTACTTTTGCCATGGGGAACGCGGAGCGTCCCGTTGCTTTATGGAATTGGAAGGCGGCGTGGCAGGAGGATTTAAAGGAGTGGAAAGACGTAGAGTCTTCTTACCCGGACATGGCGGTGGATTGGTATGACTCCGATACTCATTACAAGCATGGGGAATCCTTTGAGGCCGCGGAGTCGAAGACGCGTTTTCACGATCCGCAGTTTCTATCCGGCTGGGGATCTGGAAATCCATTGTCCGATCCGGGCAAGAAATCAGCGGGTGAAGAAGCGCTTTCCAAAGGTTTTGGAACGTTGACCACTCAGCTTCCGCGGAGCGGGCCTATTGAAGTGAATGGGATTTGGAAAGAGGGAAAGTGGCAGGTCGTGTTCTCCCGAGCGCTAAAAACAGGGGAGAGTTCTTTGGAATTGGAGCGGAGGAAGCCTTTGCAGGCTGCGTTCGCGGTTTGGGATGGGGCTCACCGAGATCGAAACGGACAGAAGGCGGTGTCGGTGTGGAATGAATTGGTGTTGGAGTAATGGGAGGATAAGAATGGGAGTGACACGGCGGGAGTTTTTGAAGATTTCGGGGGCGGTGGCGGGAGCGGCTTTGGCTTCAAAGAAGCTTCCGTCCTTGTGGGGACTGGAGCCGGTGCAGGAGATACAGAATCCGTTGGAATATTACCCTAACAGGGACTGGGAAAAAATTTATAGGGACCAGTACCGCTATGACAGCACTTTTTCGTGGGTTTGCTCGCCGAACGACACGCATGCCTGCCGCGCCAAGGCTTATGTGCGGAACGGCATCGTAGTCCGCATGGGGTCGCAATACGACTACGAGACGTATGGGGACGTTTATGGGAATAAGGCGACTCCCAACTGGAACCCGCGCCAGTGCGAGAAAGGTTTAACGTTTCACCGCCTGGCATACGGGCCCTATCGCTTGAAGTACCCCATTATTCGGAAGGGTTGGCGTGAGTGGGCCGATGCGGGGTTTCCGGATTTAACGCCGGAGAACAAAACCCGGTACAAGTTTGATTCGAGAGGGACCGACACGTTCGAGAAGGTTTCATGGGACGAAGCCTACACCTATGTCGGTAAGGCCCTGATGGCCATCGGCAAGCGCTACAGCGGGGAAGAAGGGAGAAAGAAGCTCTTGGCCCAAGGTTACCCCGAAGAGATGCTGAAGCCGATGGAGGGGTCCGGGATTCGGACTTTCAAAATGCGCGGGGGGATGGGGCTTTTGGGCGTCTTCGGCAAATACGGGATGTACCGCCTTTGCAACACGATGGCGATTTTGGATACGCATCTTCGCGGCGTGAAGCCCGAGGACGCGAAGGCCGGCAGGATTTGGTCGAATTACACCTGGCACGGCGATCAGGCGCCCGGACAGCCATGGGTTCACGGCCTTCAAGCTTCGGACTGCGATTTCAACGATCTTCGAAACAGCAAGCTGATTATCCAAAACGGCAAGAATCTCGTGGAAAACAAGCTGACCGACAGCCACTGGTTCATCGAGTGCATGGAGCGGGGCGCGAAGCTCGTGACCATCACCACGGAGTACAGTCCGCCCGCGACGAAGTCGAATTATTGGATACCCATTCGTCCCGCCACCGACGCGGCGCTCTTTCTCGGCATTACGAGGCTCATGGTCGACAAGGGCTGGTACGACCGTGGCTTTGTTTTGAGATTTACGGATTTCCCGCTTCTTGTCCGCACGGATAATTTGAAGCGTCTGCGGGCGCACGAAGTCTTTAAGGACTACCGGCCGGGGCTTTCCATGGAGGGGCCGAGCTTTAAGGTCCAGGGGCTTCAGGAGGAACAATACCGGAAGCTGGGCGATTTCGTCGTGTGGGATGAAGCGGCAAACGCCCCCGTGGCGGTGACGCGCGACGACGTCGGCGGGCGTTTCGCGCGAAAGACGATAAAGCCGGCCCTTCAGGGGAAATTCAGGGTCCAGACGACGGACGGGAAAGAGATCGAAGCGATGACCCTTTTTTCCCTTTACGAAATTCATCTTCAGGATTACGACCTCGACACGGTTGCGGAGATCACCCGGGCTCCGAAGCATCTGATCGAGCAGTTGGCGAAGGACTTGGCGGCCATCAAGCCCGCCGCGATTCACCAGGGAGAAGGGATTAACCACTGGTTCCACGCAACCGAAGCCAATCGCGCCGCTTACCTGCCGCTTATGCTCACGGGAAACATCGGCAAGCCGGGGGCCGGCTGTCACACGTGGGCGGGGAATTACAAATCGGCTCTCTTCCAGGGATCTCCTTGGACCGGTTATGGTTTCAAGGGATGGGTTGCCGAAGATCCTTTCCATCCTCTGCTTGATCCGGATGCGCCGGCGAAGGACGTGCACGCGAAAGCCTATTTCAAAGATGAGGAACCGGCCTACTGGAATCACGGAGACAGGCCGCTTATCGTGAATACTCCGAAAGAAGGAAGGAAGGTTTTTACCGGGTCGACTCACATGCCGACCCCGACGAAAGCGATGCTGTTTACGAACGTCAATCTCATCAATAATGCCAAGCATGCTTACGACATGTTGAAAAACGTCAATCCGAACGTGGAGATGATCGTTTCCATCGACATCCAGATGACCGCTTCCATTGAGTATGCGGACGTCGGGCTTCCTGCGAGCACGTGGCTTGAATTCAAGGGGTTGGAGGTCACCGCTTCCTGCTCGAATCCGTTCCTCCAGATTTGGAAGGGAGGGATTCCTCCGGTATTCGACAGCCGGGACGACCTGGTTATTTTATCCGAAATCGCGCAAAAACTGGGGGAGCTCACGGGCGACGCCCGTTTTCGGGATTATTGGAAATTTGCCCTCGAAGACAAGAGGGAGGTTTACATCCAGCGGCTTTTGGATACTTCGACCACGACGGCCGGTTACAAGCTGGAGGACATCATGGCCGGGAAGTACGGGCCGCCCGGCGGCGCTCTGATGCTCTTTAGGACTTATCCGCGGGTGCCGTTTTGGGAGCAGATTCATGAGGATCAGCCCTTTTATACCGATACGGGCCGCCTGAATGCCTACACGGATTTGCCGGAAGCCGTCGAATACGGCGAGAATTTCATCGTCCACAGGGAAGGGCCGGAGGCCACGCCTTATCTTCCCAACGTGATCGTAAGTTCCAATCCTTATATCCGGCCCAATGACTACGGCATTCCGGAGACCGCCGAGCATTGGGACGAGCGCACGGTGCGGAACGTAAGGCTCCCTTGGGCGAGAGTGAAGGAAACGAAGAATTTTCTGTGGGAGAAAGGCTTTCGCTTCTATTGCCTTACCCCAAAAAGCCGCCACAGGGTTCACTCGCTTTGGAGCAACGTCGACTGGCATGAGATTTGGGACTCCAACTTCGGCGACCCCTACCGGATGGACAAGCGCGCGCCCAGCGTTGGCGAACAGCAAGTGCATATCAATCCGGAGGCCGCGAAAGATTTGGGGATTAACGACGGCGATTACGTATACGTGGATGCGAATCCGGCCGATCGCCCTTATGTCGGGGCGGTCCCAAGCGACCCATTTTATAAAGTGGCGCGGCTCATGCTTCGGGTCAAGTACAACCCCGCTTTCGCTTACCACACCGTGATGTTGAAGCACGGCACTTACATTGCGACGGAGAAAACGGTCAAAGCCCATGAAACCCGTCCGGATAAGCTGGCGCTTTCGGAAGGAGGCGCGTACAAAGCCAACTTTCGCTACGGTTCCCAGCAGAGTGTGACGCGCAACTGGCACATGCCGATGCACCAGACGGATACGCTCTTTCACAAGGCGAAGGCGTTTATGGGATTTATCTTCGGCGGGGAGGCGGATAACCATGCCATCAACACGGTTCCCAAAGAGACGCTTGTGCGCGTCACGAAGGCGGAAGACGGGGGATTGGGAGGAAAGGGTATCTGGGCGCCCGCGGCCACGGGTTTTACCCCCTCAGCCGAGAATGAGGTGATGAAGAAGTATTTGGCGGGAGGGTTTGTTCGGGCGAAGTAATTCAGGGGACTTTCTTTGTTGGGTGGTTACTCAGAGCGCGTATGCGCCGGCCACGGCATTCCCCTCTCGGTCGCTGTGAAAGCAAGAAAGTTGTGCGGACCACAACGGTTGGACGCTTCCTCGAGGGGAAAGCCGTGGCCTCGCACCCTTCAGAGCGCGTGTGTGTAGGTTTTGCCGCCAAATATTTTAAGATAGATAGGTTGGAGGAGGGATGCCGAAAGACGAGGTTGATCCGGATGATCCGATGGAGCTTGTGGGGGTGGAGTTTGCTTCCAGAGACGACGCTCATCTTTGCGAGATGGCGCTTTGTTTTGCGGAAGAATTTGTGAGGGAGGGATGGGGGGCGGAGGAGATACTTAAGATGTTTCGGAATCCTTTTTACCGCGGGCCTCATCTGGCGTGGAAGCAGAAGGGAGACGCTTTTATTTTGGAAATGATCGAAAAGGCCGTGAAGACGTGGCGGCCGTGTGAGGAAAGGACGACATGAGTCAGGTCACCAATTGGCAGATCAATCGAAAGATGGAGTATCCGCACGCGGAGTCTCATCCCAGGCGGCAGTTTGCTTTTGTCTTTAATTTAAACCGTTGTATCGCCTGTCAGACCTGTTCCTTTGCCTGCAAGACCACGTGGACTTTTTCCAAGGGGCAGGAGGCGATGTGGTGGAACAACGTGGAGACGAAGCCTTACGGGGGGTATCCTCAGTTTTGGGACGTAAAGCTTTTAAGCCTGCTGGAAGAGGCGAACCCCGGCGGCCAGGTGTGGAAGAACGGCGTCTTTGAGGGGAAGACCATTTTCGAGGCCGCGCAGAAGTCCATCGGTCCAGAGCCTCAGAGGGCGCTCGGTTATTTGCCCACGGATGAGGAGTGGCGTTTTCCGAATATCTACGAGGACACGGCGGTTGGAGGAAAGGGCAAGCCCGGCGCTTACGACACGGAGGGCGCCGAGCTCCCCGTGCACAAGACTTGGTTTTTTTACCTGGCAAGGATTTGCAATCATTGCACCTATCCGGGGTGCCTTGCGGCTTGTCCGCGGAACGCCATTTATAAACGGCCGGAGGACGGCGTGGTGCTGGTGGACCAGACGCGCTGCCGGGGTTATCGAAAATGCGTCGAGGCCTGCCCTTATAAAAAAGCGATGTACCGCCCGAGCACCCGCATCACGGAAAAATGCATTGCCTGCTACCCGCGCCTGGAAGGGAGGGACCCCGAAACCAATGGGCTTCCCATGGAAACCCGCTGTATGGCGGCTTGCATCGGGCGCATTCGCCTCCAGGGGTTTGTCACAATCGGGGAAGGCGGGCAGTGGGCGGAGGACCGTTACAACCCCCTTTATTACCTGGTAAAGGTCGCCAAGGTTGCCTTGCCGCTTTATCCGCAGTTTGGCACGGAGCCTAACGGCTACTACATCCCGCCGCGCTGGGTCCCGAGGGATTATTTGAAGCAAATGTTCGGGCCTGGCGTCGATCAGGCGATCGAAGCTTATCAGGTTCCTGACAGGGAGCTTTTGGCCGTTCAACAGCTTTTTAGAATTACAAACCGGATTATCTTCCGCTACGGGATCGTAGAAGGTCCCAAGGTTTTTGAAACGGAGGTCCATGGAAAACCCTTCACCCTTTACAACGACACGGTGATCGGTTTTGACGAATCGGGCAAGGAGATTATCCGCACCCAGGTGGAGGAGCCGTTTTATGTCCGACCCGACAAACACCAAAACTCTATCTGAAGAGATGCCTGGGCTTCTGGCACGAAGTATTCTTTACCAGGCCCTTGCTTATTTCTTCCGCCATCCGGGTTTTTCGAAAGACCACGCATCCGTGAGGGAAAACAGCTTTATATGGCGGGAGGCCGTGCAGGCTTTGCCCTTTCAGGATCGCCAGAAACTTCAGAAGCCCTTGGAAGACCTGCTCGGGATGTTTTTGGCTCTTGACGCCAGGGAATGGGCGCGGGAGTATGAAACCTGCCTAGGGCATACGGCGCATGGAATGGTTCCGGCGTATGAGCTGGAGTATGGTGAAGCGCACCACCGGAGGGAACCGCAGGAGCTGGCGGATATCGCGGCTTTCTATGGTGCTTTCGGGTTGCAGGTTTCCTCGGAGCGCCGCGAACGGGCGGACCATGCGGCCCTCGAGTGCGAGTTTGCGCATTATCTTCTTTACAAGGAAGCTCATGCGATCGAGAAGGGGCTTTTGGAAGGGGCTTCGATTTGCCGGGAGGCGTTTCGGTCTTTTTTTTCATCCCATTTGGCCTATTGGTTTCCGGGCTTTGCCCTTCAGCTTTCGAAGCGCGCGGACGGATTCTTGAAAAGGACAGCGGATTTTGCTTTTGCATTCGTGAGCCTGGAGGCGGCAAGCTTGGGTGTCGCGCTTGGGCCTTTGGATTTGCCGGTTCGCGCGGGCAGGGAGAGGGAAGCCGCTGGGTGCGTGTCATGCCCAGCCGGAAGAGGGACGTAACGTGGCAACCCGCAGAGAGTTTTTGAGGAGTTTTCCGGTGGAGATTTTGGAGCGCATGAGGGAGTTTATGAGTTATACTTTTCCACAGGGAGATACGGAAGGGGCCGCCAGGGCAGTGGAGGCCAAGAGGCGAACCGCCGCTATCGACGTGTCCCGGTGCTTGGCGTGGGGAGGGGCGGGCTGTCAACTGTGTTATTTGGCGTGCCATTTGAGAGACAAGGCCATTGAGATGAGGGATCAGAAACCGGTGGTCGCCGCTTTGTTTTGCGACGGCTGCGGGATGTGCGTGACGGCGTGCGGGACGGTCAATGATTTGCCGGCGATCCGGCTGGAGGAGGAAGGATGATAACGAACGACCTGACGATTAAGATCGGGGGAGAGGCCGGGATGGGGGTGGAGTCCGGCGGCGCGGGGCTTGTCAAGGCGCTGGCCCGCGGCGGGCTTTATGTTTTTGGTTTCCAAGATTACATGTCGCGCGTGCGCGGCGGGCACAATTTCTTTCAAATTCGCGCCGCCGCCCGCGAAGTTTTCACTTTCAACGAAGACGTGCATCTTCTGCTTGCTTTTACGGAAGACTGCATCGACCGCCACAAGCATGAGGTGGTCCGGGGCGGGGCCATTCTCTACGATGAGGCGTTAGGCTGTGACTCGCGCTCTTTGGAAGCGCTGGGAATCAAGGCGTGCCCCGTTCCTTTTTCCAAAATCGCGTCCGAGGCCGGAGGCGCTCCCGTCATGGCGAACACGTGCGCGATCGGCGCGGCGGCCGGGATCACGGACTATGATTTTGAGCGCATCCGGGACGTGATTCAGGAAAATTTCGGGAAAAAGGGGGAGGAGATGGCGGCGAAGAACCTGGCGGCCGCCAAGGCCGGTTATGATTATGCCAAGGCTCATTTTGCGCAGGGTTTTGAATACAAGCTGAGGGCCGTTCCCCTCGCGAAAAACGACAGGCGCATGCTGTTGAACGGGAACCAAGCGCTGGGGCTTGGGGCGATGGCTGGAGGCTGTAAATTCATCGCGGCTTATCCCATGACGCCGGCCACCACGATTTTTGAATTTATCACGGCGAAGGCCTCGCAATATGGCATCGTTTCGAAGCAAACGGAAGATGAGATCGCCGCGATCCTTTTCGCCATCGGCGCCTCCCACGCGGGCGCGCGGGCCATGACGTGCACCTCGGGCGGGGGTTTCAGCCTCATGGTGGAGGCCCTCGGCCTTGCGGCGATGACCGAGACGCCCGTCGTCATCGCGGAAGTCCAGCGCACCGGCCCTTCCACAGGGTTTCCGACAAGGACGGAACAGCCGGATCTTGATTTTGTCATCCACGCTTCGCATGGAGAATCTCCGAGGATCGTGATCGCTCCGGCGACGATTGAGGATTGTTTCGAAGCCGGGTGGAGGGCGTTTAATCTGGCGGAAAAGTACCAGTGTCCGGTGATTATTTTAAGCGACCTTTACCTGTCTTCTCAGATTCGTTCCATCGATTCCGCCGGCCTTGATTTTTCCAAGGTCCGCGTCGACAGGGGGGAGCTTTTGACGGAAGAGGCGCTGGAGGGTTTGAGCGATTACAAACGCTACTTGCTGACGGACAGCGGGATTTCGCCGCGCGCGCTTCCGGGGCATCCGAACGCCGTTTATGTGGCCACAAGCGACGAGCACAGCGAGCAGGGTTATGCGATCGAGGAGGCGGAACCGCGAAGAAAGATGATGGAAAAGAGGATGCATAAACTGGAGCTCGCCTCCAAGGAAGACATGAGGGAGCCTGAGTGTTACGGAGACGCGGATGCGGAGCTCACCCTTCTTTGCTGGGGTTCGGTTTACGGGGCCGTCCGGGAGGTCGTGGACCGCCTCGTGAAAAAGGGAATGAAAGCGAATCTCCTTAAGTTTACGGACCTCTGGCCGTTCCCCGCGGAGAAAGTGAGGCCGTATCTCGAAAGGGCGAAGCACCTGGTGGCGGTCGAGAATAATTACACGGGGCAGTTGGCAAACCTGATCCGCAGGCAAACGGGGATCCAGGTCGACGGCAGGATTTTGAAGTACGACGGCCGGCCGTTCTCGCCGGAAGAGATTATCGCCAATTTAAAAGAGGAGATGAAACTTCATGTCAAAACCGGATGATTTTTTGAGTCCCGAAGATCCGACGTGGTGTCCCGCTTGCGGGGATTACTCGGTTTTGAGGTCGCTGAAGGAGGCGATGGGGGTTCTGGGTCTCAAGCCGCACGAGGTGATGATCGTCTCGGGGATCGGCTGTGGGTCGAAGGTTCCTTACTATTTTCACGCGAACGGGTACGATTCCCTCCACGGGAGGCCGGTTCCCGTCGCCCAGGGGATCAAGCTTGCGAACCACGCCTTGAAAGTCATCGTGATTTCCGGGGACGGAGACAGCTTGGGGATCGGCGGCAATCATTTTTTGCACGTGATGCGCAGAAACCCGGACATCACGCAAATTATCGAGGACAACCAGATTTACGGGCTCACGAAGGGCCAGTATTCGCCCACGAGCGCCAAGGGGACGGTGACGACCACTTCTCCGGATGGGTCGCTTGAGACCGCTTTGAATCCCATGGTGATGGGAGTGGCCGGAGGGGCGACTTTCGTGTCGAGGACCTTCGCCGGGAATCCCAAGCACATGACCGACATTTTCGTGAAGGCCGTCCGGCATAAGGGTTATTCGCTGGTGGACGTCTTACAGCCGTGCGTCACCTTCAACAAAGTGAACACCTACCAGTGGTACAAGCAGAGGGTTTATGAGGTTGACCAATCCCCCGGTTATAAGCCGCAGGACAAACGGTGGGCTTTTGACAAAGCCTTGGAGTGGGGCGACAAGATTCCCATCGGGCTTCTTTACGAGGAGGCGGACGCTCCCACCTACGAGGAGCAGGTGCCGGCTCTTGCCGGAGACCCTCTCGTGGAACAGGACAAAGGCTTCCTAAACCGCCGCGTGCTGGCGGATGAGAAAAAATTGAAGGAAGCTTTTTGTTGACCCATCGTTCGCCCGCGGTTTTTTAAGGATTGATTTCCAGGCGGGCGTATCGTGAAAGAACGATGTCGATGAAGTTTTTTTGGAAACCATCAGGAAGTTTACTTGTCTTTATGAACTGTGTGATGGCGTTTCCTTTGGCGGTGAATTTCTCATAGCGGATTCTTTCCGGAATCTTTAAGTATTCGGCCAACCAGTCAAAATCACCCCGCTCGAGTTTGTTTCTTTTACCGTTAAGAGTCAGAGCGGAATCTTCTTCGTTCGGCAGGACCAGTTTGCTGCAAACCATATCGTAGGCTGGAGAGAGACGGATGGTCCCGTCGTTTTCGTAAGAGATCGAGTAGTTTTGAAAGTGACCGTCCCCGTTGCCGATCAAAAAATTAAAAACGACCCGTTCAAAGAAAAGTTGGACGTCCAACCCCGGCACCGCGGAAATTTCTTTAAGCTTTTTCCCGATCTCTTCCAAAGAACCCGCATATTTGTCTTTTTTCCCGAGAATTTGGTAAAAATTTTCCTGATGCCTCTTTTCTTTCCCGATCCGGTCAAAGCGTTTCACCACGTAAGCGGCGCTCCCATCCGTTAAGGTCAGAAGACAATGCGGCGGCACTTTGATGCCCAGGTCCGCCGCCATGTCCATACAGCAGTTCTCGTTTTCGGGAAGGTGGGGGTAATGCTGGACTTGCGGTTTCAAAATGTATTCGCCGCCCTCAGGGGCCGGGACGAGCTCGGCGCGGCGTTTATCCAGTTTTAAAGATAACTTTGGTTGGACGCCGGAAATCGACATCTTCCCGGCCATTTCTTGAGCTTTGACGGGGATCTCCTGCAGGGACAGGCCGATTTTCGGCATTTTATCCAGGCCAAACACTTCTTTTGGTGTGTTAGGGTTCATGAGTTTATTTTCGCCGGCGTTCAATCCTCAATTTTGTGGATGGTTACGGCTCCAATGGTGTTTGAGCTTGTTGCCAATAAAAGGCCGAAGGCATCGCGTGGGTCTACCTTTATGGTTGCGCTGACGATGTCAAGGTACCATCCCTCCGGCAGGAGGCCTTTAAAAAAACTGAAAAGCTCCGTGTCTTCGTAAGGTTCTTCGCGCAGGGGAAGCGAGACGGAAATCGCTTGTCCCGTGCTTAGGAAGTCTTTGTCGTAACGAAATTGGCAGCCGTTCGGCGTCTCGGACAAATAGCCCGCCAATCGGCCTTTATAATGGACTCTTGCTTTTCGGAATTTCTCTTGGTTCATGATCGGAGACAATCTCCAAATGGTGTCCTAGGAATTCCAGAACTTGGTTGACCTTATCCAAGCGGACGCTTGCTTTGCCTTGTTCAAGATCCCGAATAAAACGTAACCCAACCCCTGCTCTTTTGGAAAATTCTACTTGAGTCAGTTTGGATTTTTTGCGTAATTGTTGAATTTTTTTACTCAGCTCGTTCATGAAATGAATAATACACCATATCAGGTATAAATTCAATCTAAATATGAAATTATAATACCTCTTAGGGTATATTCTATTTTTAACTACACCTTATCAGGTATATAAATTTTTTATTTTTTAAATAATGTACCATTTAGGGTATAATTTATCTTGGTTAAGTTATTTCCTATTCTTTGAAATTTGTAATTTAGTAGACAAAATAGTGTAGAATTGAGTATAATTGGTTTTTGCTTTCGTTTGATTATGCGGTTAAACGTTTGAAAAAAGGTACGTGACGGAGAATGATCCGAAAGCAAACAGTCAGCCTCTTACTATTTCTCATTTTTCTTTCCACCACTGCCCAGGCCGGTAAGCTTTCTTACAAAGGTTCTTCCACCATCGGCGAGCACATCATGCCCAAAGCCTCCGAGGCCTTTGCGGCGAGGACGGGCGTTCGTTTTGCTTCCATCGACATTCCAGGTTCAGGAGAAGGACTGGCCGCTCTCTTAAAGGGAGAGGTCGATCTGGCGGGCGTGTCGCGGCCGCTGTCCTACGAGGAAAAAAAGCGTGGATTTTACTACCAAGTGATCGGTTACGACGCCATCGGGGTTTTCGTGCATCGAAGCAATCCCGTCCAGTCTCTCGGCAAAGAACAAATCAAGAGGATGTTTACGGGAGAAATCAAAAACTGGTCGGAGACAAGCGGAGGCGATGCCCCGGTCGTTTGCGTTACGGAAACTTGGGGAAAAGGCCGCGCGACCACGGAAGAGTTTCGGAGGCTGGTGATGGGCCAGGAGAGCTACCGCGCGGACAGGAAAGAAGTGGACAGGCCGAGGGATCAGGCGGCCGCGCTTGCGTCGGAGGAAAACGGCATTGCCGCCGCGAGCATCGCTTTTGCGCGTCCCGAAATCCGGGCCGTCGCGATAGAGGGGGTTTCCCCGGAGCCTGCGAACGTGGTGTCCGGCGCGTACCTCCTTTCGAGGCCGCTTCTTTTGGTGACGAAGGGACTGCCGCGCGGGGAGGCGAAGGAGTTTCTTGACTTTATCCTTTCCGAAAAAGGGCAGGCGCTCGTGGCGGAGCGTTTCGTATCGGTGCGGGAGATTGCCGAGGTGAAACGGACGGGGAGGGGTTCGGCGGATGGTGGTTGAGAATCTCAGAATACGGGACAAGCTCTTTATTTTGATCGGCATCGGGGTGGCCGGCCTTGCTTTGCTCATGATGGCGGCTCTCGTCACGATCCATACCGTCAGGATCGGAGGGCGGCTCTACTGGGACATCGAATCCCATCGTGAATCGTCCGTAAAGATCAGACTCCTGCAGAACCATTTGGTCGAACTCAATTCTTTGGTTTCGGTGACGCCCCTTGCGCGCACCCGCCCGGAGCTCAATCAAATCCGCGGCCAAATTGAGGAGCTGGAAAAGATCGTGGACGCGGATTTTGAGGAGGTCATCGGCCTGGCCCAGAAAGGCATGGACGATAAGCTGACCGAAGGCCTTGTGTTGGGCCTTTACTCCGCCTGGTTTACGTGGGAGGAATTTCTCGATACCGCGAAGGGAGAATACCTGTCGGCCGTTTTCTCTCAAGAAAGATCGGAGGCGCTGGGTCTCGTTTTGGGCAAACAACGGTTGATGCGCGAGCGGTTCATGGAGCAAATAGAAGCGGCGGCGAATACGATTGAGCTTCACTTGCGGGAAGAGCAGGGATGGGCGGAGGGAAAAGTTCACCAAGCGGTTACGTTTTTCTCATTCGGATCCGTGCTTTTCCTTTTGGCTTCGTGGCCTTCCACCTGGTACCTTGCCCGGTCGATGGCGCGGCCTTTGCGGTCTCTGGTGGAAGCGACTTACTCTGTCGCCCACGGTGATTTTACCCGAAAGATCAAGGTTGATTCCACCGATGAGATAGGGCAGTTGGCCGCCTCCTTTCGGAAAATGGAGGAGGATTTGAGAAATACGACCGTTTCCCGCGATCTCCTCCTTAAAGAAATGGCCGAGCGCGAGCGGCTTCAAAGAATGATGATCCAGTCGGAGAAAATGGCGGCCGTTGGACAGTTAGCCGGCGGCGTGGCCCATGAGATCAACAATCCTTTAGGCGTGATCCTGGGTTTCTCTCAAGGCGTGGTGAGGAACCTTCCAAAGGGCGATCCGCTGGAAATGCCCCTTCGCTCCATCGAGCGGGAGGCCCTGCGGTGCCGGGACCTCGTGCAGAATCTTCTCACTTTCTCGCGGGTGGGAAAGACGGAGAAGGAGGAATGCGACGTCCGTCAGGCGATCGAAGGCGCTCTTTCTCTTGTCACGGCGCAGACGAAGGTCAAGGGCATCGAGCTCGTCAAAGAATTAAACGGGCCGCTTCCCCGGATTTTGGCCAACAAAAATCAGATCCAGCAGATCGTCATCAATCTCTCCACCAACGCCATCGACGCCATGCTCAAAGGGGGACGATTGACTGTTCTCGCCCGCAAGTCGCATCTGGACGGCAGGGAGGTTGTTGAAATTCAGGTCGAAGACACGGGTTCCGGCATCCCCAAAGAAATCCAAACCCGCATCTTCGAACCCTTTTTCACCACGAAGGAACTCGGCAAAGGCACGGGGTTGGGGCTTTCGCTTGTCTATGAAATGGTTCAAAAGCACGGCGGCCAGATTGCTTTCGAGACGGAACCTGGTAAGGGCACCGTCTTCCACGTATGGCTGCCGGTTCTTTCACAGCCTTGAGGAGGAGTGGAATGGGAAGAGATCATCCCCGCCGGTTTTACTTCGCTTCCTCCTTTGTTTTGCTTGTTTCACTGCTTGTTACTTTTTATGTGTGGCGGTATGCGGAAC
>JACQQY010000005.1 GCA_016206825.1 Candidatus Omnitrophota bacterium
ACTATACACCATACCACCCATGTCCGTCAAGAACTTTTTTTTAAAAAATCAAAAATTCTTTTGCTTAAAAGGAATTAAAATAATTGGGGTTTGGTGGAGAAAGATTACATCCGCTTAAACCTCCTTTTTGGGATTTCCAAGAATTTTTTTCAAAGCTTGGGGTTTCCTTTCAGCAAGCCTTCTTTATAATACATACTGATTGGGTATGTCAAGAGAAATAATGCGCAGAATGGACTATGTTTTCCTCAAATACGACGGCAGGATTTTGAGCGCTTCGCGGTACTTGGCGGCGGTGCGGCGGGCGAGGGGGATGCCTTCGGAGCGGAGGATATCCACAAGGCGTTCGTCGCTTAAAGGAGCTTTTTTGTCTTCCCCGGCGATCAGATCCCGGATGCGGCTTTTGACGGCGCTCGTCGAAGGGCCTGCTTCGGAGAGCGGCGAACTAAACAGGGATTTAAGCTCGATGATCCCGCGGGGCGTCTCCATGTATTTGTTGGCGGCCGCCCTCCACACCGTCGATTTATGAATGCCCAAAGCGGAGGCCGCCTCCTCGAAACGGAGCGCCTTCAAAGCGGAAGGTCCCTTTTCGAAAAAGCCGGCTTGTTCTCTCACGGCGAAGCCCGCCACCTTCTCCACCGTCTCCCGCCTTTTCTTCACGGCCTCGATCAATTGGAGTCCCGAACGCAGTTTCTCCCGAAGATACCGTTTCGTTTCCCGCGGCACGGCCTTCTCGGTCAGATACTTCTGGTAACGGGCGTTGATCTCCAATGCGGCCAGCTCGCTTGGGTTGTGCCTTACCCGGTAAGTCTTCCTCGTCCGGTAAACCACAAGGTCCGGCACGATCCAGGCGGATTTCGGAACGTCGAAATTCCGGCCGGGCTTGGGATCCAGGCGGCGGATCCTTTGCACGGCCTTTTCGACCTCTTGAACGGAAACGCCGAGACCCTTCGCTATTTTTTGAAATCTCTTGAGCTTCAAATCCGAAAGATAATTTTTCACGATGAGACCCGCGGGGGAGTCTTCCCCCAGTTGAATCAAAAGGCACTCCTGCAGGTTTCTCGCTCCCACGCCTTTCGGATCGAGCGTCTGGACCGCCGAAAGCGCTCTTTCCACTTCGCCGATCTTCACCCGACAGCGGTCCGCGATGAGCTCGAGAGGACCCACCAAATAACCATTCGCGTCCAAACTGCCGGCAATTTCCCTTGCGGCCGCTCTCTCGCCTTCGGGAAGATCCAACAAATCCAACTGGCCGAGCAGATGCTCCTCAAGCGAACAAGGCTTGGTGAGCAAACTCATCCGAAAAAGCCGCTTCCTCTCCCTCTCTTCATTCCATTCCCCGCCGCCTTCGCCGACGCTCTCATCCTCCTCCCACGCCGACTGCCCCTCGATCCCGTCCAAGCCGGGCGCGTTTCCTTCCGCCTCCTCGAGCGCCGGATTTTGAGCGAGTTCCTCCCGAAGATAAACTTTCAAATCGGGAAGGGACATCTGCAAAATGAAAAGCGCCTGCCGCACCTCCGGCAGGAGCTTCAACCGGTGGGTTAGATGGGGAGTGATAGTTAGAGAGGGAGTCAGTGAAGTCATCTCGCCAACCTTCCTCCCCCTGTCAAGGGGGAGTTAGAGGGGGTTTGATCTCTTGTCTACGCGCTCTAATCTGATTCACCAAATCTTCATATACTCCCTCTGAATTCCGCAGGATGTCATGATTGGAATAACGGACGACTTTTATCTTGTGCTTTTCTCTTAAAACATCACTTCTGAGCTGGTCATACCCCGGTTGGGACGCATGAGAGTCCCCATCTATTTCAATCACTAACTTCAATTCTGAACAATAGAAATCAGTGATGAAGCTCTCCAAAGGCTTTTGGCGGGTAAACTTCACTTCTTCGAATTGCTTTCTTGAAAGAATCTGCCAAATCTTTTTTTCCGCTAAGGTAGGATTTTGGCGGTTCTTCTTTGCGTATCGTTTTAATCCGGCGTTGTATGGGATGTAAGATAATCCGTCCATATAAACCCCAAACTCTCTTCCCCCTGTCAAGAGAAGTCCTCAACCTTCCTCCCCCTGTCAAGGGGGAGTTAGAGGGGGTTTAGTTTTGTCTAAAAACCTTGCTCCAAACCCCCTCCGGCTCCCCCTTGTCAGGGGGAGGGATGCGCGACGGGAAATTGCAAAACGAAAGTTGTCCCCCTGCCCACCTTGCTGTCTACGCGAATCCGCCCGCCGTGCTGATCCACGATCCCCCGGCAGATGGCAAGCCCCAGACCCAGACCGTTATGCTTCGTCGTATAAAACGGCTCGAAAATGGCGGCGAGATGATCCGGCGGGATGCCCTTGCCCGTATCCTCGATGCGAATTTCCAAAGAGCGCCCGCCGTTCGCTTGGACGCAGCCCGCGGCCACTTTCACCATCCCTCCCTCCGGCATCGCCTCGGCGGCATTCAACACGAGATTCAGCAGGACCTGTCTCAGCTTCGCAGGATTCCCCTCGATCACCGGCAGGCGGCCTTCCGCCTTCCATTCCAGTTGGACCTTGCGCTGAACGAGCCTCTCTTCGACCAAAAGCCGGAAATCCTCCAGAAACGGACCGACCTCCACGGGAGACAACGGAAACTTCGCCTGCCTGGAGAAATCCGAAATGCTCTGCAGTAAATCTTTCCAATTCTCAAGCTCCTGCGGCACCACCTTCGCGAATCTCTCCATGAATTCGCCGTCATCGCGCCGCTTGGGCAAAAGGCTGATGAGCGCGGCGGCCATCGTCACGGAATTCTTAAGCTCATGCGTGATCGCGGCGGCCGCCTTCCCGATCGCGGCCATCTTCTCCGCCTGCCTCGCTTCCTTTAATTTCGCCGTCATGTCGTTAAACGCGCGCAGGAGGTTCCCGATTTCATCGCCCCTCTCCACCGGAAGAGTCTGGTCGAAATCCCCCTCCGCCACCCGCTTGGTTTTCTCAATCAAAAGCTGAATGGGCTTCACCAACAGCCGCGCCAGGAGGAAGCTTATCGCCATCGCCATGCCGACGCTCATGAAAATCAAAACCCACGACAGGACTTTCATCCAATAGGAAAAAGCGTAAGCCTCTTCGGCGGACTGCCTGATCGCAAGTCCCCATCCCAGATCCGGAATCGGGACATAAGCCATCAACCAATTTTTACCTTCCCTATCCGGAGATTCTTCGGCGCCTGCCTTCCCCTGTAAAACCGCTTGAACGCCGGGGCGGTCCGACAAATCTTCTCTCTCCAAAACTTTCTTTTTATCCTCATGGGCGATCAAAATCCCTTTGTCGGACACCACGCCCGCCCTTCCCGTCCTGCCGATCCGAATGTTGTCCACAATGTTCCAAAATCCGCGGAGGTTCACGTCGGCCATGAGAACCCCCGCCGTTTCCCCCATCCGCCGGACCGGCACGCCCATGACCGCATAAGGCAGATCGTCTTTGGAAAAATAAATGTCCGACATGGCAAAAACCCCGCCCGCCGCTTTTTGGAAAAGCGGCTCGCTCGAGCGGTCTTTGAGGGGCGTGCCGATCTCCGACGCCGCGAGTTCCCTTCCTTCCAGGCTCACCGACGAGATGCGGCCGAAAATGTCTTCATGGAGCGCAAGCTCCACCAGAACCGTCTCCTGCTTCCACACGTCCGCGTCGATCGCGCCGAGAATGGACGCCGTCACCTCCAAAAGGTTCCTCGGTCTTTTGACAAACTCCCCTACCTCGCTCGCCGCGCGGATGGCCAACTGCTCGTGGTCCCGCAAAACGGAGGTCTTCACCGCCGCCTGGCTTGTGCGGATAAGCGAATATCCCAGCGTCATCAGCGGAACCGTCACCAAAACCGCCATGACGGCCGCCAACTGCACCCACACGCGCCTCGGCATCCACCGGAGAAATTTTTCTTTAAAATGAAACACGGAGAGCTTTCTTTGGCAAGATTGAAAGAAAGACGGGAATTTCATCAGCATCGCACCGACATTATACCACCCCTACGCCGCCACCTCCTCTTTATGTCTGGCCGCCTCCCTGCGAAGCTCATACTCCTTTTTGACGGCCATCGGGATGAACTTGTCCATGTAGGATTTCTCACAGCTCCTTGCCATCAAATCGCC
>JACQQY010000010.1 GCA_016206825.1 Candidatus Omnitrophota bacterium
ACCCAAACCTTTTCGATGCTGAACAACGCCGCTCTTCAGGACGCCGTGATTCAAACGAAGATCAAGATGGACGGATCCGGCTTCGTTCTGGCGAATCAGACTCTGCCGGAGGAGGCCTATCTTTACTTCAGGATGTCCCCCGATAATAAGTTCGGCTACGCCGCGAAGATCGAGACAAGCAAGCTCTCCGACCTTCACCGCCTTCGTCTCTACCGTATCGACGACGGCGTTTACAACCAGATTGGGAATGCGGTGGATCTTGCGGCGCTCATTCCCGGCTACGACCCTGCCCAGGTTCACACCTTGAAGGTTGATTTTCGCGGTGAGCTGATCAAGGTTTCGATCGACAATAAAAATGACGTGATTGTTCAAAAGGATTTCGCCTATTCCGGCGCGGGTTACACCGACGCGGCGCTTGGAACCAACAACACGTCCGCGCGCGTGTGGTTTGAGGACCTGACGGTGAGCGACGTTCCTCACAGCCGGGATTCCCTGACAAGACAGCCGGTCCCCCCCGCCGTTCCCGCAAGCGGCCAATGGGTTGTTGCGGATGATGGGGCGGGCACGCAGAATACGGCTTACGCTCAGACCCGGATAGGCGGCGGCGATGACCTTACCGTTTTTAACAACGTAACTTTGTCCGACGGGACGATCCAGGCGAAAATCCGGATCGATGAAACCGCGAGCGGCGCTTTGGCCAACGAAGCTTACGTTTACTTCCGGCTTTCTTCCGACAGGAAAACGGGCTATGCGGCGATGCTGGACAGGAATAAACGGCTTACGTTGAACGTCGTGGAGAATAATTTCGTTTTGCCAATGAGCGATGCCGTTGATCTTTTGTCGCTCATTCCCAACTACAACCCAGCCCAGTATCACACGTTAAAAGTCGATTTGAGAGGGGAGATCATCAAGGTTTCCATTGACAATAAAAATGACGTTTTGGTTCGGAAGGATTTCACGTATTCCGGCTCAAGCAACACCGCCGTCGCCTTGGGAACCAACCAAACGAGCGCCCCGGTGTGGTTTGATGATGTCACGTTCAGCAGTGTTCTTCACAGCCGGGATTCCTTTACTCAAGTGCCCGTTCCTCCGGCCACCCCCGCGAGCGGCCGATGGGCTGTCCAGGATGACGGCACGGGGAATATCGCTTACGTTCAAACGAAGAACCAATTCGATCAGGCGTTGTCCGTTTTGAACGGAGCGGCTCTTCTTGACGGTGTCCTTCAAGTCCGGGTGAGAGTGGAAGGAACCGGATTTTTCGAGAACCAGGCTTCCGTGCTTTTCCGGCTGTCCTCGAACCGTCAGGAAGGTTATGAGGTGAGAGTCGACAACAAGAAGCAGATTGTCCTCTACCGGATCGGTGGAGGCGCCCCTCTGACGCTCGGCGGGCCTGTGGACCTTTCCGCTCTCATTTCCAACTATGATCCCGCCCAATATCACGCGTTAAAAATCGATTTGAAGGGCGAGCTCATCAAAATTTTCGTGGACGATACGGAGGCGCTCGTCCGGAAGGATTTCACTTATAACGATTCCAATCACAAGGCCGTCGCTTTGGCCACTTACAAGACGAGCGGCCCGGTGTGGTTCGATGACGTCACTTTAAGTGGTATCCCGCACAGCCGGGATTCTTTCACGAAGTTTCCAGCGGCTCCCGCCACGCCGCTCAAAGGTGTCTGGGTCGTCGCCGATGATGGCACGGGGAATGCCGCCTATGCTCAGGTGGGAAGCGGCGGAATGGATTATCAGATTTCGATGTGGGACAACATCTTCCTTGAGAACGGAACCGTCCAGGCGAGAGTACGGATTGAGGGGATCGGAGGGATCCAGCAGGAGAAGGACGAGGCTTACGTTTACTTCCGCCTGTCCGCGGATGGTCTGTACGGCTATGCCGCCGCGGCTGCTCGCGATAAGAAGCTTAGGTTTTACCGGGTCGATAACGGTTTACGCACCGAGCTCGGTGATGCAGTGGATCTCTCTGTGCTCATCGAGAATTACGATCCCATGGAATATCACACGCTGAAGATCGATTTTCGGAACGAGATCATTAAAGTCTCCGTGGACAACAAAACAGACGTGCTTGTCCGAAGGGATTTCACGTATTCCGGGTCCAACCATACTTCCGTTGCTTTGGGGACCTTCCACACGAGCGCTCCGGTATGGTTTGACGACGTGGCGGTGATGGACATCCTTCGAAGAGCGGACAGCTTCACCGAAGTCCCCGCCACGCCGCATATTCCGGCAAGCGGCTTCTGGGAAGCCGCGGGGGCAGGAACGGCGCGGCAGTTATCGACGGCATTTGGCTCCGACAACCTTTCGAGATTCATGATGAACCAGAGCTTGCTTGCCGACGGAACCGTGGAGACGAAAGTGACATTTGACGACACAGGATCATTGGCCCTCCTTTTCTTTAGGACGCTTGACAGCCAGGATGGCTATGCGGTCCAGTTGGACGGCGGAGGGAATCTTGCTCTCACTACCGTGAAAGGCGGAGCTGTTTCAGAGGTTTTGGAGGCAGGCGGTCTTGAGGGCATCGGCCTGGGTCAGTGGCAGAAAATCAAGGTGACGCTCGCCGGCTCCGCCATCAAGGTCTTTATCGGCGTGAACGAAGGGGATTACGTGGAGCAGTTAAGCGTCACGGATTCGACTTTCACCACGGGAAAATTGGGCATCGGAACGGCGGAAACCATGGGGCCGGTTTCATTCGGCGACCTCGTCACTTCCTCCGGCACTTTCAGCCCCAGCGCCATTTTGTCGGCCATTCCCCGCGGGACGCTCGTGCCTTTCCGGGGGATTTGGCGCTACGCGAATGACGGGGCCGGGCACATTGCCCATTCCCAACAGCGTTTCAGTTCCGGTTACAACGTCTCTATCCTTCACGAGACGCTTCTGGACGATGGGGTGATCGAGGTAAAGGTGAAAATAGATGGGATCGGGGCGGAGAAAACGGACGAGGCCCTCATCCGGTTCCGAATGACGCCGGACGGCAAGTTCGGCTATGCGGCAGGTTTGGATAAAAGTAAAGGGCTTGTGCTTTACCGGATCGATAACGGCGTTTACACGTCGATCGGCTCCGTTCCCGATCTTTCCGCTCTCATTCCCGGTTACGTTCCGTCTCAATACCACACCCTCAAGGTTGAGCTTCAAAATGAGCTTATCCGAATCTCCGTGGATGATAAGGCGGACGCGCTGGTGCGAAGCGATTTTCACTATTATGGTTCCGACACGAACGGCATTTCTTTGGCCACGAATGACTTGAGCGCTCCGGCGTGGTTCCGCGACGTTTCGACCACGGCAAGGCGAGGGGTTTTGAAGGAGTCTTTCCGCATTTTCGCCTACGCTTCCTTTGTTCCGATGAGCGGGACTTGGGTGGTGGAGGGCGGGCAGTACAAGCAAACCCAAAAGTTCCCCAATGACACCGGCCTTAACCGGTTCCAAACTTCCCTGCACAACGGCGTGGATCGTTTCACCAATGGGAAGATTTCTTCGGACATCGTTTTGAATAATGACGGGACCGCCAATGAGCCGGGGGCGGTCTTGTTTTTCCGCATGGACGGCGACGGCAACGGCTACGCGGCGGAAGTGAAGAAAACAGCAGTTTCCCTTTACAAGATCAGCCGGAACTTTACGACGCTCGAATTATTGGCCGCACAGAATCTTTCGACCAATCTCCAGTACGGCCAGACCTACCGCTTGGAAGTGGACACGGACGGTTCCCGTTTAACCGCCAGGGTTCAAGGAGGAGAGGCGACCGCGAACGACAACGCCTATCTTTCGGGGAAGATATGGCTGGTTCTTCATACGCCAAGGGCGGGGCAAGTCCCATCGCGTTCGACAACGTTTCCGTCAGCGCTTCGCGTCTCAGTCT
>JACQQY010000031.1 GCA_016206825.1 Candidatus Omnitrophota bacterium
CCTATACGGAGACCGGGACTTTGGAGGGGACGGCGCGCGATACGAACGGCGACGGGAAGCCGGACCAGTTCAAGAAATTGGTCAAGGGTCGTGAGCTTGTCCTTAAAGAATATGACCGGAACTTTGACGGGAAGATTGATAAAAGAGTTCTGGCCCAGTGGGACGTCATCCGTACTCAACCCGGCGCGCCCGGCATTCCCGGATACCGAAATGTCCAGAGGGAAGAGGACAATGACTTTGACGGAAAGATCGACGCGTATCGGGAGAAGGGGGTCAAGGATTCTACAGCCAAGATAGGACAGAAGATGGATCCAGAAGTGTCGTGGAAGGCAAAGCGCCCATGAAGATAGTCGGAGCGGGGATCAGCGGGTTGATCGGGGCGTCTCTTAGCCGCGCCCTTTTGGAAAAATACGAGGTGGTCCGGCTGAAAAGAGCGGGGGCCATTCATGAACGGCCCTTTGGTTTTTCCCGGGAGGCGGTCTGGGACCCTTCGCGCGGGGGAGACTGGGTGAAGGAACTCGACGGAGCTTACGGCGTAGTCAATTTGTGCGGGGAACCTATCGCCGCCAAACGCTGGACGGCGAAACAAAAAGAACGCATCCGGGAGAGCCGCCTTCTGACCACAAAAGCGATCGTGGATGCCATCGGTGAGGCGGCCGTCAAGCCTAAGGTTTTGGTGAATGCCTCCGCCGTTGGTTTTTACGGTCCCCGTGGAGAAGGGGAAACGTTGAATGAGGACGCCCCTGCAGGCTCCGGTTTTCTCGCGGACGTCTGCAAAGAGTGGGAAAACCAGGCGCAGAGGGCGCGCTCCTTTGGGACCCGGGTCGTGCTTCTTCGAACGGGGATAGTGCTTTCAAGGGAAGGAGGGGCTCTTTCCAAACTCTTGCCGCCTTTTCGGTTTTTTCT
Organism: Candidatus Omnitrophota bacterium; assembly: GCA_016206825.1. Classification (GTDB taxonomy): domain Bacteria; phylum Omnitrophota; class Gorgyraeia; order 2-02-FULL-51-18; family 2-02-FULL-51-18; genus JACQQY01. The sequence continues at coordinate 907 of JACQQY010000031.1, forward strand.
CGGAGGGCCGCTTGGCAGTGGAAAACAAACGGTGAGTTGGGTTCATTTGCAGGATGAAGTGCGGGCGATTCTGAAGGTTTTGGAAGATCCGGCCGTGGAGGGGCCCGTGAATGTCGCAGCTCCCCACCCCGTTTCCATGCGAGAGTTGGCGGAAACGATGGGCCGCGTGCTGCACCGGCCTTCTTTTTTTTCCGTTCCTGGTTTTGTTCTTCGGACTTTGTTGGGAGAGATGGCGGAGATGCTGCTCGAGGGACAGAAGGCGTATCCCCGGAAATTGGCGGCGGCGGGTTTCCAATTTAAATTTGAAACGCTCGAGACGGCGTTGAGAGATTTGTTGAAATAAAAATTGTTAATTTTCGTCGGATGGCTTGACTTTGAAAAGGCGAATACGTATATTAGTCGATAGTAAACATTTTTGAGCCTTGGAGAAGGGAGAACAAACGATGCCCATCGCGCAAAATCACGTTGCAAACGCGCTTCCAAATCAGTCGACCAATGGACAACCGCTTTTGGTTCCACGGAAGATGTTTTTCACGAAGGGGGTGGGTTCCCATAAGCATGAGCTTCGTTCATTTGAGCTGGCTTTGCGCGACGCCGGGATCGAAAAGTGCAACATCGTGCACGTCTCGAGCATTTTCCCTCCGAATTGCGAGTTGATATCCCGGAATGAGGGGACGAAATCCATTTATCCCGGGATGATCACCTTCGCCGTGACGGCGCGCCTCTCCTCCAACGAAAACCGGCGCTTGATCGCCTCCTCCATCGGCTGTGCCATCCCTTCCGATTCCAATACGTACGGTTATTTGAGCGAGTACTACGCCTTCGGCCAGACGGAAAAAGAAGCCGGGGATACGGCGGAGGATCTGGCGGCGGCGATGCTTGCGTCCACCTTGGGTATCGACATTGACGAAGATAAAAGCTGGGATGAGAAAGAGGAATTTTTCCGGATATCGGATAAGATCGTTAAGACCACCAACGTGACGCAGTCGGCCGTCGTCGAAAAGGGCGGATACACCACGGTCGTGGCGGCCGGCGTTTTTATCTTATGACGCAGAGGACTTCCCCGGCAGGACGCCTCCTTTTTTTATTTCTCCTTTCATCGTTTTTTCTTCTTTTTCGGCTTGGAAACGGATCGCTTGCCAGTTGGGATGAAGCCATTTACGCCTCGGTGGCCAAGGAGGTTTTTCAATCGGGGGGGTGGCTGCGTTTCACGTTCGGCGGCGATCTTTGGTTCGACAAGCCTCCGCTTTGCATCTGGGCGACGGCGCTTTCTTATAAGCTGTTCGGCGTGAGCGAATTCTCGGCCCGGCTTTTTCCCGCCTTGACGGGCATCGGCACGGTTCTTGTGACGTATCTTGCGGGGCGGAGGCTCCTCGGGGATTGGGCGGGTTTTCTGGGAGCGCTCGTTCTTTTAAGCTCGTCTCACTTCCTTCACTTTTCCCGTTTCGCGATGATGGACGTCCCCCTTACCTTTTTTCTCTCTCTTTCTTTTTATTTTTTTTGGCTGGGCCGCGAGAGAAACCGGTATCTGGCGCTTTCGGGGGCGGCCGTGGGCCTTGCCTTTTTGACAAAGGGTTTCGCCGCTTTTTTGGTTTTTCCAGTGGTGTGGCTTTATGCTTGGTGGGCGGGGGAACTCAAGGTGCTGGGCCGATCGTCTTATTGGGTCGGAGTCATGATCGCCGTCGCAATCGCGCTTCCTTGGAATTTGTATGAGATGATTCGTTACCGGGAGACGTTCATGCAGGATGTCGTGGTAAAGCATTTGTTTGTAAGAACCTCCCGGGCGATCGAAGGCCATGCGGGCAACCTTTATTTTTACGTTCGTACGATGGTGAATAAATACCACCCCTGGGCGCTTGTGGCGGTATTTTCGGCGCCTTTTTTTCTCTGGAAGGCCGCGAGAGAGAGGAAAGAGGAGACGGTGTTTCTCGCCGCTTGGATATTCGTTATTTTCGGAGCGATCACCCTCATTCGCACCAAGCTCCACTGGTACATTTTTCCCATTTATCCGGCTCTGTCGCTTTCCGTGGGTTCTGTCTTGGCAAAAATAGCGGGAGAGCGAAAGAGGTGGTGGGTCAGCCTTCTTTTTGCCGCGGGGCTTTCTCTTCACATTCCTTATTCCCACATCTTGAACCATGATTACAGCCGCGACATCAAAGGTCTTGCCTCGACGGTGAAAGAAAAAGTTCCTCCTTCGGAAAAGGTTTATCTTTACAACTACCATGAGACGCCCGCCGCCTGGTTTTACACGGAAAGAAAGAGCGATTACTTGGACGATCCCGGGGCCTTCGTTCAGAAGGCGAAAGAGGGGGGAACGTTTTTTTGTTTGATTCACGAAAAGCATTGGACGGAAATTCAGGGTCTTTTGAAAGGCCGGCCGGTTTCCGTGGAAGGGGTTTTTGAGGGACTGAAGCTCCTCAAGGTCTCATAGCATTTCTTATCGATTTGTGATTTTTTTAAGTAAAAGTAAATTATTTTATTGCGTTTGTGGATGCCCTTCATTACAATGAAATGGGAGCGGATGCCAGCCATGAAGCGAGCAAAGAAACCTTCCAAGTCCTCAAAGTCCCTTTCGAGAAAAACCGTAAAATCGGTTCGAAGGACGATCCGTAAAGTGAGGAAGAAATCCGTTCCTTCTTCCCCCCCTGTTCCTCCTTCTTACGGGTCGAACGACGGCGCGGAGGAGAAGAGCCTCCCGCCGGCTTCTTTCGATTTGCCCAGCCGGTACCACGAAGATAAATTAGTCCTTCTGGCGCGCGATCCTTGGTGGATATTTGCTTATTGGGAGATCACGCCCGCCCGCGAGTCGGAGGTGATCCGGCAGGTGCAGGAAGAAGGCGCCGGGGACGGCAGAAAGGTCTTGAGGGTGTACGATGTGACGGGCAAAACGCTTCCTGCTTTTCACTCGTTTTTTGACATTGAGACGAACCCCTTTGCGGATAATTGGTACGTCGACGTGGGCAAACCGGACCGCGAGTGGGTGGCGGAGTTGGGCATTCGAAGCGGGGGGCGTTTTTGGATGCTGGTGCGCTCGAACGTGGTGCGCACGCCCCGCTACGGAGTTTCCGACGTCCTGGATGAAGAATGGATGCTGCCGGAGGAGCTTTACGCGAAGTTGTTCGGCTGGTCGCTGGGTTTGGGGAGTCTTAAAAGTTCGATCACTTTTCAGGAGATGCTGCGGAGGTATTTGAGAGGTCTTGTTTCTTCGGAGGGCATTTCGAGCGCCGGTCTTCGTTCGCAAGCCCAAGAGAAACATCCTTACTGGGCCGCGACTCACTCTTAAACTTTATTGCAGACTCGCAGTCAAATCAAAAACATGGAAAAGGGTTATCTGGCGATCGTTTTGCACGCGCACCTGCCTTTTGTCCGCCATCCGGAGTGCGATCGCTTTTTAGAGGAAGAATGGTTTTACGAAGCGATCACGGAAACGTACCTCCCGCTTCTGAAGGTTTTTGAGGCGCTTGCGCGGGACGGCGTCGACTTTCGTTTGACGTTGTCTCTGACGCCCACGCTTCTTTCGATGATGGCGGATCCTTTTCTTCAAGAAAGATACCTCCGCCATTTAAACGGCCTTGTGGAGCTTTCCGAAAAGGAGCTTAAGAGAACCGAGGGAGATTCGGCTTTCCATCCTTTGGCCCGTTTGTACCACGGACTCTTCTTGGAAGCACGGCATCTCTTTTCCGGGGTTTATCGCGGAAATTTGATCGGGGCCTTCAAGAAATTTCAGGACATGGGAAAACTCGAAATCATCACCTGCGCCGCGACCCACGGTTTTCTGCCTCTCATGGAAATCCATCCGCAGGCAGTGAGGGCCCAACTGCACGTGGGCGCCAAGACGCACGAGTTTTTCCTGGGGCGCCGCCCGCGAGGGGTCTGGCTTCCGGAATGCGGGTTCTATCCGGGCGTGGATGAAATCCTGAAAGAAGAAGGGATCAAGTTTTTTATCGTCGATACGCACAGCATCCTCTTCGGTACCCCCCGGCCCAAGTATGGCGTGTTTGCCCCCGTTTATTGCCGGTCGGGAACCGCCGCGTTCGGGAGGGACGGCGAATCTTCCAAAAGCGTGTGGAGCGCCGAAGAAGGGTACCCCGGCGATTACGATTACCGGGAGTTTTACCGGGACGTGGGTTACGACCTGGATTATGACTACGTGCGGCCTTATTTAAACGGCGACGGCCATCGGAAAAATACCGGGATCAAGTACTACCGCATCACGGGGCAGACCCCTCACAAGGAGCCGTACAACCCGGAAAGGGCAAGGGCAAAAGCGGCGGAGCATGCGGGAAATTTCATGTTCAACCGGGAAAAGCAGGCGGAGTATTTGAACGCCGTCATGGGACAGCCGCCGATCGTGGTTTCTCCTTACGATGCGGAGCTTTTCGGCCATTGGTGGTTCGAAGGGCCTCAATGGCTGGAATTTCTTTTCCGTAAGATTCACTATGACCAGCGGGTGATCCGCCCCGTGACTCCCATGGAATATTTGGAACGGCATCCGCGAAACCAAGTGGTGACTCCGTCCACGTCCAGTTGGGGATACAACGGTTACTCTGAGGTGTGGTTGAACGGCGCCAACGACTGGGTTTATCGCCATCTTCACAAGGCTTCCGAACGCATGGTGGAGACGGCCAGGCAGAGGCCCCATGCCCGTGGAGTCGAAAGACGCGCTTTGAACCAAATGGCGAGAGAGCTTCTTTTGGCCCAGTCAAGCGATTGGGCTTTCATCATGAAAACGGGGACCCATACGTCTTACGCGGTCAGGCGCACCAAGGATCATTTGGAACGGTTTACGCGTCTGTGGTCACAGGTCCAAAAAAATTGTATAGACACAAACGCTCTCGACGGCATAGAATCTATGGACAATATTTTTCCGAACGTCGATTATCACGTTTACCGGTGAAAACAAGGTTGCTGGGAAGCAGAAAGGAGACGGGGGATCATGTTTAAACGGTCTGGAGCGGCCGCGGCGGCGGCTTTTTTGCTGTTTGCAGTTTCGGGGTGCGCGACGGGAGGCAGGAATTATCAGGGGGATATCGATGCGTTGAATTCCAGAGTTTCGCTTCTTCAGGGACAGCTTTCGGCGAAGGATGAGGAAATCGCGAGGCTCCAAAGTCAGATCCGGGAACAGCAAACCGCCGTGGCCGAGGCGGAAGCGGAGAAGAGGCTTCTTTCCGAAAGGCTCGATGCGGCTTTGACCCAGTCGAGAGAAAGAAAAGAGGAGCGCCTTTCCAAGGCGGCGGAATCGGATTTGAAGTAGAAAGGGTTTTGGGTCTTCCATGGGTGAATCCACTTTAAAAGTAAAGATGCGGCAGGAGAAAGATTCGCTGGGTTTTAGAGAGGTTCCGGAGGACGTTTATTACGGCGTCCAAACGGACAGGGCGATTGAGAATTTTCCGATCAGCGGTTTGAAGGCGCATCCCCGGTTTATCGACGCCTTTTTGGTTGTGAAGAAAGCGGCGGCCGCGGCCAACGCCAGAACGGGTCTTCTGCCTGCAAGGCCGGCCCAGGCGATCATTCAAGTTTGCGATGAAATTCTATCCGGCCGTTTGCGCGATCAGTTTCCGGTGGATGTTTTCCAGATGGGGGCCGGCACCGCCTTTAACATGAACATGAATGAGGTGATCGCCAACAGGGCGAATGAGATTTTGGGCGGAAGGCGGGGGGAGTATTCGCCGATCAACCCGAACGATCACGCCAATATGGGCCAGTCCACCAATGACGTCTTTCCGACGGCGGCGAGGATTGCGCTTCTTTTCATTCTGAAGGAATATTTGCATGGATCCCTGGAGTCCGTGGAGAAGGCGCTTTATGAAAAAGGCAGGGAGTTTGACGGCATTTTAAAATCCGCGAGAACCCATCTTCAGGATGCAGTTCCCATTCGTTTGGGACAGGAATTTACGGCTTATGGCGAGGCGATTCATAAGTGTCGTTACGCCCTTTTGCAAGCCGAGAAATCTTTATACGAGCTGGGGATAGGAGGCAGCGCCGCCGGGACGGGGCTGAATACGGCTCCGGGTTACCGCGAAACGGTCATCGAAGAGCTTCGGAAATTGACGGGTTTGGATTTGATGCCGGCGCGGGACATGCGGGAGGCCATGCAAAGCCAGAGGCCTTTTGCGGAGGTTTCGGCGTCTTTGCGGAATCTGGCGCTCGAGGTCACCCGAATCGTGAACGATCTTCGGCTTCTGTCGTCAGGACCCATGACCGGTTTTGGCGAAATTCACCTTCCGGCGACGGCGCCCGGTTCGTCCATCATGCCGGGGAAGGTCAATCCTTCCATCCTGGAAATGGTCAACATGACGGCTTTTCAAGTGATCGGTTGTGATGCGACCGTTGCCTTGGCCGTACAGGCGGGGCAGTTGGAACTCAACGTCATGATGCCCATCATCGCGTTTAATTTAAATTTTGCGGCGACCGTCTTTGGCAATGCCCTGAAGGTGCTGTGTCAGAAGTGTCTCCTGGGCATTACGGCCAATAAAGAACGTTGTCAATTCTATGCGGAAAGAAGCATGGGGTTGGCCACGGCTTTGAACGCGTTTATCGGTTATGCCCAGGCGGCGGAGGTCGTCAAAGAGGCCGTCCAGTCGGGCAAAACGGTTATCCAGGCGATAAGAGAGAGAAAAATTCTTTCGGAAGAAGAGATTCGGAAGATCATGGATCCCTTCAAGATGACCGAACCGGGGATCCCCGGGAAGTGACCGAAGAGCTCACCACGAGTATGATAAAGGAGCGAAGAACGTGACGGCGAATGAAGAAGCGGTTTTTTCCAAGGGATTGGAGGATGTGGTAGCGGCGGAAAGCGAAATTTGCCGTATCGACGGGCAAAATTCGAAGCTTTCCTACAGGGGTTATGACATTCATGATTTGGCCGAGCATTCTCATTTTGAAGAGACGGTTTATCTTCTGCTCTTCGGGAATTTACCCAACGAACGGGAGCTTCGCGATTTCAAGGTGAAACTTGCCGCGGAGCGTGAATTGCCGGAAGATCTCGTTTATCTTCTCGAGGATTTTCCAAAGGACGCTCATCCCATGGCGGTCCTGAGAAGCGCTCTTTCGCTTCTTTCTTTTTTTGATCCGGAAGCCGATGACCAAGGGATGGAGGCAAACGTCCGGAAGAGCATCCGGCTCATCGCCCGTACCCCCGTCATCGTCGCTTATTGGGACAGACTCCGCCGCGGAGAAGAAGCGGTGGTTCCCAAAAAAGATCCCGCCGCCGGTGTGGCGGCCAATTTTCTTTATATGCTGAAGGGGAGGGAGGCAAAGGAGGTCGGGGCGCGGATGCTTGACAAATACCTTATCCTTCTTGCCGAACACGATCTCAACGCCTCGACTTTCGCGGCTTGCATCACGGCTTCCACGCTTTCGGACATTTATTCGGCCGTTGTGTCGGCCGTCGGAACTTTAAAAGGGGATCTCCACGGATCGGCGAATATGCGTTCCATGGAAAGCCTTTTGGCCATAGGCGACGTGAGGAACGTGGATGGCTTTGTCGATGAGGCGTTATTGCAGAAAAAGAAGATCATGGGTTTTGGCCATCGGGTCTACAAAGGCCCTGACCCCAGGGCTCACGACCTGCACGCGATGGCAAGGACGCTGGCCGAGGCGCATCCGGAAGAGGCCAAGTGGTTTCAAATATCCGAGCGGCTTGAGCAAGTGGTGTGGGAGCGTAAAAAGCTCAATTGCAACGTCGATTTCTATTCGGCGTCCGTTTTGTACGTCTTGGGGATCCCCATCGATCTCTTTACCCCGCTTTTTGCCGCCAGCCGCATGGCGGGATGGGCGGCCCATATTTTGGAGCAAGTTGCCGATAACCGTTTGATTCGCCCCGTCTCCCATTATGTGGGGCAGACAAATCGCGCTTATACGCCTATTATGAATCGTTCGTAATGAATTTTAGAACCCGTGGTTTGGACCGACAGCGGCCTTTGGCGAGGAAGCTTGACGGGTGGAACCACGGGTTTCTTCGTTTGGAATTCTGCGGAAGTGGCGGAACTGGCATACGCGCAGGTCTCAGAAGCCTGTGCCGCAAGGCTTGTGGGTTCAAATCCCACCTTCCGCATTATTTGTTTGGAAGGTGGGATTTGAAGAGAGCCGCATGCTTATAAACTGCGACGGTTAGGAGCAGTTTATGCGGCGAGTGGCCGACCCGAAGCGGACACGCAGTGCCGCGCAGGGCGCCAACTCCCACCTTCCGCATTATTTTTTTGGTCTGTCTCTCTTAAAGCCGAATGAAAAAATTCTTTTATCCGCTTACCGTTTTCCTTCTTTTTTCATTGACTTTCTTCGCGCTCATTTCCTATTTCGAAGAATCCGAAGCCGCTCAAACGTGGGTTCTCCAAACTCGCGATTTATTCTTTAAAATCCGCCGTTTGTCATCGCCCCTTCCCGATGCGATGAATGAAATGGTCCTCGTCACGATCGATGACGCTTCTTGCGAGAAGCTGGGCGCGCGATGGCCATGGCCCCGGAAGCTCTTTGCTTCTTTAATCGACGCGCTCGCCCGTTCGAACACGGCGGTTGTGGGTCTCAATTTGGCCTTCACGGGTCTTGAGGGAGAAGAGGAAGCGTCCACGCTTCTTCTCTCTGAATCGATGAGACGACAGGGGAATACGGTAGTGGGAGCTGTCTTTGACAAGGAAAACCGCCTCATTAAGCCGCATCCCCTTCTTTTGGAATCTCACGTTCGTTATGGTTATCTGGAAAAAATCGTGGATCCGGATCTGTCGATCCGGCGGTCTTACCTGGTGCGTCCTTACCGGCTGCAAAGGGTTTTAAGCGGTGCGGGGGCTCTCGTGGAGACGGGCCAATTTTCCGAATATTCTTTTCCTCTTCAAGTGCTTGCCGCCTGGAAAGGATCCGATCTTTATTTCCATCCGGATGAGGGCTGGGTGGAGTGGGATAAAAAAAGAAGGGTTTTTGTGGATGAGGATGGGAGCTATCCCATCAATTACCTGGCGGATGGGTCCGATTTCCACAAGATCCCTGCTTGGAAAATCATTCAGGGCCGTTTTCGGCCGGAGGAGGTGAAGGGCAAAATCGTGCTTGTGGGCCTGGCCTCTTCTCTTTTGGCCGATATGCATTCCACGCCCTTCGGCATCATGCCCGGCGCCGCGATTCATGCCAACGAAGTTTTGGCGATCGTTTCCGGGAGGCTCTTGCGTTTTGCGCCAGGCGAAGTGACCTTGGGAATTTCTTGGCTTGTGTCCATTTTGGTTTTGAGTTTCTTTCTTTTCCGGTCCTTTTGGGTCGGGCTTTTGGGGTACGGCGCCTGTTTTTCGGGCGCTTTTCTTCTTTCCCAGATGGCGTTTCTGAAAGACGTGGTGGTCGAACCTTTTTACCTTTTGTTCGGAACGTCTTTCGCGGCGGTCGCGGGGGGTCTGGCCAACTCCTTTAGGCTCCTTTTGGAGAAGCAGGGGCTTGAGACCAAGGTGATTCACGACAAGATGACCGGCCTTTATACGTATGATTTCCTGCGCTGGCGCCTGGAGGATGAATGGAGACGCTGTGAAAAATTGAAACTGCCGGTCGCCGTTGCGATGACCGATCTCGATCACTTCAAAAAGATCAACGATACGCTGGGGCACGAGGTGGGAAACGAAATGATCAAACGCGCGGGCGCCGTGATCAAGGAGAGCGTGCGGGGCTATGATGTCGTGGCCCGTTATGGAGGTGACGAGTTTGTCGTTCTTTTGTGGCACGCAAGTTTGGAGGATGCCAAAGATTATCGAAACCGGCTGCGATCTCTTTATGAGGCCATGGCCAGGACGCTCGAGCCTGCCCTGCAGGATTCTTCCATCAGCATCGGCGTGGCCGCATTCGACCCGCGGGTGAATCCGAAGTTCCCCTCCCGTCCTCAGCAGCTCATCGAAGAAGCCGATCAGGATCTTTTCATGGACAAGAAAGACCGCCGGAAAGAAGCGCGGTAGAGGTCGGTTTTAAATTTTTTCAAGGCCGAGGAGGGCGGTTTCGTTTTCGGGATTGATGTCGAGGGCGTTCAAAAAGGCGTCTTTCGCGCGCTCCCTCTGGCCGGTGAGGAGGTAAATCCGTCCCATGTTGGCGTAGGCCGTTTCGTCGTCGGGTTCGGCGAGGATAATGGTTTCGTACACGCGGAGGGCTTCGCGAAAGCGGTTGACGGAGACGAGCCTCTCGGCTTCCGCGTGGAGAGTTTCGAGCTCTTGGGTGTGCGGGGAATCCGCGGCAAGGCCGAAGGAAGAGACGCACAGGAAAAGGAGAGCGGCTATCCCCCTAAACGTTTGCAGAGAGTTCTTTTTTCTCATGGGACCCCGCTTTCGGATTCGACGGCATGACTATAGAGCAACTGAGCGGAGACTGTCAATAGAAAGCAGGGTCTCACAAGCCCGTCCTTCCAAGACGAAAGCGGACGTGATAAAATAAGAAACCATGGATATTCCCAGGGTCGTCCAAGAGATCCAATACGTGCTTGCGCCGGCGGTCATGGTGTCGAGCGCGGCTTTGTTGCTTTTAGGATTTCAGAATAAATTCTCGAGCCTTGCCAACCGGTTTCGGGTGCTCAATGAGGAAAAGCGCGTTCTGGGATCGAAAGCGGAAAGGACCTATCAGGAGGAAGGGCGCTTCCAGAGCCTGAAAAAACAAGTGGATCATCTCATGCGCCGAGCCACTTACGTGAAAAACGCGATCATTCTCGCTTACGCTTCGATCGTTTGTTTTTCCGCGACTTCGGTCATGATTTTTCTGAACGTTTACGCCCGTTTTTACTTTGGGGTTCTCCTGATCGCCGTTTTTCTGACAGGGCTTCTTTTGGTATTGGCAAGCGCGGTCTCGATGATGGTTGAGACAAGCCTTTTCTACAAGATCATCTCTCTTGAGAAAAAGTCCTAAAACAGCTCCGATGAAGCCTCCCGCCAAAAAAATCTATCTTATTTCGGATTCGACGGGAGAGCTGGGAGAGCGTTTCACGAACGCTCTTCTCAGCCAATTTCCGAAGAGCCCCATCGTTTTGAAAAAGCACCCCTTCGTGCAGACGAGGGAGGAAGCCGCAAAGGCGTTCGCCAAAATTCCCTTGGCCCACCGGGGGATTTTGTTTCACACCGTGCTGTCTCCCGAACTTAAGAAAACGATCGAGACGTTTTGCCGCAAACGCGGGATACCCGCCTTTGATCTCACCGGCCCGCCGACGGATTTCATGGTGAGGCATTTGAACGTCCGTCCGGTGTGGGACCTCCGGTCGCTTCATCCGACGAACCAGGATTATGACCGCCGCATCGACGCCATCGAGTTCACCATCAGTCACGACGACGGCGCCGGGCAGGCTACCCTGAAGGAAGCGGACGTGATTCTCGTGGGGCCGTCGAGAGTCTCAAAGACTCCCACGAGCATTTATTTGGCGATCAAGGGCTGTCGAACGGCCAACGTTCCTCTGATCAAGGAGATCGGCGTTCCGGCGGCCTTGCAAAAATTGGCGGGCGATCCGCGGGTGGTGGGTTTTACTCTCCAGCCTTTGAAGCTCCAGGAGGTGCGGGAGAAGAGGATCGCGCAATTCGGAGCGGCGCCCGGTTTTTACGCGGACTTGAGGAAAATCAGCCGGGAGATTCTCTGGGTCGAGGAAATTTACAAGCAGTTCAACTGGAGAGTGATTGACGTGACGGACAGAGCCATCGAGGAAACGGCGGCGATGATCTTGAAGGGACTTTCTCTTAAAAGAAGTTGATCTTGGAAAAATTAGTGGTTATAATTAAGAAAAGTTTGGTTAAGATGACTAATAGTTAAAATCAGCAAAGCAAGTTTAAAATTAATGGAGCTTGTAAAGAGTTTTAAATTAGAATTGCCGTTTGCGAAGAAAGCCAAGCCGGCCTCCGCCGTGGGTTTGGATATCGGCAGTTACGCGATTAAATGCGTCGAAGTTTCACGAACCGAAGGGCAGGCCATATTGAAGCAGGCCTGTTACGAACCTCTCCCCAATTCCACAAAAGACGCTTTGCTTATGACCCTTCGGCGTCTGCTTCAGTCTTTTTCTCCTCCGCCCAAAACCGTGCGGGTGGCCGTTGCGGGTCCCTCGGTTCTGATCCGCCGGATTTCCCTGCCGGCGCTGACTCCTTCGGAATTGAAGGGGGCCATTCGTTTTGAAGCCGAAAGGCACATCCCCTTTTCCATTCATGAATGCGTTCTTGATTTTCAGGTGCTGGGCCAGGCGCCCGATCATAAGTCCATGAACGTGCTCCTGGCCGTTGCCAAGCGCGATTTTATCGAGGAGCGGTTTCGCCTGCTGGCGGAAGCGGGACTTTATCCCGAGGTCATGGATGCGGACATCTTTTGTTTGGCGAACGCTTATGAGGCCTTGTCGAACGGCGGCCCAAAGACTTATGGGCTTTTAAACGTGGGGCATGGTTTAAGCTCTTTTGCGATTATTTACGACGGGATCGCGTTTTTTTTCCGGGAGCTGTCTTTCGGCGGGGCGGGAATCACCAAGGCCATTCAAGAGCTGAAAGGCGTCGATGAAAATCAAGCGGACCGCTTGAAAAAGACCCGCGGCGCGGAAGAACCGGATCTTTTGAAGCAGGCAACCCAAAAGGGTTTCGAGCCTTTAGCGGACGAGCTCAAACTCTCCATCGATTATTTTGAAAATGAAATAGGGGAGGAGCTCAAGACCCTGTTTTTAAGCGGGGGCGGGGCTTTATCCGCCGGGGCCGGCGAGGCCTTGGCGGCGGAATTGGGGAAGGAAGTGATCGTTTGGGACGGGGTCAAGCGCATGGCCATCGCGCCGGAGAAGGTGAGCGCCCAGTTTCTGGAGGATCATTACCTGGAATTCAGCGTAGCCTGCGGTTTGGCGCTGCGCGGATTGGGGAAGAGCAAATGATCGAAATGAACCTGCTGCCTCAGGAGTTGAAGAGAAAGGAAACCCTTAAACTCACCCTCCCTCAGGTGCCTTTGCTGAAGATGGCTTTAGGCGCCGCGGCCGCCCTTTTGGCCTTGCAGGTTTTATTGTTCGTCGTTTTGGTTTATCAAAAAATCGAGCTCGCAAAAATCAAGAAGGAAGCGCTTGTTCTTCAGGAGCGAAACAAGGAGATCACCCTTCGCAAAACGGAACTCGGGATTCTTAAAAACGAGCTCGGCCAAATCGAAAAGTTGACGCAGAGGAAATTCTATTGGGCCTCGCTTTTTCATGCCCTGACTCACTCGATGACCAAGGGGGTATGGCTGAGGAGCTTCACCGTTGAGGAGCTGGGCGTCGCGAGCGCCGCTCCTAAGGCCAAGGAATCCAAATCGCAAGGGGCGGTCCAAAAGATCCATCAACTGCGGCTCGACGGCAGTGTCATCGGTCAGGGTCAGGAAACAGCTTTCATCGGCAGGTTTTTGAAGGAGCTCAAGGATAACCGGTTCTTCGCCGATGTTTTTCAGGACGTCGATTTAAGCGACATGAAGCAAAAGCGGATCAAGGACTACGATGTGTATGATTTTGTGGTCGTGGCCAAATTTAAAAAAGAGATGATGGGCGCTTAACATGGCGGCTTTTTCCAAAGAAACCTTGGTTGGGCTCTGGAATACGAGGAATCTGCGCGAGAAAAAGATGCTGGCGGCTTTGGCGGCCGCTTTTCTTCTTTTTTTGGACTACTCGCTTTTGCTTCAGCCCCTCCTGGGAGGTTTCGGCAAGGCGGCGCCCGAGATCGCCCGTTTGAAAAATGAAGTCGGGGGGCTCAAGGACGATGAAAAAAACAAGGACCTGATCGTGAAGGCGTGGAATCAAACCAAAGCGAAAATAGAAGAAGCGCGGCGGCAGTTTGTCACTTCGCATGAGGTGCCCGCTCTTTTTGAGGATCTATCGAAGCTTGCCTTGAGCTCAGGGGTCAAGATCCTTTCTTTAAGACCGATCGATATAGCTTCTCCTCAGGGGACAGACCCTTATTTCAGGGTTCCCATTAAAGTCAGCGCGCTGGCGGGCGCGCATGAGTTGGGCGGATTCATGGCGAAGCTGGAAACGGCTCCTCTTTTTTTCCGGGTGACCGACTTGCGGATTGCCGAGAATATTTCCGATCCCAAGAAACATCTCGTGGAATTGGGTTTGGATGCCTACCGGGTGGAGGAAAAACGCTCGTGAAGGGATTCTTTTTGTGGATTCTTTTATCGGCTTTTGGTATGATTTCTGTCGCGAGAGTCGCCGCGGTCGATGAAATAAAGCTCTACGATGCCAAGGGGAAACGGGATCCTTTTATCCCTCTCGTGACGCCGACGACCAAAGTGACTTCCGGGCTTTTGACGATTGAGAGCATAGACGATATCGTCGTGGAGGGCATTGTCTATGATCCGCCGAAAGGTTCGGTTGTGATTGCCAATGGTTCCGTGATGCGGGAAGGAGAAGAGGTGGGGGTGACGAAAGTCATTGGAATAAGGCCGAATGGAGCCGTTTTTTCGATCGGCGGGACGGAGGCTTTTAAGCCTCTTTATGCCCAGCCCGAAGAAATGGAGAAAGGGAAAGCAGGGTGAGAAGAACCTTTGAAAATTCGCTTGTCGGGCGGGGGGCTCTTTTAAGCTTCAGCTTCTTCCTTGGGGTGAGCTTGTCGAACCCTCTCGCGGCCTTGGCTCAAGAACCGGCCGGGACGGTGGAGGAAGCCCTTGCGGCCGAGGAAGCGGCGGCGGAAGGAAGTGAAGGCGCCCAGGGGCCTTCACAAGCGGCGTCTGAAGGAAACGTCACCATCGATTTTAAGGACGCCGACATTCAGAACGTCTTGAGGATTTTGTCTTACAAAAGCGGCGTCAATATCGTGGCCGGGAAGGACGTGACGGGCGTGGTCACGATGAGGCTTGTGAACGTGCCGTGGGAGAAGGCGCTGGACATGGTTTTAAAGACCTACGGTTACGCTTATGAGCGGGATGGGAACATCATCCGCGTGACGACTATCGAGTCGCTCAAGAAAGAGGATTTGTCGACCGAGGTCTTCACTTTGAATTACACCCGAGCGGATGAAGCGGAAAAGTCCATCAAAGACGTGTTATCGGACAGAGGCAAGATCCAGGCGGATATCCGGTCCAATTCTCTGGTCGTGACCGATATGGCGACCGTTTTACAGCAAGTACGGAAAGTGGTCGAGCGTTTGGATAAGATCACGCCTCAAGTGGCGATCGAATCGAAGATCATCGAAATGTCGCTTGGGGATTCGGAGCGGCTCGGCATCAAGTGGAATGCCCAGGTGGCGCTGACGGGGTCGGCCCGCCCCACGACGTTTCCGTTTCCGGCGAAGCAAAGAACGGTTTTCCATAAATTTTATCCGCCCGGACGCGATACTCAAAGCAGCGCTTCCAGCATCGGCACCTCGGGAACCACAACCACCACCGCGGTTCAGGATTTCCCCAGCGTGATCCAGCCCACCTTCCCCGTAGCGGATAAAAAGGAGTTCGCGTTTGGAACTTTGGATTTTTCGAAGTTTCAAGTGCTGTTGGAGCTCATCAACCAGCGCAAGGATGCCAAGGTGCTTTCAGAACCCCATGTGACCACGTTGAATAACCAGGAAGCCAAAATTCTGGTGGGAGAAGTGTTGTCCATTCCTCTTTTTGAGAGGAATTCGACGACCGGCCGCATGGAGATAACGGGTTATAAGGACAGGGACGTGGGGATCAGTTTGCTGGTGACCCCCCACATCAATGATGCGGGAGATATCGTCGTGGACGTGCACCCGAACCTGACGAACTTTTTGGGTTTTGAAGATTTGACGCCGGAGATCAAGGCTCCTAAATTCGATACGAGAGAGGCGTCTACCCAGGTTCGGATCAAAACCGGTCAAACCATCGTCATCGGAGGGTTGATTCGAGAAGATAAAGTTGACACCAAAACCAAGGTCCCCTTTTTGGGGGACGTGCCCCTTCTGGGTCATATTTTTACTCATCACGACAAAGCGGTCAAGAAAACCGATCTTTTATTTTTTGTGACGGTGAACATTCTTTCCGAAAAATCGCCATTACCGCAGAGCCATCGAGCGGCCAGCATCACGTAAGCGGCGGCGGGTTGAATTATTTCTTAAGACGGTTGTCAAGACACGGTTTGCGCTTTGGATGACGGAAGACCCAAGGGGCGGAACGTGTCTTTTTTTGTTTCTTTAGGAGGCGAGAATGAGAAGAGAAATTTTAGTTCATGTGGAGTTTGAGGAGAAAAAGGTGGCCATCCTGGCGGACGGCCGCCTGGAAGAATACTACGTCGAGCGCAAGAGCGACCGGCAGCTCGTAGGTTCCATCTTCAAGGGAAGGGTGAGCTCCATCGTGCCGGGTATCGGGGCGGCTTTTGTGAATCTCGGTTTGGAGAAAAACGGTTTTCTTTATGTCAGCGACGTGGTGGGCGAGGAGACTTTGGAAGGCGAGGAGACGGAAGACCTCGAAAACGGCGCGCCTCCTCACGGGAGTTCCGGCCGTGAAGCCAGGGGCGGGCCAAGGCCCCAGATTCAGGAAATCCTGAAAAAAGACCAGGAGGTTCTCGTCCAGGTGGTCAAAGAACCTTTCGGCACGAAAGGTCCACGGCTTACCTGCCAGATTTCTTTGGCGGGCCGCTTCGTGGTGTTCATGCCGAAGCACCCCCATATCGGGATTTCAAAGAGAATCGACGACCGGAAGGAAAGAGAGAGAATCCGTGAGATTATCCGGGGAGCGGCTCTTCCGAAGGGCGGGGGGCTTATCGTGAGAACGGCCGCGTGGGGATGCGAAGCCAAAGTGCTGGAACGGGACATCCGTTTCCTGATTCACCAATGGCGGATGATCCAGAGGCGGACGACTTTACGGAAGGCGCCGGCGATCGTCCACGAAGAATATGGTCTCGTGCTCAGGATCGTCCGGGACGTTTTGACCGAGAGTTTTGACCGCCTCACGATCAGCGACCGGGAAGAATACAGGCGCGTGGACCGGTTTATGCGGGCCGCGGTTCCGAACCTGCGTTCGAAGCTTTTTCTCTACAGCGGCGGCATTCCTCTTTTTGCGGCTCACGGCGTTCAGAAGGAAATCGAGAAAATTTATGAGTCTCGCGCCACGTTAAAAAGCGGCGGGCATATCGTGATCGAACAGACCGAGGCGCTCGTGGCGATCGACGTGAATACCGGCAAATTTACCGGAACGAGAAACTTGGAAGAGACGGCTTATCGGACGAACTGCGAAGCGGCCAGGGAGATCGCGAGGCAAATCCGGTTAAGGGATTTGGGCGGAATCATCATCATCGATTTCATCGACATGGAGCGGCCCGAGCACCGCCGCACGGTGCTGAAGATCCTGGAAGACGCCCTCCGCCGGGACCGGGCCAAAACGAGCGTCATCAGCCTTTCACAGCTGGGTCTCGTCGAAATGACGCGCCAGCGGATGCGGAAGAGTTTGGAGAGCGCCTCGACCCAGATTTGTCCCTATTGCCATGGAAAGGGGGTCGTAAAATCCCGCGAGACCATCGCGATCGAAGCGCTTCAGAAATTGTCCGGGTTCCTCAAGGCGCAAAGAGGGGAGCATGCGGAAGTCGCGGCGTCGCCGGACGTGGTGGAGGTTTTGAATCGGGACAACCGGAAGCTTGTGCGAATGCTGGAAGCGGAAACCCATTCTCGCGTGAGTTTAGTGGGAGATCCTCATCTTCACCTGGAAGAGGTGCGGATAAAGAGAATCCTTGACAGGCGGAAAAGGCTGTGGTAGTTTCAAGCGCTATGTTTGCCATTATCAAAACCGGCGGGAAGCAATATAAGGTGAAGTCGGGGGACGAGCTGGATGTCGAACTTCTGGAGGTCAAGAAAGGAAGCGCGATCCGGTTTGCGGAAGTCCTCCTTTTAGGCAAGGATGGTGCCATCCAGGTTGGACGGCCTTTCGTCAAAGGAGCTTACTGTGAGGCAGAGGTCCTTCGCGAGGTAAAAGCCCCCAAAGTCATCTCTTTTAAGTATATCCGCCGGGAAAAATCGGCGACCAAACGGGGTCACCGGCAGAAGTATTTGCGAGTAAGGATAACCTCCATCCATGGCTCATAAAAAAGGTTTAGGCAGTTCTAAAAACGGCCGTGATTCGAATGCCAAGCGGCGCGGGGTCAAGTGTTTTGGCGGCGAGCGGGTCATGGCCGGCAGTATCCTTGTCCGCCAGAAGGGAAGCCGTTTCTGGCCGGGGCTCTGGGTGGGGCAGGGCCGTGATTTTACGCTTTACGCGCTGAAAGAAGGCATCGTCCAATTTAACCCTTCCTACCGAGTCAATGTGGTTCCTGCCACAACCATTTCTTCTTAGAACTCATCCCCAGGGATTTTCCTATGTTTGTTGACGAAGCGGTGATTTTCTGTTCCGCCGGCCATGGCGGCAAGGGGTGCCACAGTTTCGATCGAAGCCGCCCTGGACATTTTCGCGCCAATGGGGGAGATGGAGGGAGCGGCGGTTCGATCATCCTGGAGGCAAACCCCCACGTCCAAACCCTCTTGGATTTCCAGCTCAACCGCCATTTTACGGGTGAGAAAGGAGGAAACGGTTCCGGCAATCACAAAAGAGGCTATCAAGGAAAGGATTGCGTTTTGAGGGTCCCTCCGGGCACCGAGGTGTATGACCACGAGACGAAAGAGCTTTTGAAGGATTTGGACGGCCCGGGCGTCCATGTCCTTGTTTGCAAAGGAGGAGAGGAGGGGCATGGAAATCACCGCCAGAGGCAGGCAACGCCGGGATCGCCGGGTGAAACGAAGGAGATTCTGCTCCGGCTTAAGCTCATTGCGGACATCGGCCTGGTGGGTTTTCCAAACGCCGGAAAGTCGACGCTCATTTCACGGATCACGCACGCGCATTCCAAAATCGCCGCTTATCCTTTTACGACTAAAAATCCCGTGCTGGGTGTGGTAAAATTTGGTGATGACGAAGCCTATGTCGTCGCTGATATCCCAGGAATTATTGAGGGGGCTCATGAGGGAAAGGGTTTGGGGCTCGAATTTTTAAAGCACGTCGAACGCACGAGAGTCCTCGTGCATCTCGTCGACATGGCCGCCGTTGACGGGCGGGACCCCCTTGCGGATTATTTCGTTTTGAACGAAGAGCTTGCCGGTTACTCAGGGGTTTTGGCGAAAAAAGAGCAGGTGCTGGCGGCGAATAAAATGGACATTCCGGAAGCGCATGTCTATCTTAAAAAATTCAAAACGAGGGTAAAAAAGGAGGTCTTTCCCATTTCGGCTGTCACGGGAGAGGGCATTCCCGAACTTTTAAACCGGTTAAGACAAAAGATCGAACGATGAGAAGACTCTTTGTGAAAGACATTCGGAGCCTGGTGATCAAGATCGGGACCTCGGTCTTGACCACAAATGGCCGGTTCGACCGGCGGGTGGTCAAGAATCTGGTGGGGGAGATCGTTCAATTTTTAAAGAGAAAGGTTCCTGTTTCGATCGTGAGTTCCGGCGCCATCGGAGCGGGGATGATGATCCTGGGACTGAAGACGCGTCCTCAAAAAATGGAATCCCTGCAGGCCGCCGCCGCCGCCGGCCAGCGTTATCTCATGCAGTGTTACGAGGAAGCTTTTGCCGAGCACGGCTTCTCAACGGCCCAGGTGCTTTTGACCTGGGACGACTTGTCCCGGCATCAAAGATTTTTGAACGCGAAGCGCACCTTGAAGCAGATCCAAAAGTGGGGGCTTGTGCCCATTATCAATGAGAATGATACCGTTGCGACCGAAGAAATCCGTTTCGGCGATAATGACCGGCTTTCCGGTCTTTTGTCGATTTTGCTTCAAGCGGACGTGCTGGTCATTCTCTCGGACACCAACGGCCTTTATGCGGCGGAGGGGCCCGTCAAAAGGCGCATTCAAATTGTGGAAAGAACGGAGGAGTCGCTTTTCTCTCATGTCCGGGAAAGCAAGAGTTCTTTTACGGTGGGGGGGATGCGTTCCAAGCTCCAAGCCATCCGGATGTGCGTGAGTTCGGGCATTCCCGTTTTCCTGGCGGATGGGCGGGATGAGAGCGTCCTTACCCGTATTTTCCGGGCGGAGGATATCGGAACGCTTTTTGTGCCTCATTTGAAAAGAAGCCATGCGAGGAGGAATTGGATCTCGCATTTTTTGAATCACGTCCATTCGGGACAGAAAGGATGACCGATGAAAAAAGACGACATCGTTTCATTGGCTTCCAGAGCTAAGAGGGTTTCGGAGAAACTCGCCGTTTTGACGACGGCGGTAAAAAACAGGGCTTTAACGAAAATGGCCGGGGCCCTGACCCGGAGAAAAAAGCTTATTCTAAGAGAAAATGAAAAAGACGTTGCATCAGCCAAAAGGCGCGGCCTTTCCTCCGCCTTGACGAACCGCCTCCACCTCGATGAAAAGAAGTTGCGGGGGATGGCGGAGTCGATCTTGTCGATCTCGAAGCTTTCCGATCCCATTGGAAAGATTTTGTCCGAAAGGAGGCGCCCAAACGGCCTTTTGATTCAAAAGGTCCGCGTGCCGCTTGGCGTTATCCTCATTATTTATGAGTCCCGTCCGAACGTCACGGCCGACTGCATGGCTTTGTGCCTGAAGTCGGGCAATGGCGTGATTTTAAAAGGGGGGAAGGAAGCGTTTTATTCGAATCGGGCGATTTATCACGTGCTGGAAGAGGCGGCGGTGGAGGCGGGCATCCCGGAGGGTTTCTCCGAATTCGTGCCGGCCGATCACGAAGCGGTCCGCGCTCTTTTGGGACTCTCCGGCGTTATTGACCTTGTGATTCCACGGGGAGGTGAGGAGTTGATCCGGGAAGTGGCGAGAATCTCCAAGATTCCGGTGATCAAGCATTTTAAGGGAGTTTGTCACGTGTTCGTCGACCGGAAGGCGGATTTCGAAAAGGCCGCCGCGATCGTTTTAAACGCCAAGGTGCAAAACCCGGCCGTTTGCAATGCCATGGAGACTTTGCTGGTGGATGAGAAGGTTGCCGTAGTCTTTCTCCCGCGCGTTGCCCAAGCGCTTCTGGAAAAAGGCGTGGAGATCCGCGGCTGTGAGACGACCCGGAGAATTCTTCCCGACGTCAAAAGCGCGGAGGAGGAGGATTGGTACGCGGAGTATTTGGATCTTATCTTGGCGGTGAGGGTCGTGAAGGATCTGGATCAAGCGATCGGCCATATCCAAACGTATGGTTCTCATCATTCCGATGCGATCGTGACGGAAGACAAGAAAGCGGCGCGCCGGTTCACCAAGGAGGTTGACAGCGCCTGCGTGTTTGTCAATTGCTCCACCCGCTTCAGCGACGGAGGGGAGTTTGGAATGGGCGCCGAGATGGGCATCTCGACCGACAAACTGCACGCCCGCGGCCCGATGGGGCTGGAGGAGCTTACTTCTTATAAGTACGTCGTGTTGGGGAACGGTCAGATAAGACGTTAGATCCGGGCGCGGGTCCTGCCGGCGGCCACCTCGCCAAATATCGCGAAAAGTCATCACGATATTTGGCAAGGGCTTCGGCCGCCGTCACCCGCGCCGGGAAATTATGGTTTAGACAAGGATATAGTTTTGAGAGTTGGGATTTTTGGGGGGAGTTTTAATCCGGTTCACAACGGCCATTTGAAACTGGCGCGGGAGGCTTTGTCGGAGCTGAATCTCACGCAGGTGGTCTTTGTCCCTTCCTTTGTGACGCCGCTAAAAGAGAAGGAAACGCTTCTTCCGGCTTTTTTGAGGGTGAAGCTGTTAAGGGCGGCTTTGCGGCCTTACCGGGGATTTTTCAAGTTGTCTCTTTATGAAATCAAGAAAGAGGGCGTTTCCTTTACGGTGGATACCCTTCGGTATTTTAAAAAGGTCTACGGCGATAAAGCCGTGCTTTTTTTTCTGGCGGGCAGTGACGTCCTCAAGGGTCTTTCAAGGTGGAAATCTCTGAACGAGGTGTCGAAGCTTTGCCGCTTTGTGGTTTTTACGCGGCAGAGGCGCCTGACGGCGAAAGCGCCCATTCCCATTTTGACGGTGCCTTTGCGGGCTTTGCCCGTTTCGGCGACGGAAATACGGAGGCGTTTGAAGAAAGGCCTCTCTTTGAAAGGGTTTGTCCCTGAGGAGATCACGCCTGTTTTGCAAGATTGGTTCGACAGGCTCACCATAAAAGGAGGGCTGTCCCATCGAGTTCGATAAAAAAGTTCGCGCGATCTGCGAAGCGGGTATCGACAGGAAGGCCGAAGACGTTTTAGTTTTGGATATGAGCCATAAGTCAACGATCTGCGATACGTTTGTGGTGATGAGCGCGACTTCTTCCGTACGCGTCAAAGCGATCGTGGACGCGGTCGAAGAATCTTTGGGAAAGAAAGGGTTTTCGGCGTTTCACCGTGAGGGTTATGCCGAAGGCTCCTGGGCGCTCTTGGACTACGGGGACGTGGTGGTGCACGTGTTTTACCACGAAACCCGGAAGTTTTATAACCTGGAGAATCTGTGGGGGGACGCGCCGAGAAGGCGTTTTGTGAAATGAGGTTCGAATGTTAACGATCAAGGAAGAGATCGCGAAATTTTTAGGAGAGGCCGTGGAAAAAGCGTCGGGAGAAGTTTTGTCTCCCGGAGATGTGGCGTCGTCTTTTGAAGCGCCAAGGGAAGAGAAGTTCGGGGATTTGTCCACGAACGCGGCGCTCAAGGCGGCGAAGGCGGCCAAGAAGGTCCCCCGCGTCGTTGCGGAAGAAATCACGCGGCATCTTGGCGAGTCCATTAAGCGCGCCGGACTTGAGGCGAGGATTTCCAAAATCGCCGTCGAGGGGCCCGGATTTATTAATTTCACTTA
>JACQQY010000032.1 GCA_016206825.1 Candidatus Omnitrophota bacterium
GCCCTTACCCCCTTTTCTTTTCAAAGGGGGCAGGGGGGATTTAAGCTCTTCCACTAGGAGCAGGCGTATCCATTCTTCTTATGTTTCATTGCTTTTACGTAACTCAATAAACCATCACTCATGACGCGCAGCGGATCTCAACTGCCCGCACGCGGCTTGAATGTCCCGTCCCTTCGAAAACCGCACCGTCGTTTGAACGCCGGCGCCTTGCAGGATCTTCTGAAAAAGAACGACCTCCCGGTAAGAGGGCGCCGCATGCGGAAACTCCTCGATCGGATTGTAGGGAATCAAATTCACCTTGCACAACATCCCGCGCAAAAGCCCGGCAAGTTTCTTCGCGTCTCTCTCGGAGGCGTTCACCCCTTGAATCAAAATATACTCGAAAGTCACGGCCCGGTTCGTCTTCCGGGCGTACTCCCGGCAAGCCTTGATCAAAACCCCGACGGGATAGGCGCGGTCCACCGGCATCACCGCCCCGCGCACGGCATCCGTCGCGCCGTGCAAAGAAACCGAAAGCTCCACCTGCAGGCCTTCCCCGGCAAAGGCTTTTATTTTCGGCACAATCCCGCAGGTCGACACGGTTATCTTTCTCGCCCCGATCCCCAGCGTTTCCGGAGAATTCAGGAGACGCACGGCCTTCAGCACCTCGTTGTAATTATCGAAGGGTTCGCCGATCCCCATAAACACGACGTGAGAAACTTTCTTCTGAGGCGAGAAGTCCCTCGCGGCGAGCACTTGGGAAACGATCTCCCCTGCCGTCAAATTTCTGAAAAATCCCCCCTGTCCGCTCGCGCAAAACGCGCAGTGAAACTTACAACCGGCTTGGGAGGAAACGCAAACCGTCTCCCGCCCCTTAACGGGAATGTAAACCGTCTCGACGAATTCGCCGTCCTGAAGTTTGAGCAGCGCCTTCACGCTCTTATCTTCCCTCGATCGCTGACTCCCGGCCACAACGGGCAGGGAAACGGAAAAAAGAGTCTTCAGCTTCCGCCGCATCTCCAGCGGCAAATCCGTCATTTTGTCAAAATCATAGACGCCCCGCTCATAAACCCAGCGCAGAACCTGCCGCGCCCGGTAGGCGGGAAAACCAAGACCCGCAAAACGCGCGGCAAGCCCCTTGGGAGCGTCCTCCAAGATATTTCTCGACGATTCGACCCGGCCAGGCTCTTTCACGGTCTATGCCCATCCCAAAAATGCGTCGCATCATTGATAAACTTGAGCCTCGCATGCCTTTCCGTCACGTCCGCCATCGTCAGACTCGTGTTGTCGATCTGCAGATTCAATAAAAGATGATCGAAATCGGCCCGAAGCCAATCCGCCAAAAGAGCCGTGATCACGCCTCCGTGCGTCACCATCAACACCGTCTTGCGGCGATTGGCGCGGGCGAGGGCTTTGACGCGCTCCGTAACGCGCTTGCGAAAATGGCGGATCGTCTCCGCCTTGGGGATATGCACCGAAGAAGGTTTTTTAAGCCACTTCCGGTAACCCTTGTCATAAAGCCTGTCGACTTCCTCCGGGGTCATCCCCTCCCAATCCCCCAAGCGAATCTCTCTTAAAAGAGGATCGCGAACCACCGGAACCTTGGAATGGCGGGCAATCTCCAGCGTCGTCGCGTATGCCCGTCCGAGATCGCTGGAATAGATCCGGTCGATCTTAAATTTCTTAAGGCGCCGGCCCAAAAGCCTCGCCTGCTCGAGTCCCCGCCGGGTCAAGCGCGAATCCAAATGCCCCTGAATCCGGTTTTCGTCGTTAAACGCCGACTCCGCATGCCGCACGATAATCAGGTGTGTCACTATTCCTACCCCAAATACTTTCTGTAAGTCTCCGCCAATTGTCTGTATCGCTTTGCCCAAGGAACGTGGGAGGCGATCTCTTCATCGGTCAACCTTCGCACGACCTTCCCCGGCGCTCCCAATACAAGGGAACGCTCCGGAATCCTCGCCCCCTCCAACACCACCGTTCCGGCGCCGATCAGGCTGAATGCCCCGACCCGGGCGCCGCTTAAAATTCTCGCCCCGATCCCGATCAAAACCCCATCCTCCACCATGCACGCATGAGCGGTCGCCTGGTGGCCCATGATAATTCCTTTTTTTAAAAGGCAGGGCTTATCGCGGTCGACGTGGAGGACACAGCCATCCTGAACGTTCGACTCCTCTCCCACCCGGATGGAGTTAAGATCTCCCCGCAAGACCGCCCCAAACCAGACGCTCGCCCCCTTGGCCAGGACCACGTCCCCGATCACATGCGCCCCCGGCGCCACAAACACGGATGGGTGTATCCTCGGCTTCGCGTTTCTAAACGGCAAAATCATAAAAGCGCCTCATTTCTTCAATCGGCGGGTCCCTGCATCTTCAAGCTCTCCCACGATCTCCTCCATCAAATCCTCCAGGGTCACAAGGCCGAGCGCCTTCTCCGACCCGGGGTCCCGGACGATCGCTATTTGAAGCTTCCTGCGTTGAAACTCCCTCAGGAGCTCCGCCACCTTT
Organism: Candidatus Omnitrophota bacterium; assembly: GCA_016206825.1. Classification (GTDB taxonomy): domain Bacteria; phylum Omnitrophota; class Gorgyraeia; order 2-02-FULL-51-18; family 2-02-FULL-51-18; genus JACQQY01. Next base: position 2,487 of record JACQQY010000032.1, read on the forward strand.
TGGCCCGGCGAAACCCAATAAGGCGCGTTCATCAAATCGCGCAAGTGAATCAAGGCGCTGTTTCTAAAAAGATAGAGCAAATCTCTCACGTAAATAATGCCGACGACGTCGGCTCTCTGGCCTTGATAAACCGGGATTCGATTATGCCCCTCCTCCTGAAGAATCCGCTCGATCTCTTCGGTGGTCATGTCCGCCGAAAGGGCGGTCATCCGCTCGATCGGCGTCATCACGTCCCGCACCTCGATCTCGTCGAAATGAAAAATCCTCTCGAGCATCCGCCGCTCGCTCTCCCCGTAAAACCCCTCCTCCTTTCCGATCGTGATCATCATCTTGATTTCCTCCTCCGTCACCAAAGGAGAGCGATGATACGGATTGCCTCCAAAAAGGCGGATAAAACCGTTGCTGACCGCGGCCAGCAGGCCGCTGACGGGGCTCAAAATAAAAATAAAAAAAGAAACGAGATGCCTGGCGAGAAACGCCGTTCCCTCCGGGTGATTGGTCGCTAAAATCTTCGGGATAAGCTCGGCAAAGATGACCAGGAGCACCGTGATAAAAAAAGTGGCGATGATCAGCCCCGCCCCCGGACCGAAGATCTGCGTAAAAATAATGGTGGCAATGGCCGCAATCGCCGTGTTGACAAGATTATTGCCTACCAGAATGGTGGCGATGAGCTTGTCCATCCGGGACACAAGGCCGTAAACGCGCCTGGCGCCGCGCTTGCCTTTCTCCAGCAGGTGCCTCAACCGAACCTTATTTAAGGCGATGAGCGAAGCTTCCGAAGCCGAAAAGAACGCCGAGAGAACAAAGAGCGCAAGGAGGATAACAAGAAGAGTCGCCGCCGATGGCATAACGCCCGTATCATAGCCAAAATCCCCTTGCCGTTCAATGATTATTAAAGAGTTGACGTCTTTGGACGTCTTTGGAGTTAGAGAAACTCCAAACCCCCTCTAACTCCCCCTTGTCAGGGGGAGAACCGTTCTTCCCCTCCCCTGACAAGGGGAGGCCGGGAGGGGTTTGGAGTCCGGGAGGGGTTTGGAGTCCGGGAGGGGTTTGGAGTCCGGGAGGGGTTTGGAGTCAAAGTTAGAGAGAAACGGCGGGTTTCAGCGGAGGTCTAAAATCCTCTGGATCGCATCCGAAAGAACCACGTCCGGGGTGGAGGCTCCGGAAGTGATGCCGATGTCCCGGGTCTGGGACTTCAGCCACCCCTTCCTCACTTCCACCTTCCCATCCCGGGGACAGCGGGACCGAATTTCCGATTTGGATAAAAGATCGCCGGCGCTCTCGATGTGGTAGAGCGAAAGCCTTTCGTACGCAATCTCCGCCAAATGAGAGGTGTTCGAGCTGTTAAATCCTCCGACGATCAGAATGAGATCCAGCTCCTTCTGGAGAAGTTCTTTCAGAGCATCCTGCCGGTCTTGGGTGGCGCCGCAGATCGTGTCAAAACACCGGAAGCGCTGCTTCGCCCCCTCGCCGCCAAAACGCTCCTCGAAGGCCTTTCTTAAAATCTCCTGGATCTCCAAGGATTCCTCTTTTAACATGGTCGTCTGATTGGCCATGCCCATCCTGGCGTAAGAGGACTCGAGATAAAAGCGCTCGGGCAGGGCGTCCCGATGCTTTCGGATGAAATCAATTTCCCTTATTTTCCCGCGGACCACGTCGGCAAGCTCTTCGGCTTCCCTTTTGTTCTCGATCATGATGTACGCCCCCCCCGCTTTCAGGGCTTGAGAGACGGTCGCGCGGGTCTCTTCATGATGGCGCTTGCCGTGCATCACCGTAATGAACCCCTCACGGGCATAGCTTTCGACCCGCTTCCATACGTTGATAATGGCGCCGCATGTGGTGTCGACGATCGTGACGCCCTTCTTCTTCAAATTCTCGATATCCCTGAAATCCGTCCCAAAGGCCGAGACGACCACCACGTCTCCTTTATGGAGGTTGTCGCACCGGAGAAGGCAGTCTCTGTCTCTCCTGAGATAGCGGACCCCCATCTCACGCAGTTTTCGGTTGATCGAAGGATTGTGAATGAGCTGGTCCGTCAAAAAAACCCGTCTTTGTCCTTTTTGGCTTTTTGCCGCTTTTTCGGGCGTCAGAAACCGCTCACAGGTCTCGAAAATCATGTCGATCGCCTTATCCACCCCGTAACAGAAACCAAAGGCCTTGGGAAAATGAAAATGAAGCCCGCCCCGCTCCAAAACCCCGCCCTTTTCCCGAAGGGCGGAAATCGAAGACACCGCATAATCCTCGTGATGGTGCCTTACCTCTTCCCCAAACTCGCTTAATCTTTTAATAACCTGCTCAACCATCTTTAACCCCTTTGCCAAAACAATTTTAAATTTCCCCCTTATTATCCATAGCCGCCCCATAAAGTCAACGCTTCTCTTCCATCTCTTCCACCTATTGATCTACGGAAAAGCAATGAGAACCCTTGCCACAAGAAGCTAAGCCGTACAATCAAATCCCCCCTGCCCCCTTTCAAATAAAAAGGGGGTTGGTCTTCGGCTCTTTTTCTTTTAAGTAAAAGAAAGCCCTTACCCCCTTTTCTTTTCAAAGGGGGCAGGGGGGATTTAAGC